>JBBQZG010000148.1:0-6968 GCA_038207945.1 Burkholderiales bacterium
GCGCACCGCCAAACGGCTGGGGGCCACCGAGTCGATCATCGTTTACCGCCGCAATCGCGAAAAAATGCCGGCGCATGATTTTGAGGTGGAAGAGGCTTTGCAAGAGGGCGTGATGATCAAGTGGCTGTCCACCATCAAGCAAGCTGGCGAGTCGTCCATCACGGTCGAAAAAATGGCGCTGGACGACAAGGGTTTTCCGCAGCCGACCGGTGAGTTTGAAACCCTGGAAGCCGATTCCGTGGTGCTGGCGCTGGGCCAGGACGTAGATTTGTCACTGATTAAAGGTGTGCCAGGCTTGGCGGTGCAAGATGGCGTGGTGCAGGTCAACGCGCAAATGATGACCGGCCACGACGGCATTTTTGCCGGCGGCGACATGGTGCCTGCCGAGCGCAACGTGACCGTGGCGATTGGCCACGGCAAGAAAGCCGCACGCAACATGGACGCCTGGTTGCGCGGCACCGCCTACGTGCCAGCTCCAAAAAGTGAGGTCGCCAGTTTCGATTTGCTCAACACCTGGTACTACAGCGACGCCCCCAAAACGGTGCGACCCATCCTGGACATCATCCGCCGCCAATCCACCTTTGAAGAAGTGCAGGGTGGTCTGGACGAGAGCAACGCGCTGTTTGAGGCCCGGCGTTGCCTGTCATGCGGCAACTGTTTTGAATGTGACAACTGCTACGGCGTGTGTCCCGACAACGCGGTCATCAAGCTCGGCCCTGGCAAAGGCTTTGACTTCAATTACGACTACTGCAAGGGCTGCGGCATTTGTGTCGCGGAATGCCCTTGTGGCGCGATCAAGATGGTGCCTGAAGACATTTGAAGATTGATGAGAGGTTTTTGGCCTGAAGTTTTGGCGCTATAGTTTTGGCGCTAAAGTCGGCGGATGACTCAATACTTTTCTTCTGCGCCGGTTGTTGAACCGGCTGCTTGTGGCGCCACGCTGCAACGCCAGGGCTATGCGGTGTTGGGCGCTGGCGGCGTGTGCGCTTTGAGCGGCTGTCCCGCGAAGGCGCTGCCGGCGTTAAGAGGCGCCTGGTCTGATTTACCACCCGACAATTACCTGAAAGACGGCGGCCACTACCGGCGGCGTCGGCACGCCTGTTTTGTGGTCAACGGTGACTCGGTCACGCAGGCGCCGCACCGTGCCCATTGGCAACCGCTTGAATACAACGCCTTGCATGGCGGTATGCAGCGCCTGTTTGAACCGATCCTCCCCGAGGTGGTGGCCCAACCCGCGTGGGCCCAGTTGTTGCTGTGGCTGGGCACCGTATGCTCCGGGCTGAGGGGAGTCCAGCCTTGGTTCGTGGAAGCGCATCAATTTCGCATTGACACCACCGACGGCATCGGTCGCCCCACGCCTGAAGGGGCGCACCGCGATGGTGTCGACCTGGTTGCGGTGTTTTTGGTGAATCGGCAGCACATCAAGGGTGGCGAGACACGTGTCTTTGATGCCGATGGCCCGAATGGGCAACGCTTTACCTTGACCGAGCCCTGGTCGGTGTTGTTGCTTGACGATGCCCGCGTGATTCATGAATCCACGCCCATTCAGCCGCTCGCAAAACAAGGCTTGTCACCGCAGGACTGCTACCGTGACACGTTGGTGGTGACTTTGCGCGCCCACGGTTTCCAGGGTGATGGCGCATAAAGATTGCGAATTCTGCACATTCAGGCAAATGTCTGATTCACAATCTGCTCACCTGATATTTTTTTTGAGGAGTAAATTATGTTCAAGCACATTCTGGTTCCTGTGGATGGGTCTGACACGGCGCAAATGGCGGTTGGCAAGGCGATCACAATGGCCCAGGCGTTTGGCAGCCGGGTGACAGTGATTTATGTGATTGATCCGTATCCTTTTACCGGTGTGGGTACCGATTTTGCTTACGGCCAGTCCGAGTACCTGAGCGCGGCCACTGCGGAGGCCAATGCCGCTGTCAAAGCCGCCAAAGAAGCCTTTGCCGGTGCCACCGTCAGGATGGACACCTCGGTCATTGAAGCCCATACCGTTTGGCGCGGCATTGTGGAAGCGGGTGACTCGCTGCAGGCCGATTTGATTGTGATGGGCTCACATGGCCGCAGCGGTCTGGAAAAACTGGTGCTGGGTAGCGTGGCCCAAGCCGTGTTGTCGCACACCAGGCTGCCGGTACTGGTGGTGCGCGACTGAGGGTGATTTCGCACTCGGCGTTATTGTTGTTTTGAATGCTATGTAATTTGTAGCTACTAGCCCTTATTTAATAAGGGCTAGAGATTTTTTAACTAAAAATCAGCCGCATTGACCCACATAGCCACAGGCCGTACAAAAATCGCAGCCGTCTTTGTGGATGACGGTGGGGTTGCCACACTCCGGGCAGGTTTTACCGGCCATGGTTTTGCCGGCTTCGCGCGCCTCCGGGGTGTCCAGCACGCCCATGTCACGCAGCGGGTAGCCTTCCTCATTCAGGATGCCCAGCATGGCGTAGCGGTGAATGATCAGGCGGGCAATGTAAGCCACGGTGGACGGCCAGGTTTGCTGGCGTTTTTCACCGTTGGGCAAGCCGGGTACAAACGCCATGAAGTGGCCAAGCGGCTCGGCGTAGTTGAGCAGCTTGCGCAGCTTCATGCCGATCCAGGCCGGGTCAATCACCCGCATGTCCAGTGACAGCAAGCGTGCGAGGCCGTCCATGGCCCTAGGGTAGTTGCCGCTGAAACCCACCGCGCAAGGGCGTGTCACCATGTTGCCATCTGGCCCGGGCAGGTTGACTTCCTTGAGCGTGACGGTGAACGCTTCGCTGGTGGCCGGGTTGTCGACATCGACTGCCCAGGCCAGCGTACCGGACGGCCCGGTGATGGGTTCATTGCGGCTGAACATGGCATCAATCACTGGGGTGTAGACCGATGGGCTGTCAGAGGGCTTTTTGGTCGCCTGTGCTGCGATTTGCTCACAACGCCAGCGGATCACTGCCGCTGTGGCGGCCACCACACCAGGGAACAAGCGCTTTTCGCCGTGCGGCGGGAAAGGCATCTCAAAGGCATGTTCCTCGCTGACCGTGGCCAACGCGTCAAGTTTAAGTTGCAGCCAGGCCGGGTCATTGGCGCGCAAATCCATCGACAGTGTTTTGGCCATTGCGCCCAAGCCGCGTGGTTGCTCGGCACCGTTCACCCACACCTCAAAAGGCTGTGGCGAGCCACCTTCTTGCGGTGACAACTCACCGATGAACAGGGCAAAGTCACCAAATGGGTGGTGCACCATGAAGGTCCACGCAGGGTTGCCGCCTGGCAGGTTGGGCCGGCCTGGCCAGCGCAGCGACGACAGCACCGGGGCCGGCAGGCGGTCAAGCATCAGTCGGTGGTTGGTGCCGTCGATTTGCAATGGCTTGGCGCTGATGGGCGCCATGGTGGGTGTGACACTGAGCACTGAACCCAGCACGCTGTTTGGGCGATAGGTGGCCAAGCCCTTCAGGCCAGACTGCCACGCCTGGGTGTACAGGCCCTGGAAGTCCTCGTACGGGTAGTCCGCCGGCACGTTGACTGTTTTGGAGATGGCGGTGTCAATGTAAGGGGCCACGGCAGCCACCATTTCTTCGTGGGCTTGGGCACTCATTTCAAGCGCCGTTACGAAGGCGTTTGTTAAAACTGCATCGCTGCCGCGCAGGTGCCGGTAGAGGCGCCAGGCATGGTCTTCCACCGCGTATTCCTTGAAGCTGCCATCGGGCATGCGCTTCTTGCGGTTGTAGGTCCAGCTGAAGGCGGGTTCAATGCCGTTGCTGGCGTTGTCGGCAAAGGCCAGGCTGATGGTGCCAGTGGGCGCGATCGACAACAAATGCGAGTTGCGCAAGCCATGTTGGCGGATGTGCTTTTTCAGGCTGGCGGGCAGGCGCGAGGCAAACGTCTGGCCGCTGAAAAACAAGTCGGCATTGAATAGCGGGAACGCACCGCGCTCGGTGGCCAGATCGCTTGACGCCTGGTAGGCGGTGTCGCGCATCAGCTCCGAAATCTGCCGGGCCATTTCGCGCGCCTCTGCGGTGTCGTAACGCAAGTTGAGCATCACCAGCGCATCACCCAGGCCGGTAAAGCCCAGACCGACACGGCGCTTGCTGCTGGCTTCTTGCTGCTGCTGCGGCAGAGGCCACACGGTGGCCTCAAGCACGTTGTCGAGCATGCGCACCGCCACACGGGCCACTTTGGCAAAGGCGTCTTTGTCAAATTTGGCCTTGTCAGAGAACGGTTCGCTGATAAAGCGCGTCAGGTCGATGGAGCCCAGGCAGCAGCAGCCATACGGGGGCAGCGGCTGCTCTGCGCAAGGGTTCGTGCTGGCAATGGTTTCGCAGTACGACAGGTTGTTGTCGCGGTTCATCTGGTCCAGAAACAGCACCCCGGGCTCGGCGTGGTCGTAGGTGGAGCGCATGATCTGGTCCCACAGGGTACGCGCCTTCAGTTTGCGATACACCCAGATGCCCTTGTCTTTGTCTTGGTAGGCCCCGGTGTCTTTTTGTGCAACGCCAGGCTCGGCCTTGTGCACCAGACAGAAGTCGGCGTCGGCTTGCACGGCGTTCATAAATTCATCAGACACGCCGACCGAGATGTTGAAGTTCTTCAGGTCACCCTGGTCTTTGGCATGAATGAATTCCTCAATGTCAGGGTGATCACAACGCAGTACGCCCATTTGTGCGCCGCGCCGCGCGCCGGCGGACTCCACGGTTTCGCATGAGCGGTCAAACACGCGCATGTAACTCACGGGACCAGAGGCACTGCTTTGCGTGCTGCCAACCCAGGCGCCACGCGGGCGAATACGTGAAAAATCGTAGCCCACACCGCCACCACGGCGCATGGTTTCAGCGGCTTCTGTGAGGGCGGTGTAGATGCCGGGATGGCCATCTTCCATGTGGGCAATGGAGTCACCCACAGGCTGTACAAAACAGTTGATCAGCGTGGCAGCCAGATCAGTGCCAGCAGCAGACTGGATGCGCCCGGCTGGCAAAAAGCCAGCTTCGAGTGCGTCCAGAAATTTGGTTTCCCATTGGGCTTGTTGCTCGGGCGCTTCCACTTTTGCCAGGGCGCGGGCCACGCGCTGGTTGACATCTGCAATGGTTCTTTCAGAGCCTTTGCTGTATTTTTCAATCAGAACTTCTTCGCTGATGGGCTGCGGGGCGAGGGTGGTCAAGGTGGGTGTGGTGGTGTGTTGCGACATGGGTGCTTTCTCAAAAAACGAGCGGCAATGGTAGTGCTGGAAAATCCGGATTTCATTGACAAAACACAAATACAACGAATTTATAAAAAATTAAAAAACACTATAGCTAGTGTGCAAACTTTCATTCGTATCTAAATGTAGCGTTTTGGCTGCTGATTTCAACGTTGGCTCGAAGCGCTTGTGCGGCATGCGAAATCAGTTGTCTTTTTGACTTTGTTGCATTCTGCTTGAACTAGTTCAAGGACAGACTTGGTGGGTCAACTTGACAATCATTTTGCTCGAATCGACCAGCTGTAGCCGTCGCCGAGCCTAGAAGTCCACGGCTGTGGGTTGGCTGAGCAGTACAACGGAGTAGTAAATATGAGAAGTCCACGTTTGTCCCAGGTTGCGGTTGTGTTGATGACCACACTGGCGCTAGCCGCCATGGCGCAAGAAAAAAAGGGCTTGTCTCAAAGCGAGGCAAACTACCAGGCCGCAGGCTCCCCTCTCGCCACCGTGCCCATGGTGCAAAGGACCAATCCCAAGGCGCCACCAATGACACAGGCCGAGTTTGACGACGCACGCAACATTTATTTTCAGCGTTGTGCCGGTTGCCACGGGGTGCTGCGCAAAGGGGCCACCGGCAAGCCGCTGACGCCTGATCTCACCATTGCCAAAGGCACGGACTACCTCAAGACCTTCATCAACTACGGTTCCCCCGCCGGCATGCCCAATTGGGGTACTTCTGGCGATTTGACCGATTCGCAAGTGGACCTGATGGCCCGCTACGTGCAGCAAGACCCGCCCCAGCCGCCTGAGTGGAGCCTGGCTGACATGAAGGGCACCTGGAAGGTGCTCGTCAAGCCGGAAGATCGCCCCAAGAAGAAGATGAACAACCTGAACATCAGCAACATCTTTTCCACCACACTGCGTGACGCAGGTGAGGTGGCGCTGATCGATGGTGACAGCAAAAAGATCATCGCGATCCTGAAGACCGGATATGCCGTGCACATTTCCCGCATGTCGGCGTCAGGGCGCTATCTGTTTGTGATCGGGCGCGATGCCCGGGTCAATATGATCGACCTGTGGATGGAAAAACCTGACACCGTGGCCGAAATCCGTGTGGGCCTGGAAGCCCGCTCGGTAGAAAGCTCCAAGTTCAAGGGTTATGAAGACAAGTATGTGATTGCCGGTGACTACTGGCCACCCCAATTTGTCATCATGAATGGCGACACGCTGGAGCCTTTGAAGATCGTCAGCACCCGTGGCATGACGGTAGATACTCAGGAATACCACCCTGAGCCGCGTGTGGCGTCGATTGTGTCTTCTGAATTCAGGCCTGAGTTTGTGGTCAACGTGAAGGAGACCGGCAAGACATTGATGGTCGACTACTCTGACATCCATGCGCTGAAAATCACAGAAATTGGCTCTGCCCGTTACCTGCATGACGGTGGCTGGGATTCGACCAAGCGCTATTTCATGGTGTGCCTATGTGCCGCCCAGGGTAACGCCTTCGTCGTCACCGCTGTAGCTCAGCCAAGTCCGACCCCCAGTGTTTTTGGTCTGTCCATTCAAGGCGCTTAAGAAGTCAGCGGGCGCCAGGGTGATGAAGTTCACCAGACCAACCAGTCCGTCTGACCCATACAGTGCCGACGCTGGCCCGCGCACCAGTTCAATGCGTTTAAGTAAACCCACTGCCACGGTGTCCCGGCTGAAGGCATTGCTGCCATTGATGTAACTGCGCGGCAGCCGTACGCCATCCACCAGCATGATGACGCGGTTGCCACCTTGGCCGCGGATACTCAAGCCTGCATTACCGTCGGCT
>JBBQZG010000149.1:0-6963 GCA_038207945.1 Burkholderiales bacterium
CTTCTGCTTGATCACCACAAGCCCACAGTTGAACCACCATGATCCGACTCTCAGAGCTCAAACTCGCGCTTGACCACACCCCCGATGACCTGCAGGCACTGATCCAGAAAACCTTGGGGATCACAGCCCCCGAGCTGACCCGGTGGCATATTTTCAAACGCAGTTTTGATGCCCGCAAAGCGCAGGTGCGGGTGGTCTACATCGCCGATGTGGCGTTAGCCAATGCAGCAATTGAAGCGGGGCTGTTGCGCAGCCACCCGTCCAACCCGCACTTCCAGCCCACGCCCGACATGACGTACCAGCTGGTGGCGCAAGCACCAACGGATTTACCTGTTCGCCCAGTCGTGGTGGGCTTTGGCCCCTGCGGCATTTTTGCGGCGCTGATTTTGGCGCAGATGGGGTTCAAGCCGATTGTGCTCGAACGCGGCAAAAAAGTGCGTGAACGCACCCAGGACACCTGGGGCCTGTGGCGCAAACATGTGCTCAACCCGGAATCCAACGTGCAGTTCGGCGAGGGCGGTGCCGGCACTTTTTCTGATGGCAAGCTGTGGAGCCAGATCAAGGACCCACGCCATTTGGGCCGCAAGGTGATGGAAGAGTTCGTCAAGGCCGGGGCGCCACCCGAGATTCTGGTGGAAGCGCACCCGCACATTGGTACGTTCAAACTGGTCAAGGTGGTGGAAAACCTGCGCGCGCAAATCATCGCGCTGGGCGGAGAAATCCGCTTTGAGCATCGGGTGACCGATGTGCAAGTGGAAGATGGCGAAAAAGGCCGCCAAGTGCGTGGCCTGACCGTGCTGGACCAATCCAGCGGCAAAAGCTACGCGCTGCGGGCCGACCAGGTGGTCATGGCGCTGGGGCACAGCGCGCGTGACACCTTTGCCATGCTGTTTGACCGCGGCGTGGCCCTCGATGCCAAGCCGTTTTCGATTGGCTTTCGCATTGAACACCCCCAAAGCGTGATAGACCGCGCCCGCTGGGGCCGCCATGCCGGCCACCCCAGCCTGGGTGCGGCCGATTACAAACTGGTGCACCACGCCAGCAACGGGCGTGCGGTGTACAGCTTTTGCATGTGCCCAGGTGGCACCGTGGTGGCGGCCACCTCCGAGCCTGGCCGCGTCGTGACCAACGGCATGAGCCAGTATTCACGCAACGAGCGCAACGCCAACGCGGGCATGGTGGTGGGCATCACGCCGGCCGATTTTCCCCAGGATAGCGCTGCATTTATTCAAGCTTTTGGGCCTGTAGCGGGCACCAGATATGCGCAAGATGCTATTAAATCAATATCATCTGACGACACGGCCGTGCACCCTCTGGCGGGCATCAACCTGCAACGCCAGTTGGAATCTGGTGCGTTTGTGCTGGGTGGCAGCAACTATGAGGCGCCCGGGCAACTGGTGGGCGAATTTATCCGGGGCGAGGCGTCCACCACGCTGGGGTCAGTTTTGCCGTCTTACCAGCCGGGGGTCAAACTCGGCGACTTGCACCAGGCCCTGCCCGACTACGCCATTGCCGCCCTGCGCGAGGCCCTTCCCGCCTTTGGTCAAAAGATCAAGGGCTTTGACATGCCTGAGGCGGTGCTGACGGGGGTCGAAACCCGTACCTCGTCCCCTTTGCGCATGCCAAGGGGCGATACCTTCCAAAGCGTCAACACCAAGGGACTTTACCCGGCAGGCGAAGGAGCAGGTTACGCCGGGGGAATTTTGTCGGCGGGTGTTGACGGCATCAGGGTGGCGGAGGCCTTGGCATTGAATCTGTCACACTGAATATATTGAAAATAAGGCTATAGCCCTTATAAATAAATGGCTAGCAGCTATTAAAAATATAGCAAAAAGTGCCGTACCAATGTGAGGTAAGCGTTATCACGCACGCTTGAAAAAAGCCAGCAGCGAGCCGGCCAACACAAACAGGCTACCAAAAGTGCGGTTCATGGCGCGGATGTGACTGGGTTCTTTCAGTGCCCCCAGCACCTTGGCAGCCAATGCCGTGTAGCCGGCCATGACAACCATGTCGGTAAAGGCCAGTGTGCCCCCAATGACGAGGTATTGCGGCAGCAATGGCTGGCTCAAATTGATGAACTGAGGCACCACCGCCAATAAAAACACTGTCCCTTTGGGGTTGACCACGTTGATCATCCAGGCGCGCAAAATGAGTTGGCGCTGGGTCACAGCTTCCGCGCTGTCGGCTAACGCCACCATGGGGCGCACCGGCGCGCGCCATTGTTGTATGCCAAGCCACACCAGATATGCCACGCCCAGCCACTTGACCACGGTGAACGCGGTGCCTGAGGCAGCCACCAACGCACCCAGCCCGACACCCACGATCAGCAGCTGTGACCAGATACCGAGCACCAGCCCAATGACGGTCACATAGCCATACTTGAAGCCATGGTTGAGCCCCGCACTCATCGAGGCAATGGCCCCGGGGCCAGGCGAAATGCTGATGGCCCAAGACGCCGCAAAAAAAGTAAGCCAGGTTGAAAATTCCATCCCGCGAGTTTAGAGCTGGATCAGAAACTCCGGCACACCCTATGCAACGGTCTTGACTTCATCCGCCATGCGAGACAAACCAGATTTATCCTTATGCGTTTTGTAACGCAGCAATCCTGTCTTCGATCGGCGGATGGGTCGAGAACAACTGACCGATGCCGCCAGCGATGCCAAAGGCCGCCACGCTCTTGGGCAATTCGCTGGGCTGCATGCCACCCAATCGGGCCAGTGCGTTGATCATGGGTTGCTTTCTCCCCATGAGTTGCGCGGCACCGGCATCCGCACGAAACTCACGGTGGCGCGAGAACCATGCAACCACAATGGCGGCGGCAAAACCCAAGACAATATCCAGCACGATGGTGGTGACCATGTAGCCAATGCCAGGGCCTGTGTTGGCGCTGTCGCCCTTGCGTAAAAAGCTGTCAACTGCGTAGCCGATGACACGGCTCAGGAAAACCACAAAGGTGTTCATCACACCCTGAATCAAGGTCATCGTGACCATGTCGCCATTGGCTACGTGGGCTATTTCGTGGCCAATCACGGCCTCTATTTCTTCATGTGTCATGCCTTGAAGCAGGCCCGTACTGACCGCCACCAACGCTGAATTTTTAAACGCACCTGTGGCGAATGCATTGGGCGCACCTTCAAAGATACCCACTTCTGGCATGCCAATACCGGCCTTGTCCGCGAGCTTGCGAACGGTTTCCACAATCCAGGCCTCATCTGCGTTTGAAGGCTGGTTGATCACACGGACCCCGGACGTCCATTTGGCCATCGGCTTGCTGATCAGCAGCGAGATGATGGCGCCGCCAAAACCCATCACCAATGCAAAACCCAGCAACGCGCCCAGGTTGAGGCCATTGGATGTCAGATAGCGGTTCACACCCAATAAGCTGGCGACAATGCCCAACACGGCTACCACGAGCACGTTGGTCAAGACAAACAACAAAATACGTTTCATGATTTCCTTTTCTACTGAATTAAACAGATACGCTGTTCAGAGCCACGAATGTTAGTGGGGATGGCCATGGTTTCACTCTAAACACGGGTTAAATCCCCACATCAAGTGCCTATTTGGCGAGGGCCAACTGCAGCCTTTGCATGCAAATTTCGTCGAAATTGGGACTGAACGTGACAATCTTACGGCTGACGTGGTTTTCGAAACACGGTGGCATCGCTATAAAAGCCCGCCGTCTCGTTGGCAATCCACCAGCCCGGCACGCCAAGCACAGGCAAATGAGCAAATGGCTTGGTTGCGAGCACCTTATCGTTCAGACTGTTGGCGACCCAGGCATCCAAGTCTGCGATTGAATCTGTTGCTGGATGCACCCGGTACACGTGGGCGGTGATAGATTTTCTTGGGAAAACTAATTTCTCCAGCAAAGCATGACCAAACAACACCAGGAAAGACTCGGCCCAAAGTCCGCGTAAGTCGCCAAAGACCGATTGCCAGTCTTTGGCCATCAATGCATCCCACAACGCATCCGGTGCCCGCAGCAGCGCAGCGTTTTCATCAAACACCGTCAGTGCATCGCGCGCTGGTCCACGCACTCGTGTCATGCCAGCAAGTGCAATGTGTGTTGCGTGCAATTGATTCAAACGGCGTTTGGTCCGAGGAAAGTGGAACCAAGCCAACCCATTAAAAAAATCATGCAAACCTTCACGGGTTGGGCAAGAACCATTTTGAAAAATGTAGCGCTCAAAGGCTTCATTGGGCGGCAGGACGGCCTGACACACAAACCGCATCGGCGCATCTTCCTTGGATTTGGACCAGGTCTTATCGGCCAACTCATTGAAAGCTGCTGGCTGTGGTAGACCAGACATGACAGCTTGTGCCGCGCTTTCACCCAAGGTGCGCCAAGACTGCAACCATGGCGCAGACCAGTCGATGCACGTCAGCGTGTGAGTGTGTGCGTGCAGAGCTTCCGACGCCGTCTTCAGACCATTCGCCACGGCAACGATTCACCGGCGCACAACGGCTTGAGTTGTGCCTCACCAAATTGAAAGCTGTCAGGTATGGTCCAGGCCTCGCGCTTCAGGGTGATCGTTTCCGTATGGCGCGGCAGTCCATAAAAGTCAGCGCCATTGAAACTGGCAAAGGCCTCCAGTTTGTCAAGTGCATCAGCTGAGTCAAAGGCCATCGCATAGAGCTCCATGGCCGAATAAGCGGTATAACAACCCGCACAGCCTGTGGCATGTTCCTTGAGGTGCACAGGGTGCGGCGCGCTGTCTGTACCAAGGAAAAATTTAGGGCTGCCACTCGTCGCCACGTCAAGCAACGCTTGTCGGTGGCTTTCACGCTTCAACACAGGCAGGCAGTAATAATGCGGCCGAATGCCCCCCGTAAAAATGGCATTGCGGTTAAAAAGCAGGTGGTGTGCTGTGATGGTGGCTGCAGTGAATTTGTCGGCACCATGCACGTATTGAGCAGCTTCGCGGGTTGTAATGTGCTCAAACACGATCTTGAGTTCAGGGAAATCTTTGCGCAGTGGAATCAATTGGGTGTCAATGAAAACAGCCTCCCGGTCAAACAGATCAATGTCAGGCGAGGTGACCTCGCCATGCAGCAGAAGCGGCAAACCCACTCTCTGCATGGCGTCCAGCGTTTTATAAGTTTTGCCGAGATCTGTCACACCTGCATCGCTGTTGGTGGTTGCACCGGCAGGGTAGAGCTTCACTGCCTTTATTCCGGCTTCTTTGGCACGAACAATCTCATCGACCGGTAAGTTGTCAGTGAGATAAAGCGTCATGAGGGGCTCAAACTTGGCTCCACGGGGAACAACATCAAGAATCCGTGCTTTATAAGCAAGGGCCTGGGCCGTGGTAACTATCGGCGGTCGCAGGTTGGGCATGATGATTGCTCGGCCAAACTGGGCGGCCGTATGCGGCACGACGGTCGCGAGCGCATCACCATCCCGAACATGCAAGTGCCAGTCGTCCGGGCGAATGAGAGTCAAAGTGTCGATCATCTGGGTATTCCTAAACAAAATCAGAAACTGCCACCGTGATTAACCAGATAGTCCCACAACGCCTGTGCATTGCGTTTGGAGACTGCGGTCGCACTCCGACCGTTTTGAATGCTGGATTTCAGTGCTTCCCGGTGGGTCGGACGTTCACGGTAAACGCGCACTTCCATCGTAATCGACAAATCCTTAAGCTCGGGTGGCGCAGCACTGACGAGTTTCTGAGCACGCAAGTCTGACTTGACAGCACTCATCGGCAAAAACGCAATTCCGTGACCTTCAAGCGCCATGGCTTTCAACCCCTCTGCCATGTCGGTCTCATACACACGGTCGAAATGAATGGGTGCGCTAGAACGCTTCAGGATCAACTCCACCATCTGGCCAAGGTAAGCGCCTTGGGCGTACGCCAAATACGGCAACGGTCGACCAGACCTGCCTGGCAATTCGAAAAGCGGGTTGCCATGTGCGTCAGGCTTGGAGTAAGGGGCAACCACCTCTTCGCTCAAACACACCATTTCATAGCGATCGGCATCCAATTGGTTGGGCTGAGAATGGTGGTGGTAGGCAATAAGGAGGTCACAGCTTCCCTCGACCAGTCGCATTACTGCGTCATGCACATTGAGCGCAATAAGCCGACTTTTTATAGGCCCGAAAGTTTCACGCAACGCCGAAACCCAAGCCGGGAAAAATGTGAATGCCAAAGTATGAGGAACCGCAAACTCAATGACATCCTGCCCAGCAGTGGCATGGCCACGGAGCATGGCACGGGTCGTTAATAGGGACTGCAGCACTTCAAGAGCCTGCGCATAAAGCGTCTCTCCCGCGGGTGTCAGCCTCGTCGGATAACTGCTCCGATCCACCAGATCGGAACCAGCCCAAGCCTCCAGCGATTGAATTCGCCGAGAAAACGCAGGCTGTGTCACATGCCGCAACAATGCCGAACGACTAAAACTGCGAGTCTCAGCCAAGCTCACAAAATCTTCCAGCCACTTCGTCTCCATTATGCCGACTCCCCACTAAAAGATGTTGAGAGCATCATATAAAGTAACTCTTCGTATTGAGACCAAAAAAAAACGCCCAATCGACTGATTGGGCGTTTCTGGCATAGGAGCCTGACGATGACCTACTTTCACACGGGAATCCGCACTATCATTGGCGCAGAGGCGTTTCACTGTCCTGTTCGGGATGGGAAGGAGTGGGGCCACCTCGCTATGGTCGTCAGGCAAAACTTTTGTGTCAACTTGACCTAAGGTCAAGACAACGAATTTATAGAGTTAATCAGCTTCATCGAATTAACGAACCTGCCGTACTTGTGTAATGGCAGGATTTTTGAATGCGTCAACTTGGCATAACTTCCTTGAGACATTATTAGTGAATCAAAGTTATAGGGTCAAGCCGCACGAGCAATTAGTATCGGTTAGCTCAACGCATTACTACGCTTACACACCCGACCTATCAACGTCCTGGTCTTGAACGACTCTTTAGGGGGCTCAAGGCCCCGGCAGATCTCA
>JBBQZG010000150.1:0-6801 GCA_038207945.1 Burkholderiales bacterium
ACCAGCCCAGCCTGGTGTGGAAGTCCGCCCGCAGCGAATACACCGTGGAAGACGCCGCCATGCCCCGCTGGTTTGCCCAACGCGTGGCCGCTGGCACCTGGCCCCCGGTTGGGCCACAACTGGATTGGATTGAAGAATGAGTGTCAAGGCCAACGTGGTCTTTTTTGACACCAAGCCCAAAGACGGCAAGGTGCACACCCGGGGCGTGTGGTTTTACGACCTGCGCACCAACAAGCACTTCACCCTGAAAACGCGCACCTTGAAGCTGGATGATTTGCAGGATTTCATCACCTGCTACCACCCGGACAACCGACATCAGCGCAGCGAGACCGAGCGCTTCAAGTGTTACCCGTACGCCGACCTGATGGCGCGGGACAAAGCCAGTTTGGACATTTTTTGGCTGAAAGATGACGGTCTGGACAACCTGGATGACTTGCCTGCACCCGATGTATTGCAACAGGAAATCATCGACCACCTGGAGGCGGCGCTGGCGGCGTTTCGTGATCTGGCGGCGGGGCTGCCTTGCAACCGGTTTTCACGCTAACAGACCTGACGCTTTTAACGAAGTGATATTAAATATGTAGCTAATAGCGCTTTATTTATATGGGCTAGAGCCATATTTAATTAATATTTATGCCTCAGAACCGGCCGCCTGAATACCGCTGCCCCAGTACCCCTTGCAAGGTCTGCACCACGGCAAACGCATTTTTCAGGTGGCTGCGCTCAAAGTTGGACAACTCTTCCAGCGCCAAAAAGTTGTCGGGCGCCTTGCCTTGGGTGATTTGGCGCGCTTGGTGGGCAATGCGCAGCTTGCCTAAAAACTCCAGTGCGTCACGCAGGTCGCGGGCGCTTTGCTCGCTCACCTCGCCAGCTTGCGAAGACACCTCAAGCCGGTCATGCGTGTTGGCCACTGTGACACCTGCCGCCAGTGCGTAGATCCGCGCCAAATCCACAATCGGCACGATGCCGGTGTGTTTGAGGTCAATGGTGTGCGGGTTGTCGCCGCCCTTGCTCAAAGTGATCTGGCCAAACATGCCCAGCGGTGGCCGGTGCTTGAGGGCATTGCTCACCATGTGGGCCAGAAACAGGCTGTTGCCCTTGGTGCGCTGCACCACCTGCTGGCGCAGGCCGTCAAGCAGATCGGCCTTGCCGTGGATGGCACGCAGGTCAAAAAACACGCAGGTCAGCATCAGTGCCTTGGGCTTGGGTTGGTCCACCCACTTGTGAAAGTATTCGGCCCAAACCCGACGCGGCTGACGCCATTGGTCGGTCATGGCCATCATCTCGCCCGGGCAGTGGATGTAGCCGCACTCAGCCAGACCGTCACAGACAAATTTGCTGAACGCCTTGAAGTAAGCGCCATGCGTGGCTTCATCAAACGCGTCGTCAAGCATCAAGCAGTTGTCCTGGTCGGACTTGGCTGTTTGCTCGTTGCGCGCCTGGCTGCCAGCCGCCACCCACACATAGTCAATCGGTGCTGGCCCAAATTGCACCTCAGCCAGGTTGATCAGGCGGATGGTGATGGCATCGGTGATGGAGGTGATGATGTGCCCGGTGCTGTAGGCACTGGCATCGGCTGCGGCCAGGTGTTGCTGTAGCAGCTTGATGCGGGCGCTGATGGCTTTCAGGCCTTCCAGCGTGGTTTGTTTGTAGATGTCACCTGCCAGGTACACCGCCGAGGTGCTGTGTTGCTCGGTCAGGTCGGTGGTGGTGATCATGCCCAGAATGTGCTGGCCGTCCATCACCGGCATGTGGTGAATGTTGTGGCGCGCCATCAGCAGCAGGGCCTCAAAGGCTGGGCTGTTGGCGCTGACAGTCATGGGCGCCATGGTGGCAATGTCTGACACCGGGCGGTTGATGTCGAGCCCTTGCGCCACCACACGGTTGCGCAGGTCGCGGTCGGTCACCAGGCCAAACAGGTGGTCTTGTTCCACCAGCAAGACTGAAGACACGCGCAATTCGCGCATCAACACCGCCACCGCTTGAATCGGCGTGGCGGGGCTGAGTGTGATCGGTTCCCGCTTGATCAGGGTACGAATCGGTGTGCTCAGCAGGCTCAGCGTGTCATCGCCGGGTGTCCCCAGGTTGTTTACAGGCTCGTTGACGGGCAACGAGGTGAAAAAGTACGCCAGTTCGCCATGCCGGTTGCACACGCTGGACAATGCCTCGGGTTGCAACCAGGCAATGTCGCAAGGGCTGGTTGCTTTGGCTTGCCAGGTGGTGAGCTGATGCTGGGGCGTGGCGCCAAAGCCAAACATTTCACCAGGGTGAAGGCGAATTTTCAAGCCTAAATCAGGGTCGATCAGAGTGATGTCGCCCCTGAGGACCAGTCCCATGCGGGTGTGCAACTGGCCTTGCGCCAACACGATGGTCGCGCTTGCAATGCTTTCGCAATGGAACATGGGCTCAAGCGCTGCGCGGTCTGCGGCGTCAATCAATCCCCAGACACGGTGGTTGGCAAGGCGTGTGGCAAGGGGTTCGGCGGGTTTGGGTTCGCGTGGCATGGTGGTGGTCCTGGCCTTTTGAAGGCGCGACGGTGATTCAGGCATGGCGCAAGGGTGTCTTTGGTCAGCTTACCTCACGGACAAGCACTGATTCTGACCTTTTTTTGGCGTGCTCGGGTTAACCCTGTGGGGGATCGCATGCATTGGGAAGGCTTGCCTTTCGCCGGGCGAATTTGAGGACGCGTGTCGCGATCACGGTCTCAGTCAGAAAACACAACAGGGCCAACAAAAAACAGGTCACGCCGGCCAGGAACAACACTGTGGCAATGCGAAAAATTTGCATTTCGGTGGTTTCACCGAGAAACAGCGCCATGATGGTCAGCCCGATCAAAATGGCACAAAACGTCAACAGGGCAATGCAGGCATTGACCAGCCTGCCACGGTTGCGCAGTTGTTGCAGTTCACCAAAGGCGGCGGTCATCGGACAGTCGCTTGGGCTGGCATCAATGCTCGCCTCGAGCAGGCGGGCGCGGTCAATGATGCGTGCCAGTCGCCCGGCCACGGTGCCAATCATGCCAGCCACGGCGGTGAGTAAAAACACCGGGGCCACGGCCAATTGAATGCCATGGGTCACAGCGTTGGTGTCGGTTGCAAAAAACATGGATGTCTCCGATAAATGAGCGGTGTCACTTTAGCAACTATGGTGCCAGTGAACAAACTCACTGCGTTGTTGCGTCAGGCGTGGGACGCAGGCCTTGTTTTCACCAGGGCCGCCAGACCGATGGTTGCCACGCTGACCAACAGTGCCGGGAAGGCGAGGGCCGTGGACCAGTCGAGCAGTGCGCCAGAGACGCTGGAGGCGATCAACCCGCCCAGGGTGTAGGCCAGAACCAGCACAGCGGTGCTGTTGACCAGGGTCATGCCTTTTTCACGTGCACCAATGTCGACCATGGCCAGGGTGTAGAGCGCCCCGCCGGCGGCGCCCCAGATGCCCACCATCGGCCAGATCAGCCAGGTGTTTTGTGCCACATACGGGCTGGCAGTGGTGGACAGCAAGATGAGTGCTGCAAATGCCGTCATCATGGTTCTGCGACCCTTGGCAGGCGAGGTAAACCTGTCGGCCAGCATGCCTGCGGGCAGTGCCATCAGGGTGCCGCCCAGGCCACTCACAGACACCAGCAGGGCGGCCGCGCTCGCACCCAAGCCGAGCGACAGTCCGTACAGCGGCAGGATGGAGGCTAGGCCCAGCTCGAAAAAACCACCCACAAAGCCCGCCAGCATGATGACCGGGTAGGCGCGCACGGCAAGCCACAAGCCGCGCAGGCCAACATGCGCGGTGTGGTTGTCGTGGTCTGGTGGCAGCCTTGGAATCAGGGCCGTCCAGGCCAGGCCAATGGCCAGCAGGGTAATGACCAGCCACAGCGCAGCGGCGCTTTCGGTGCCGACCCAGGCCAACAGCGCCGGGCCGATGACAAAGGTCAGCCCGACCATCGTGGCATAGGCGCCAATAAATCGGCCAGTCTGCCCGGGTGGTGCAAATTCGGCAATGAAGGCCTCAGCCAGCACCCAGCGCAGCCCACCGGCCACACCCGCCATCAGTTCCAGCGCAAACCACACCCACAGCTTGTCGGTGGTCAAAAAGCCAACGGCTGCCAGCATTGGCAGGGTGGATGCCAGCCACATGGTGGGGCGGCGCCCGAGTTTTTTGGTGAGCAGCGAGGCAAACGGCGTGATGACAAACACACCCAGCCAGGTGGTGGCCGCAAACAGCCCGGCCACGGTCGTGGACACCTCGGCCCGTTTGAGCATCAGCAGTAACAGCGGGCTGAGCATGAAGATGCCGGAGAGCTGGAACAAGGTGGAGCCAAAAACGCTCAGCAGCCCTCGCGGCGCATTTTTGGCTGGTGCCACTGGCGTATGGACTGCAGGGCTCATGCGGCGCGCGCTTGCAAAATGGCCTGCGCGACTTCAGCAAAACCCGCACCGCGTTCGCTGGAGGTGACAAAGCGCGGCAGGTGGGTCAGTTCGGGTTCAAAGCGGCGGATGTTGGCCACGCCAATGCTGTGGCGGAAGTGCTCAAACATGACCTGGTCGTTGGTGGAGTCACCCACGTACGCCCAGTGGGTCAGTTCGGCATCGAGCTCGCGGCCGAACAACTCCCGCACGATCCAGCGGGCACCTTCGCGCTTGTTGTGCGCACCAAACCAGCCGTTGATGTGGATGCTGCTGACGGTGGCCACCATGCCGGCGGCCTGCATGATGGCCACCACTTGGCGGATCTTGTTGGCTGACAGGTGGGCAAATTCGCTGTGGTCGATGGCGATGTCAGTCTCGCGGCCCGCCGAATCTTGCGACAGACTGGCCCCGGGCACCTCACGCAGCACCTGGGCGGCCACTTGCTGCATTCGGGCGACATTGAGGGCCCGTGTGGTACCCGACTGCTGGTATATTTTTGATAGCTGTCCGCGCTTATCTGATAAGGGCTCGAGGCCAATTTTGCATAAATGATTGGCGGCAAAGGCAAGTGCCCCGTTTTCTGCCACGATGGCGTCAACTGGCCATGGGGTGATGCCTTGGGCGGCGTCACCATTGGCAAACGGCGCACACCAGCCAATGGGTCGCCCGGTGATGGGAACCACATGCAACCCGGCGGCTTTCAAGTCAGCCAGCGCCTGCAAGGCGTCGGGTGTGATGGCGCCGGCCGTGGTCAGCGTGTCGTCGATGTCGGTGAAGACGCCGATGAGCTGGCGGCGGTCTTCACGCGACCAAGCCGAGAGCGGTTTCATGGCATGCCGTGGCAAGGGGGGTTGGCCACATTAGCCTGCGTTTTGCAGCGCCAGCCCTGCGTGCTCGCGCAGCGGGTGAAAGTGGATTTTGGGGAAGCGCTCTTGCGCCAGCCGCACGTCGTACGGGCTGGTGCACAGGTAGGCCAGGGTGTCGGCGGCGTCCCGTGCCATGCGCTGCGGGTAGGCGTAAACAAACTCTTTCAGCTCAGCGGGAGAGTCAGCCGTGATCCAGCGCGCGCCGGTGTACTGGCTGCCTTCCAGGCGAATGTCGGCATCGTATTCACCTTTGAGGCGGTGCTGCACCACTTCAAACTGCAACTGGCCAATGGCGCCCAGCAGCATGTTGCCGCCCATTTCGGGCTTGAAGACCTGAATCGCGCCTTCTTCACCGAGCTGTGCCAGGCCTTGTTGCAACTGCTTGGTGCGCAGCGGGTTTTTCAGCACCACGGTCATGAACATCTCGGGGGCAAAAAACGGCAGGCCGGTGAACAGCAGGTTGACCGAACCGTCGGTGATGGTGTCGCCCAGTTGCACGCCGCCGTGGGTGGTGAAGCCCACAATGTCGCCAGCGTAGGCTTCTTCCACCGCCTCGCGGCGCTGGCTCATGAAGGTCACCACGCTGGTCGGGCGCAGTTCTTTGCTGGTGCGCATTACCTTGAGCTTCAAGCCCGGCACATATTTGCCGCTGGCAATGCGCACAAAGGCGATGCGGTCGCGGTGGTTGGCGTCCATGTTGGCCTGCACCTTGAAGACCACGCCCGAGAACGCGTCGTCTTCAGGCTGCACTTCTTTGATGACCGGCTGTTTGTTGACCACGAACGAGCTGGTGCGCGGGCCGGGTGACGGGGCCAGGTCAACCAGCGCGTCCAGCACCTCCATCACACCAAAATTGTTCACGCCAGAGCCAAAGAACACTGGGGTTTGTTTGCCGGCCAGAAAGGCCTCGGCATCGAATTTTGGCGAGGCACCGGTGGCCAGTTCCATGCTCTCCATGGCGGTTTCAAACTCGTGGCCAAAGCGTTTCAGCAAGGTGGCCTGATCACTCATCGGCAAGGTGGTGAAGTCTTTTGGACCGCGGTCGCTGCCGGGCTCGAACACGGTCATGGCCTCGGTGCGCAAATTGATGATGCCGGCAAAGGTTTTGCCCTGGCCCACCGGCCAGGTCATGGGCACGCAGGGCATGCCAAGTTCGCGTTCCACTTCGTCCAGAATGTCGAGCGGGTCACGCACCTCGCGGTCCATCTTGTTGATGAAAGTGATGATGGGGGTGTTGCGCTGGCGGCAGACCTCAATCAGGCGGCGGGTTTGCGACTCGACCCCGTTGGCCGCGTCAATCACCATCAGGGCCGAGTCCACGGCGGTCAGCACGCGGTAGGTGTCCTCGGAAAAGTCCTTGTGGCCGGGGGTGTCAAGCAGGTTGATGACATGGTCGCGGTAAACCATCTGCATCACGCTTGAGGCCACCGAAATGCCGCGCTGCTTTTCGATCTCCATCCAGTCGCTGGTGGCGTGGCGGGTGGCCTTGCGTGCCTTGACTGAGCCGGCGATCTGGATTGCACCCGAAAACAGCA
>JBBQZG010000151.1:0-6640 GCA_038207945.1 Burkholderiales bacterium
TGCAGTTCGGCCTGAATCGCGCGCTCGTTGGCACTGTCCAGCGCCGAGGTGGCTTCGTCAAAAATCAGAATCGGCGGGTTTTTCAGCAGGGTGCGGGCGATCGCCACACGTTGTTTTTCACCGCCAGACAATTTCAGGCCACGCTCACCCACCATCGTGTCGTAGCCTTTCGGTGTTGCAGCAATAAAACTGTGAATGTGCGCCGACTGCGCCGCCTCAATCACCTGCTCGCGCGTGGCACCAGGCTTGCCGTAGGCAATGTTGTATTCCACGGTGTCGTTGAACAGCACGGTGTCTTGCGGCACGATGCCAATGGCTTGCCGCACACTGGCCTGCGTGACCTGCTTGATGTCTTGCCCGGCAATCAGGATCTGGCCGCTCTGCACGTCGTAAAACCTGAACAGCAGCCGCGCCAGGGTGGACTTGCCCGAGCCCGACGGGCCGACCACGGCCACCGTTTTCCCTGCCGGGATGTCAAAGCTGATGTCGTGAAGGATCGGACGCGCCGGGTCATAGGCGAAGTTGACGTGCCTAAAACTCACGCTGGCGTTGCCTGCGGTGGCGTTCAGCACATTGGCGCTTTCATCCACCAGTGCCAGCGGCAAGGCCCCCGGCACATCCGCAATCTCACGCTCGCGCTCCATCAGGGTGAACATTTTTTCCAGGTCGGTCAGGCCCTGCTTGATTTCGCGGTACAACACACCCAGAAAACCCAGCGGAATGTAGAGCTGGATCATGAAGGCGTTGACCATCACCAGGTCGCCCAGCGTCATGCGGCCATCGACCACGCCTTGTGTGGCGCGCCACAGCATGGCCACCAGGCCGGCGGCAATGATGAGTTGCTGGCCGGTGTTGAGCACACTCAGGGTGGTCTGGCTTTTCAGCGCAGCTTTTCTGTAGCGTTCAAGGTTATCGTCGTAACGCTTGGCTTCAAACTCTTCGTTGTTGAAATACTTCACCGTCTCGTAGTTCAGCAGCGAATCAATGGCACGGCTGTGGGCGTTGGAGTCCAACTCGTTCATCTGTTTTCTGAACTGGGTGCGCCACTCGGTCACCAGAATGGTGAAGCTGATGTAGAAAACAAGCGCAATGATGGTGATCCAGGCAAACCACATGTCGAACTTGACGGCCAGAATGCTCAGCACCATCGTCACCTCGATCAGCGTCGGAAAGATGCTGTAGAGCGAATAACTGATGAGCGAATGCACGGCGCGGGTGCCGCGCTCAATGTCACGCGTCATGCCGCCGGTTTGGCGCTCCAGGTGAAAACGCAGGCTCAGGGCGTGTAAATGGCGAAACACCTGCACTGAAATGCTGCGTGACGCGCCTTCCGTGGCCTTGGCAAAAATCAGCTCGCGCAACTCGGCAAACAGGGTGGTTGACAGGCGCAACAGGCCGTAGGCCAGCAGCAGGCCTAAGGGCACAATCAACAAGGCCTCAGCGCCCACGCCCCCCTTGGGGTTCATGGTGTCGACCAATTCCTTGAGCAGCAGCGGCACGCCCACATTGGCCATTTTTGCACCGACCATGAAGGCCAGCGCTGCCATCACGCGCCACTTGTATTCCCACAAATAGGGAAACAGCCGTTGCAAGGTGGCCCAGTCGGAGCGGAGCGGTTTTTCGTCGGGTGCAGGGGTCGAGGCTGAACTGTTGGGGGTGCCGCTTTGGCTGGCGGAGGAATGGCTGCGCATGGGTGACAATCTTGGTTGGTAAACACTTTTGGGACAGACCGCAGGGTGCGAGGCGCACCAGCGCTGTCCCCAACTCGATGTAAGGATTGTGCCCATGTCTGCAAACCCCCGCGCCCCCGCCACCAACAGCACGCCCAAGCTGGAGCTGCCGCTGGACGAAAAGCTGGTGCTCAAAGTGATTCCGATGCCGCGTGACGTCAATGCCAACGGCGACATTTTTGGCGGCTGGGTGATGGCGCAGGTGGATTTGGCCGGTGCAGTGATTGCCGCACCCTATGCCGATGGCCGCATGGCCACGGTGGCGGTGAATGAATTCATCTTCAAGCAGCCGGTGCGCGTTGGCGACATTTTGAGCTTTTACGGCAAGCTGGTGCGCATTGGCCGGACCTCAATCACCGTCAAGATCGAGGTTTACGCCGAGCACTTTCGCTTGCAGGGTCAGTACACCAAGGTGACCGAGGCTTCACTGACCTACGTCGCCATTGACGACCACGGCAAGCCACGCGAAGTGCCCAAACCCGGCGTCTGATTTGCTACTTTAAACATAGCTACTAGCGAATGTATAACAAGGGCTAGAGGCAAATTTTATAGATAACAATAGGTCGACAAGCCGGCACCGGGCCCGGCCCCGCATTCAGGACACAATGTAGGCGGCCGACCCGGTGGACAGCAGCTTGCCATCAGCACCCAAAAATTCCATGCGGGTGGAGGCCACGCGCGAGCCCAGGCGCATCACCTCGGCGCGCAACTCAAACCATTCGCCAATGCCTGGTCGCAAATAATCCACCCGCAGGTCAATCGTGCCGAGCTTGGCAAAACGTTGCAGGCGCTGCTGCACTGACTCGTCCATGTGGCGCGCACCAATGGCGGCCATCACCGCCAAGCCACCCATGGCATCGAGCCCGGCGCTGATGACACCGCCATGGATGCGGTTGTAGGCATAGTGGCCAACCAACTCGTTGCGCATGTCAATGCGGGCTTTGACCTGGGTGGGTGCAATCTGGCTGATCTTCAAACCCAGCATGCGGTTGAAAACGATCATTTCCTCGAAGATTTTTTTGACGCCTTCGATGAATTCATCTTCAAACTGAATGTCGGTGGGGGGGGCGATGTGTTTCGGCATCTCAGGATTGTCGCCGACCGCAGAGGCTCACTTTTTCAGCAAGGTAGGGGCTGCTGTACCGACCTGGAATGTATTGCGGATCAACTGCATGGCCTGCGGGCCGTCCCACTCGCGCGCACCAACAACCTTGTTCAGCACCCGACCCCTGGCATCAATGAGCAGGGTCAACGGCAAACGGTCTGCACCCAGCATGTGTTCGAGTTCCAGTTGGCGGTCAATGTAATGGTTCAGCGTGGCGCGGCTTTTGCGCAGGAAGCCTTTGGCGGCTTCGGGGTGGTCATCGGTGGAAATACCGATGACCGTGAACTGCTGACCCAGGTCGCTCCAGGCCAGCCGCTCCAGTGACCCCATCTCCGCAATACACGGCGGGCACCAACTGGCCCAAACGTTGATGATGAGCGGTTTGCCACGGAAGGCCGACAGTTTTTGGTCTGGCCCGTTGAGCCCGCGCAGGGTGGCTTCGCGCAACACGCTTCCCACTTCCACCTCGCCAGGGGTCTTGGCGGCAACGGCTGCGGCCACGGCCAGCCCCAGCAGCAGGGCTAAAAACCAACGCTGGGTGTTTGACAAAAGCCGCCTCACCTTAAAACGCGGCAAAGTCTGGCTTGCGCTTTTCCATGAAGGCAGTGAACGCCTCGCGTGCGGCAGGTTCAACCAGCATGCGGCCGAAGATGACGCTCTCTTCCGCCATGCGACTCGCCACCATGTCTGCCTGACCCTGCTTCATCAGCCGCTTGGTTTCCAGCAACGAACTCAGGGGTTTGGAGGCCAGTTTTTGCGCCTGGCGTTGCGCCAGGGCATTGACTTCAGCCGGGGGCACGATGCGACTGATCAGCCCCATCTCCAGCGCCGCCTCGGCCATGAAAGGATCCCCCAACAACAGGGCCTCGGCTGCGCGGCCGTAGCCCATGCGTTGTGGTGCCAGCCAGCTGGACGCGGCTTCCGGACACACACCCAGGTTGACAAATGGCATGGAAAACGCCGCGTTGTCACCGGCATACACCAAGTCGCAATGGAACAGCATGGTGGTGCCAATGCCCACCGCCGGGCCGCACACGGCGGCAACGATCGGCTTGGTGAAAACGCTGATGGCCTGCAAGAACTGAAACACCGGCGAGTCAGCGGAGGTGGGTGGCGCTTTCAAGAAGTCAGTGATGTCGTTGCCCGAGCTGAAAATCGTCTCATGGCCTTGAAACACCACCGCACGCACGTCGTGGTCGGTTTGTGCATGCACCAGCGTCTTGGCCATATGGGCATACATGGCCTTGGTGAACGAGTTTTTTTTCGCCACCCGATTGAAGGTGATGGTCATGACCCGGTCAGTGGTGTCAATCAAAAGGTCAGTCATGCGGTTTCCTTGTGTGGGCGTCGATTTTGGCTCAAACGCGCTCAAAAATACCCGCAGCGCCCTGCCCCATGCCGATACACATGCTGACCATGCCGTACTTGCCTTGCGTGCGCTGCAGGGCGTGGACCAAGGTGGCAGCACGAATGGCACCGGTGGCGCCCAGCGGGTGACCCAGCGCAATCGCACCACCCATCGGGTTGACCTTGGTCTGGTCCAACCCGAGGGTGTTGATGACGGCCAGCGCCTGTGCGGCAAAGGCTTCATTCAACTCAATCCAGTCCATCTGGTCTTGCGTCAGGCCGGCATAACGCAGCGCGGCGGGAATCGCCTCAATCGGGCCAATGCCCATCAGGTGCGGTGGCACACCTTTGGCGGCAAAACTCACAAATCGCGCCAGCGGCGTCAAGCCAAATTGTTTGACGGCCTTTTCGCTGGCCAAAATCAGGGCACCTGCACCGTCCGAGGTTTGGGAGCTGTTGCCCGCTGTTACCAGGCCACGCGCAGCAAACGGGGTTTTGAGCTTGGCCAAGCCTTCCAGCGTGGTGTCGGCGCGGGCGCCTTCGTCCAGACTGACCACACGTCTTTTCTCAATGACTTCACCGGTGGCCAGATTCGGGGCGCGGTCTACCACCTCAATCGGTGTCGTCTCGGCGGCAAAATGCCCGGCGGCCTGTGCGGCCAGCGCCCGCTGGTGCGACTGCAGCGCAAACGCATCTTGTGCCTCGCGGCTGACTTTCCACTGGGTGGCGACTTTTTCAGCCGTCAGGCCCATGCCGTAAGCAATGCCAATGTTCTCGTCGTTGGCGAACATGGCGGGTGACAGCGACGGCGTGTTGCCCATCATCGGCACCATGCTCATACTCTCGACACCGGCGGCGATCATGACCTCAGCCTCACCCACGCGAATGCGGTCAGCGGCCATCTGGATGGCGCTTAAACCCGAGGCGCAAAACCGGTTCACCGTGATGCCGCCCACGCTCACCGGCAAACCGGCCAGCACGGCACCAATGCGGGCAATGTTCAGGCCCTGCGGGCCTTCAGGAATGGCGCAACCGCAGATCACGTCTTCGATCACCGCAGGGTCCAGCCCCGGCACCTGCGCCAGCGCAGACTGCAGCACCTTGACCAGCAGGTCGTCCGGGCGGGTGTTGCGGAAATAGCCGCGATGTGACTTGCCAATGGGGCTGCGCGTGGCGGCAACGATGTAGGCTTCCTGGATTTGTTTCATACTTGTCTCTCAATCAGATTTGATCAGTTGAGGACAGAGCAAAATTGCGTCGCAATTCTTGGTCTGTCCCGCAAACACATTAATTTCTCACAGGCTTTCCGTTTTGCATCATGCCCATGATGCGTTCCTGCGTTTTGGGGTTGCCCAGCAGCTTGCCAAAGGCCTGGCGCTCCAGCGTCATCAGGTAGTCCTCGTCGACCAGACTGCCAGCATCGACATCACCACCGCACACCACCCAGGCGATCTGGCTGGCAATCTCAAAATCGTAGGCACTGATGAAACCGCCGTCGCGCATGTTGACCAGAGAACCCTTGATGGTCGCCAGGCCGCTGCGACCCGCCACCGGGAAGAGGCGCTTGAGCGGCGCACGGTAGCCAGAATCGAACATGGCCCTGGCCTCATTGAGGGCCACAAACAGCAGCTCGTCCTTGTGCGGCACGATCACATCGCTGTCGAGCAGATACCCGAGCTTGCGGGATTCGAGCGCACTGGTGCCCACCTTGGCCATGGCAGCCGCGGTGAAGCCTTCGGTGAGGAACGGCAGCAGGTCTTTGCCAGTGGAGCTGGCCGCGTTTTCAGCGGCGCGCCGCGCAATGTAGGCCAGGCCGCCACCGCCGGGCACCAGGCCGACACCTACTTCCACCAGGCCGATGTAACTTTCCATCGCCACCACGCGGCGTGCGGTGTAGGCGGCCAGTTCACACCCGCCCCCCAGCGCCAGCCCGCGCACGGCCGACACCACCGGCACATTGGCGTAACGCAGCTTCAGCATGGCTTGCTGCATCTCCAGTTCAGCCCCTTCAATGGCTTTGACGCCGCCCATCATGAAGGCGGGCAACATGGCTTGCAGGTCGGCCCCGGCAGAAAACACCTTGTCGGCGCTCCAGATCACCAGGCCTTTGTACTTTTCTTCGGCCAGCGCCAGGCCTTGCAACAGGCCGTCGATCACGTCCGGGCCAATCGCGTGCATCTTGGTTTTGATGCTGGCAATCACCACCTGGTCATCCAAGGTCCACAGGCGAATGGCATCGTCTTCAAACAAGGTGGTGCCCGCCGTGGCGGCTGATGGGGCTGCCGCACCCAGCACACTTTCAGGGAAGTGCTGGCGCGCATACACCGGCAGGCTGCGCACCGGCACAAACTGGCCGGTGCTTGGGTTCCAGGAGCCTTGCGGCGTGTGGACACCACCGGCGTCGGCCACCGGGCCGTTAAAGACCCAGTCCGGCAGCGGCGCGTTGCACAGGGCTTTG
>JBBQZG010000152.1:0-6554 GCA_038207945.1 Burkholderiales bacterium
TGGAGATCGGTCGCGGCAACGCCGTGGCGCCGCCACGCGGTGCCAGTGTGTCAAGCAGTTCGCCCACGGTATCGGCCAGCACGCTGAGCGAGGCGCAGGCGTCGGACAAGACCGGGGCCGCTACCACGCCTGCGGGACGCAGTGCGTTCGCGGGTTCGCTCGACGCGGTGCGTTCCGATGCGTCAGGGCAGCCCCTCACCACCAACCAGGGCGTGGCCATTGGTGACAACCAGAACTCGCTCAAGGCCGGACTGCGCGGGCCGACGCTGATGGAAGATTTCATCCTGCGCGAGAAGATCACGCATTTTGACCACGAGCGCATCCCTGAGCGCATCGTGCATGCGCGTGGTTCAGCGGCGCACGGTTTCTTTGAGGCTTATCAGCCGCTTACCGAATTCACCCGCGCGGCGCCGTTTCAGGCGGCGGGCAAGATCACGCCGGTGTTCACGCGGTTCTCGACCGTGGCTGGCGAACGCGGCTCAACCGACACCGCACGTGATGTGCGCGGCTTTGCCGTCAAGTTCTACACCGACGAGGGCAACTGGGATCTGGTGGGCAACAACATCCCGGTGTTCTTCATTCAGGACGCCATCAAGTTCCCTGACCTGATCCACGCCGTCAAGCCTGAACCCCACAACGGCATGCCGCAGGCGGCATCAGCGCACGACACCTTCTGGGA
The DNA here is from genome assembly GCA_038207945.1 of Burkholderiales bacterium. Taxonomy (GTDB): domain Bacteria; phylum Pseudomonadota; class Gammaproteobacteria; order Burkholderiales; family Burkholderiaceae_C; genus Rhodoferax. The sequence continues at coordinate 680 of JBBQZG010000152.1, forward strand.
CTTCGCCTCGCTGATGCCTGAGACCACACACACGCTGATGTGGGTGATGTCAGACCGTGGCATCCCGCGCAGCCTGCGCATGATGCAAGGTTTTGGCGTGCACACATACCGGCTGGTCAATGCCAAGGGTGAGTCGCACTTTGTGAAGTTCCACTGGACCCCCAAGCTTGGCACGCATTCTTTGGTATGGGATGAGGCGGTCAAAATCTCTGGTGCCGATTCCGACTTTCACCGCCGTGACCTGTGGGACGCGATTGAGGCGGGCGAGTACCCGGAATGGGAACTGGGCTTGCAGATCTTCACCGAAGCCCAAGCCGAAGCCTTCAGCTTCGACGTGCTCGACGCCACCAAGCTGATTCCCGAAGAACTGGTGCCAGTGACACCGGTGGGTCGCATGGTGCTCAACCGCAACCCCGACAACTTCTTTGCCGAGACAGAGCAGGTGGCCTTCTGCACGGCACATGTGGTGCCCGGCATCGACTTCAGCAACGACCCGCTGTTGGCCGGGCGAATCCACTCCTACATTGACACGCAAATCACGCGGCTGGGCGGCGCCAACTTTCACGAGATACCGATCAACGCACCGCTGGCACCAGTGCACAACAACCAGCGCGACGGCCTGCACCGCCAAGCCATCCCGCGGGGCCGGGTCGCGTATGAACCCAACTCGCTCGGCGGCGGTTGCCCGTTCCAGGCCGGTGCTACGGGCTTTGTGTCGTTCCCGCAGCCGGTCGACGACGGGCAGGGTGACAAACTGCGCGGCAAACCCGAGAAGTTTGCCGACCACTACACCCAGGCCACCCTGTTTTATGAGAGTCAGACCGCTGTCGAGCAAGCGCACATTGTGGGTGGCTTTCGCTTTGAGCTCAGCAAGGTCACGGTGCCCGCGATTCGCGAACGCATGCTGTCGTCCTTGGTGAATGTGTCACCTGAATTGGCAGCTGCGGTGGCAGCGGGTTTGGGTATGGCCGTGCCCGAGGCCATGCCTAAGGCAGTGACGGACGCCGTGCATCCCGAGGTCACCGTGTCGCCAGCACTGTCGCTGACCGCGCTGCCAGGTGATGGCGGTGTGCGCTCGCGCAGCGTGGCCATCCTGGTGGCCGATGGTGTCGACGCCAAGTCGCTCTCGGTGATGACGGCGGCGCTGCAAGCGGCGGGCGCCACGGCGCACCTGATCGCGCCCCGGTTGGGGCCGGTCAAAGCCCTGAACGGTGACGCGTTTGAAGCCACCAAAACACTCGAGAACGCACCACCGGTGTTGTTTGACGGGCTGGTGCTGCCCGATGGCGCAGCCGCTGTGACGCTGCTCGGTAGCCACGTTGAGGTGATGGACTTCATCTCGAACCAGTACCGGCATGGCAAAACCATCCTGGCGCTCGGGGCCTCGAACGCCCTGATCGAGCGGGCTGGCGTGGCGACGACACTTGCAAGCGGTGGCGCAGATCCGGGCATCCTGACGGGCGACCCGGCAAAAGCCGAGCAGGCGATCAAGGGTTTTATTGCGGCCTTGGGCAAACACCGTCATCCGCAACGCGAGGCCGGCGCGCTGCCGCAATGAACGATGAACTCACGATGGCAACAACCCTTCAACAGATCGCCCAGTCAATGACGCCTGATTCAACCCTGCCTGCAAGCATGTACTTTCGTGGCCTGGGTACCGCCACGCCGTCTGCGCGTTACACCAAAGAAGAATGCCTGGTCGCGTTCCAGAATTCCGAATGGTTCGCCCGGCTTGACGCGCGCGCGCATTTTGTGGCGCGCACCGTGCTGCAGCGAGACAACGGCATGGAGACGCGTCGACTTGCTGTTGATTCGCTGGACGAAGTGTTCCAGATTGATCCGAACACGCTGGCCAGACGTTTTCTTGCGCACGCCCCCCCACTTGCCACCACCGCAGGCCAACGGGCGCTGGCGCAGGCGGGCTTGACGGCGCAGGACATCGACGCGGTGGTGGTCAGCACCTGTACCGGCTACCTGTGCCCGGGACTCTCAGGCTACGTGGTTGAGGGCCTGGGGCTGCGCCCCGACGTGCAGGCCTTTGACCTGGTGGGGCAGGGCTGTGCCGCTGCCTTGCCCAATCTTCAACTCAGCAACGCCTTGCTGACCGGCTCAACCTGTGCGCATGTGCTGTCCCTTTGTGTCGAGGTCAGCAGTGCGGCGATGTACCTTGACAACGACCCGGGCGTGCTGATCAGCGCCTGCCTGTTTGGTGATGGTGCCGGTGCGGCGGTGCTGTCACGCCAACCCAAGGCGACTGGTCGGCGCATGGCGTGGACCGACAGCACCTCACTGATCAACCCGGCAGAGCGAAAGGCACTGATGTTCGAGCAGCGCGATGGCATGTTGCGCAACATTCTGACCCGCGCAGTGCCCACGCTGGCGGCAGACTACGCGCATCGGGTGCTCAAGACGGTGCTGGGTCGCGCGGGCCTGAGTACGGCAGACGTGGGTGTGTGGGCGATGCATGCTGGTGGCCGCGATGTGCTGCACGCCATTGCGCGCGAATTTGGGCTGGGCCCGCAGGATTTGCGTTACAGCGCGGCCATGCTGTATGAATACGGCAACCTGTCGAGTGCCTTTGTCTACTTTGTGCTCGAGGCGGCGCTGGCCGACGATGCGCCCGATGGCTGGTGGTGGCTTTCGTCGTTTGGCGCCGGATTCAGTTGCCATGGCGCCTTGCTGAAGGTCGACCAATGATGTCCAGGGTGGTGACCGCCGAAGTGCTTGATGGCTTGCCCCAGGATGACCCCAGCGCCATGCGGTCACGCCAGGACCTGAGGCGTGTGCACCGGGCCATGGGCACACGCAAGATCCTCCTGCGCGCGCTCAAGGGTATGAAGCTCGCACACCTTGAAGTCGAACCACTGCGTGTGCTGGAAATCGGCGCGGGGGACGGCAGCCTGATGCTGGGTGTGGCGCAGGCGCTTGACAGTGCCTGGCCCAAGGTGGCGCTGACCCTGCTAGATCGCCAAGCCTTGGTCACCCCGGCCACCGTGGCCAGTTACCAGGCGGTAGGCTGGACGGTGGCCACTGACGTGGGCGACGTGCTGGCTTGGGCGGCGCGTGATACCCCTACGCCAACGAATGCACCTGAGCGCTGGGACTTGGTCGTGGCCAACCTGTTTTTGCACCATTTTGAAGGCGCGCAACTGGCCCGGTTGCTCCAAGCCATTGCGCTAAAAAGTGACCGCTTGCTGGCTTGCGAGCCACGCCGCGACTGGCTGGCGCTGGTGGGTAGCCACCTAACCGGCATGATCGGCGCCAATGCCGTCACCCGTGAGGATGCAGTGCTCAGCGTACATGCCGGTTTTAGCGGCAACGAACTCAGCAGCCTGTGGCCCGCATCCGGCGAACGCTGGCGACTCCAGGAGCGAGCCGCGGGTCTTTTCAGCCATTGTTTTTGTGCCGAGCGTCTGGGCGCTGCCGCATGAACACCGAATTTGACGCGGTCATCATCGGCGCAGGCCCGGCTGGCTCGTCAGCGGCCATCATGCTGGCGCGTGCGGGTTGGTCCGTGGCCTTGATCGAGAAGCAGAAATTTCCGCGCCGAAAGGTGTGTGGCGAATGCATTGCCGCCAGTAACCTGCCTTTGCTGCGAGCGCTGGGGATTGGCCCCGCGTTTGAACAAGCGGCTGGCCCGGAGCTGCGCAAAGTGGCCCTGATGCGAGGCGCACACCAGGTGGTGGCTGGCCTGCCGGCTGCGCCCAATGAACACTACCCTTGGGGCCGGGCATTGGGTCGGGAGACGCTCGACACGCTGCTCATCACTCAGGCGCGTCTGGTGGGGGTGCACGTCATGCAGCCCTGGTCAGCGGTGCGCACCAAGGGCTCTGCTGGTCACTGGCGTTGTGATGTGCGTGCCACCGACACTGGGACCTTGCTGACGCTGCGTGCCGCGGTGCTGATTGATGCCCATGGTTCATGGGAGACCCTGCCAGCCGAGCGGATGCGCCCCAGCCGGGCCCACCAGGCCTCAGACCTGTTGGCCTTCAAAGCCAATTTTCGCCAGGCACGGCTGGCCAAGGGTTTGTTGCCTGTGCTGGCATTCAACGGCGGCTACGGTGGCATGGTCAGGGCCGACGGCGGCCTCACCACACTGGCCTGCTGCATTCGCCGCGACCATCTGGAAGCCAGTCGGCGCACCTCACCGGGCCTGAGCGCCGGCGAGGTGATTGAGGCCCTGCTGAAAGAGCAGTGTGGCGGGGTCAAGGTGGCGTTGCAGGGTGCCACCCGTGAGGGGGCCTGGCTGGCCGCCGGCCCGCTTGACACCGGCATCCACCTGGGGCCGGGCGACGACATGTTCCGCATTGGCAATGCTGCGGGCGAAGCGCACCCGATCATTGGCGAAGGCATGAGCATGGCGCTGCAATCGGCCTGGCTGCTGTGCGCGCAGCTGCTTCATGCCAAGCCGGGGCAGGGCTTGGCAGACCCGGTGTGGCAACGCCAGAAGGCGCACTTGTATGCGGTGCAGTGGCGCTTGGCCTTTGCCCCACGGCTGCGCCTGGCTGCCGTGCTGGCGCATGTGGCGATGCGGCCCTTGCTTGCCAAACCCATGCTGGCGCTGTTGCAGCGCTGGCCCGGACTGCTGACCCTGGGGGCGGGTTGGGGCGGCAAGACACGCTGCGCCGTCGATCCGGCGGCCATTGCCATCCAGAATAAATTTTGTGACCCTGCCATGACACAACAAAGGGCTTGATATGACAACCACTTTTGACCACCTTCGCGCGCTCCTGATCAAGGACTACAAGCTTGACCCCAATCTGGTGACGCTTGATGCAGAGCTTGAAGCACTGGGCATTGATTCGCTGGGCGTGGCCGAACTGCTGTTCAATGTGGAGGACGAATTCCACATCACGCTGTCGCCCGATGCAGTGCAGTTGCTGACCCTGGGCGACGTGGTACGTTTCATCGACGAACTCATTGTGGTGCAGCATGGCCGCAAGGCCCCAGAGGATGAGCCCCTGCCACCCGGCTCGCCAGTGACATGAGACGCGTCGCAGTCACCGGCATGGGCGTGGTGTCACCGCTTGGCGACACGGTCGCAGAGGTTTACCACAACGCGTCACGTGGCCGCTCTGGCATCCATCATCTGCAGACCCCGTTCGCGCACCGGCTCCAGGCACCACTGGCGGCCACCGCGGCTTTTGACGGCGCGGCGCATTTTGAACCGGCCCGGCTGCGCATGCTTGACCGCGCCAGCCAGTTCGCGCTGGTGGCCGCCCGGCAAGCGTTTGCCGATGCCCACTGTGACTGGTCTGCGGTGGACCCAGGTCGGGCCGGCAGCTTTGTGGGCACTGGCATGGGTGGGTCGTCATCAAACGACGAGGGCTACCAGACACTTTATGGCGAGGGCTCAGACCGCATCAAACCGTTCACCGTCCTGATGGGCATGCACAACGCCAGTGCCGCATGGATCGCCATTGACTTCAAGCTGCGCGGACCGAGCCTGACCTATTCGACCGCCTGCTCATCGTCTGCGGTGGCCATTGGCGAGGCCTGGTTGCGCATTGCCAGTGGCAGCCTTGATTTGGCGATTGCCGGGGGATGCGAGGCACCGCTCGCGTTTGGTTCATTGAAAGCCTGGGAGGCACTGCACACGTTGGCCACGATCGACGCCAACGACCCGTCTGCGTCATGCAAACCCTTCTCGAAAGATCGCAGCGGCATGGTGCTGGGCGAAGGTGCGGCGATGCTGGTGCTTGAACCCTGGGACAGCGCCGTGGCACGTGGCGCTACCATCCACGGCGAGGTGCTTGGATGTGGCTTGACCACCGACATTGGCCACATCACCCGCCCCAGCGTGGACGGCCAGGCGGCTGCCATGCGGGCGGCGCTGGAATCGGCGTCCCTTGAGCCTTTGGCGATTGATGCCATC
>JBBQZG010000153.1:0-6503 GCA_038207945.1 Burkholderiales bacterium
GCCAGCGGGGGCATCGACTGCAGCGGAAACCCGACCCCGCTGAACGCAAAAGCCGGTGCGGTGATGAAGCCGGTGGCTGACAGCGCTGTGCGCAGTGACAGGCTGGCGGCTGCGGCCACAGCCCCCATCATCAGTGACAGCCCCAAAAAGGCCAGCAAGCCCACCGACACCCACCCCAGCGAACCCGGTGGATGCCAGCCCCGCCCCCAAGTCAAACCCAGCAGGCTGCCCACCCCCACCAAGCCAAGGCTGGCCCACGGCCAGCTCAACTTGCCCAGCAGCGCCGCCCCTGCCTGTGCCCAGTTGGGTTGCGCGCCCAGCCATTGGCCCAATGTGGCATCACGCAGCTCGCGACCGACGGCCCAGGCCCCGGCGGTCATGGCCAAGATGTGCAGCAAAGCCGGGATCAGCGCCGCTGCCAAAAACTGCTCGTAGTTGCCAGACACATTGAACAGCGTCACCAGTTGGGTCTGGATGGGTTCCATGGCCACGCGGGTGCTGAGCTGGGCTTGACCACGTTTGCCTCGGGCTGCCATTTCCACCCCCGCCGACAGGGTGGCCACGGCGGTGCGCACATCGCGCTGGATCAGGCCGGAATGGGTGCCCAACTGCGCGTTGTGCAACAAGGTCACGTGTGCCGCCTGCCCGAGCTTGAGGCTGCGGGCAAAATCCGGCGCAATGGTCACCACCGCATACACCTCGGTGCGCCGCAGGGCGGCAGTGGCCTGGGCCGTGTCGTGGTAACTGTTGACCAGTTTCAAGCCAGGTGTGGCAGCCAGAAAACGCTGCAGCTGCCGCGACAGGGCGGAGTGGTCCTGGTCCAGCACCCCAATGGGCAACTGCTGCGGTAAGCCCGCAGAAAACACCCACCAAATCCAGCCGCAGGCCAGCAGCGGCACCCAGGTGACCATGGCCAGGTCCCATGCGCTGCGCCGATAGCGCGCGGCTTCGCGCCGGGCGCTACCGGCAAAGATGGTGAGCAATGTCATACTTTCTGACCCATGCCGTGTGACCTGGACTGGCGTCGATTTGTGTCTTGGCCTATTGGCCTATTGCACCAACACACTCATGCCAGGGCGCGCGCCGTCAATCACCACCAAAGGCCGCGCCTTGACTTCAAACGTGCGGGCGTCAAAGCCTTGACCGGCCCGGGTGGCGCGCCAGGTGGCAAAGTCAGGCATCACCGCGCTGTAAAACACCTTGAAGCGGACCTTTTTGTTGGCCAGTGCGGGCAGCACGGCATCAAATTCGGCGTCTTTGGCAAACCGCTGCAAGCGGTCTTCCCGCACATTGAGCACTACCCACTGGTCCTTCAAATCAACCACGGTCACCACGGCCACGCCTTGCACAGACAACTCACCCACTTTGGCCAGCACCTTGGCCACCTCACCGGCCACCGGGCTTTTGAGTTCGGTCTCGGACTGGGCCGCCTGCACCTCGGCCACCACACCGGCCACTTGGCGCGCCTGTGCATTGGCGGCGGCCTGGTCTTCAGGGCGGGCACCGGCGCGTGCCAGGTCGTACTGGGCCCGGGCGGTGAGCGCCTGGTCACGCGAGGCCGTGAAGTTGGTGTGGGCTTCGTCACGCTTTTGCGCGGCCACCAAGCCTTCTTTGGCGAGGCCATCAATGCGATTGAACGAGGTTTCAGCCAGTTCGGCCGCCGCCTGGGCGCGTTGCCACTGCAGGCGTGCCATCTCCAATTCTTGCGGTCTGGCGCCGTTGTGGGCTTTGTCTGCCACCGCTTGCGCCGCTTGCTGCGCGGCCGTGGCTTGCGCCAGTTTGGCGGCCACTTCGGGGCTGTCGGTGCGCATCAGCATGCTGCCCACCACCACTTGTTCACCTTCTTTCACCAACACCTGGGCAATACGCGCCGTCACTTTGGGCGCAATGTCGGTTTCGGTGGCCTCCATCTGGCCTTGAAAAACCTCAGGTGCGGGCTGGCTGGCGCGCCACACGCCGTAGCCCAACAACGCCACCACGGCAACGGCCCCCACCGCCCACACCAGGGGTTGGACAGAACTGGTTTTTTTCATGGTCAATCAACCCTCACATCTGCCCGGCTGGCATAGGCACTGAACTGTTCCGACAAACCACAACTCTCCAGCAGGCTGGCAAGTGCGTAAACATAGTCATAAGCCACCTGGGCACGCTCGGTTTCCACTTTGGCCAGGTTGACATCGGCATCCATCAGCTCCAGCGCAGTGCCGGTGCCCGCACGCAGTGCCACCGTGCGCAAGCGCAACACCTCTTTGGCCAGCACCACGCCGGGCTCAGTGGCTAAAAACTGCTGGCGCGCCTGCTCCAGCGTGCGCCAATTTTTCTCCACCAGCAAAGTGATGTCACTGCGGGCTTGCCGCTCGGTGAGCGTCACCTGCTCAATCTGTTTGTTGGAGGCCGCTGACAAGGCATCGCGGTCAACCGAGTCAAACAGCGTCCAGCGCACGCCGACACCGCCCACCCAATCGGCATCGCGCAACTTGAGGTCGTGCTGCCCAAACGCAAACACTTGTGGCTTGCGCAAGCCTTCTTGGCCGTGGTGCAACTGCTCAGCCTGGGCCTGTTTGGCGGAGACCTTCGCCAAACCCGGGTGGCGCGCCAGCGCCTCGGCCAAAAAATGCGCCAGGGGTTCAACCGGCTGCGTCAGCACAAACAGCGGTGTGGCAAGTGGGCCCACTGCGCTGGACTTGAGCATGTGGGCGACGGCCACAGCAGCCAATTCAGCATCACTTTGCGCCTTTTTGGCGTTGCGCCGGGCCTCCTCAAAAGCGGCCTGGGCCTGCAGACGCTCCACGCGCGAGACCACGCCCGCTGCCAGCATCTTGGCCGTGGCGGCATCGTGCTGCGCAATGTCGTCCAATGCGGCTTGACGCAAGGTGGCTGCTTTGATGGCAAGCTGCGCACCAAAATACCGCTGCACCAACAGCGTGGCGACTTCGTGTCCGGTTTTGTCGGCATCGGCACGGGCTTCATCAGCCTGCGCTTGCACGAACGCCCGTGCAGCCTCATTCGCGCCGCCGGTGTAGATTGGCCAGACGGCTGAAACCGACCGGGTGGTGCCGGTGTCAGAGCGGTTAAAGGTGTAACTGGACGGAAACTGCGGCAGTGGAATGTGCAGGCTTTGCAGCGGAATCGCCAGTTGTTGGCCGATCTGCGCCAGGCTCTGGTTGACAGGGTCCAGGTTGACGTTCAGATTCAGGTTGTAGGCGTAGGCCGAAGCCGACAAACTCACGACCGGCCCACCAAGACCTTGCAGCGCTTGCGCTTGAAGCACTTTGCTGTCCACCCCGGCTTGTGCGGCGGCCAACTGGTCTGAGCCGGTCCTGACACGCGCCAGGGCAGACTCGAAACTCATGCCGGGCGTTTGTGCCTGGGTCAAGCCATACACAGCGGAAAAAAACCAAAAACAGAGTTTGCGCCAGCGTGATGTCATGAAACAGATGGGCCTTGAACGGATTGGTTGGGGGTGTCGCCCGAGGGACATGGCGTGATCTGTGCTGCCTTGGCTGCCACTGGCGAAGCCAGGGCGATCAAAGCTTGAGTGTAGGACGCAAAACCAGATGTCGCTCATGTCATTCCATTCCCATATCAATCCGACATGGTGTTGCAACGCCATGCCGTGCGAGTGCACTGTCTGCCGCTTCGCGCTTCATGTCGAATCAATCTGAAAATGGAATCACACCCAGGAACCCCTGCAGCGAGTCTGATCCGCCTCTTGACGTTGCACACGAGCCACCCCACCACACGGCCATTCAGCCGGCAAGAGATTCCGCTAAACCCGCTGCGCCATCACCTCACCCAGGCGAATGGCACCACCGGGTAACCACGCCGGGTTGAACTGCAACGGCCCTTTGGGGAACAGCATAACCACGGTGGAGCCGAGCAAAAAGCGGCCCATCTCGTCGCCTTGGTTGAACAAGATGCGCTGGTCTTCGTAACGCCATTCGCTCAATCTGCCTGGGCGCGGGGCATTGACCGCACCATGCCAGGTGGTGGCCATGCTGCCCACGATGGTGGCGCCGACCAGCACCAGCACAAACGGGCCGTTCGCCCCTTCAAACACACACACCAAGCGTTCGTTGCGGGCAAACAGGCCCGGCACACCGCGTGCCGTGGTCGGGTTGACCGAAAACAAATCGCCCGGCACATAGATCATGCGCAGCAGGCGTCCCGCGCACGGCATGTGGATGCGGTGGTAGTCGCGCGGGCTCAGGTACAGCGTGGCAAAGTGGCCGTGGTCAAACTGTGCAGCCAAATCCGCATCGCCGCCGACCAGCGCCGTGCAACTGTACTGGTGCCCCTTGGCTTGAAAAATCTGCGGCCCTGCAATCGGGCCGAACTGGCTGATGGCGCCGTCCACCGGGCAAATCAGGTCGGCCTGCGCCAATGGCCGCGCACCTGGCTGAAGGGCGCGCGTGAAGAAGTCGTTGAAGCTGGCATAACTGGCCACGTCCGGGTTGGCGGCTTCGGCCATGTTGACCTGGTAACGCTGCACAAACCATTGGATCAGACGCGTGGTGAGCGCGCCGCCCTGGGCACGGGCCACGCGTCCGGCCAGCAGCGTGATGGCTTGTTTGGGGATGAGGTACTGCGCCAGCACGGCAAGGCGGTCGGAGAGGGAAGGCATGGGCTTGACTTGAGAAAAGTGTCATGGCGTGCACCGCGTGACCATCCAAAAATGGTTCACCACAAGGCAGGCGCGGTGACGATAGCGGGGGCTTGTGCCAATGTGCAGCAGCAAGGGAAGGTCACGGTGAATTTGTTCTAAACGTAAGTTGTTGATTTGTAAGGCGCCTTAATGACAACTAAGTGACTGACTTCCCTATGAAAGCACGGAGAACAAATTTACCCTGAAGGGAAGGTGATCAGGACTTGCGCAAAATTGTTCCAACGGGGCAAAACACCGTAGACAGCACGCCCGGTACGGCAAAGTGTTTGAACGACGCTGGGGCGGCTTTGCGCAAGTCCCGGTGGTCAGGGATTTTACGCAGGGCCGGTGTGTGCCTGCGGTGCCACAATGTTTGCCATGTCCATCGCCCGCATCCCCCCGATTCAATGTCTGCTGACGTTTGAGGCGCTGGCGCGTCTGCGCAGCGTCACACAAACCGCTGAAGAGCTGTGTGTGACACCCAGCGCGGTCAGCCATCGCGTCAAACAGCTGGAGCAGATCATGGGCACCAAGCTGTTTGGCCGCGCTGATTTTTCGCTCACCATTGAAGGTGTCGAATATCTAGCCCATGTGCGCGATGGCCTGACCATGCTGCAAAAATTCCCCGGTGCGGCGGCCATGCCGGGCAAACGCAAATTGCGTCTGGCCGTGACGCCGACGTTTGCCCGCGCCATTTTGATCCCGCGCCTGCGCCAGTTCACCGAGGCCTACCCCGAGATCGACCTGACCCTGCAAATCTCCATCCCCCTGCTGGACGTGGTGGCCGAAGATGCTGACCTGATGATCCGCTTTGGCACCGGCCGTTATGCCGACGTCGAGCATGTGTGCCTACTCAAAGATGAGGTCACGCCGCTGGCGTCGCCTGCGTTTGTCCGGGAACACGGGCCGTTTGACGTGGCGCAAGACCTGGAAGGTGAGCCCCTGTTGCGCAGCCCGCTGGAGCCCTGGCGCACCTGGTTTGCCGCCCGCAACCTGGACTGGCCGGAGCCGGTGGACGGCTCGCAGTTCAATGACGTGGGCCTGATGTGCGATGGCGCGGCAGCGGGCATGGGCATTGGCCTGATCCGCCTGAAGCTGGCGCTGCCCTGGCTGGAAAACGGCTCATTGGTGCGCCTGGGCACGGGTGACGTGTTTGGCACCAACGTGCCCAGCCCGCATGCGCACTACCTGTGCTGGCGCACTGGCATGATGGAGCGCTGGGAATGCGTGGCGTTTGCCGATTGGCTCAGGCAAAGCGTGGTCTGACACACTGGTGCGGCCACGGCCACTGTGGTTTGATCCCGCACCCTGTCAGAAATTTATAAGAAATCAGACTGTAGCCCTTATGAAATAAGCGCAAGTAGCTATATTTTTGATAGCGTTATTTATTTCAGGAAGGTGTCAAAAAATGCTCATGCACAGCCCCGGCCGCACGCCTTAAAGTTACCCCCATCACGCCATGTTCAGATCAACACCCCATGAGGCGCGAAGCCGCAGACCGTGCGGTTGCACGGCAAGGCCACGCAAGCCCTTGTCGGATGGCTTTGAACCTGCAACCACGTGATGTCACGCCACCGGCCAGAATAAGGAACCCGATGAACGCAAGCGCTTCCCCCGCATGTACCGCACAACAAAGATCAGAGCGACAAGCGCAGGTCGTTAAAGGGCTGGGCGCACATTTACCTGTGCATTCCCTGCTCTGGAACAACGAGGACACCACCCCCTACGAGTGCGACGGCCTGACCGCTTACCGCCAGCGCCCACTGGTGGTGGCGCTGCCTGAGGACGAGGCCCAGGTGCAGGCCGTGCTGAAAACCTGCCACGCCTTGGGTGTGCCGGTGGTGGCGCGGGGTGCCGG
>JBBQZG010000154.1:0-6350 GCA_038207945.1 Burkholderiales bacterium
TTCATGGCCAAGCCGATGGAAATGGAGCCCGGCAGCGCCATGCACATTCACCAAAGCGTGCTCGACATGGACACCGGGCACAACATTTTTTCCAACGCCGATGGCACAGGCAGTGAACATTTCAGCCACTATATTGGTGGCCTGCAAAAGTACGTGCCGCAGGTGATGCCGATGCTGGCGCCCTACGTGAATTCCTACCGGCGCCTGTCACGTTTCATGTCGGCACCGATCAATGTGCAGTGGGGCCTGGATAACCGCACCTGCGGCATTCGCATTCCCAAATCCAACGCGCAGAACCGCCGTGTTGAAAACCGCGTGCCAGGTGTCGATGTCAACCCCTACCTGGCGATGGCGGCCACCTTGGCGTGTGGTTATCTGGGCCTGATGGAGCGCCTCACACCCTCAGACCCCATGACCAGCAGCGCCTGGGATCTGGACTACGAATTGCCCCGCCATCTGGAAGACGCCATCACCCGCATGCGAGGATGTGACGCCATGGCCGAGGTGCTGTGGCCGTCGTTTGTGAAAGCATTTTGTGCGGTGAAAGAGCTGGAGTACGCCACTTACAGCCGGGTGATCAGTTCTTGGGAACGAGAGCATTTGTTGCTTTTGGTTTGATTTTTTAAAGATTTTTGAACTCTAGCCCATGTGGAATATGCGGTTGTAGCTCTTGTTTTTATAGTATTCTTTAATGGGTGATTTTTTGATGGTGGCGCTTCTATTTTTTATCGTTGATACCCCCCTAACCCCCCCGCCCCATTCCACCGCCGCCGGGGCGGAAAGGGGAGCCAACAGCCGTATCTGGCCTTGTTTAGTTACTGAGGACGTACCACGCGTCGGCCAACGGGGGGCTTGGGGGCGTACACGCGTCCGCGCTTTTACAGGTGCGCGCAGTGGGCAAGCGCCAAATTCATTAAAAACTGCGCCACTCGGCGTACGACGCGTCGGTCAGCGAGGTGCCTGGGGACCAGCGCTCGCCGGCGCTCTTACAACCACCCACAGCGCTCACGCGCTAAAAATCCCGCAAACCACATTTCGCCGCCACCGCCCACAAGGCAAAACGGTGTGTACGTCCTCCCAAAAAACACACGCCCAAATATGGCTGTTAAGCCCCCCTTTCCGCCCCGGCGGGGGTGGAAAGGGGTTGGGGGATAGGGTGGGGTCAACGATAAAAAATTCAAACATCACCCTCAAAAATACTACAAATAATATAGCTATAAACGATTTATACACAGGGGCTAGAGGCAATATATGCTTATAAAAAATCAAAATCACCCAGCCCGCCAAGCCATGGCCGAGCAGGAACACCAGCGTTTCATCACCCAGCACCCCAAATCCCAAGCCCTGGCCCAGCAAGCCACCAACCACTGGCTGTTCGGCGTGCCCCTGCACTGGATGAGCGACTGGTCCACCCCGTTTGCCCTGCAGGTGGCCAGCGCACAAGGCGCACACATCACAGATGCAGACGGCCACAGTTACGTGGATTTTTGTCTGGGTGACACCGGTGCCATGTTTGGCCACGCACCGCCAGCCGTAGTGCAGGCGGTACAGCGCCAAGTTGCGCAGGGCTGCACCACCATGCTCAGTGGCGAGGACTCCGCCTGGGTGGGGGCCGAGTTGGCGCGCCGATTTGGTTTGCCCCTGTGGCAAACCGCGTTGTCCGCAAGCGATGCCAACCGTTTCTTGTTGCGCTGGGTGCGTGCTGCCACCGGGCGAAAGAAGTTGCTGGTGTTCAACGGCTGTTACCACGGCACCGTGGATGACGTGTTTGTCGACCTGGTGAACGGCCAGCCCAGGCAGCGTGACAGCTTGCTGGGCCAGGTGCATGAGCTCACCCAGCACACGGTGGTGGTTGAATTCAACGACCTGCCGGCATTGGCAGCGGCGCTGCAAGCGGGTGACGTGGCCTGTGTGCTGGCCGAGCCGGTCATGACCAACATCGGCATGGTGTTGCCGCAGCCAGGTTTCTGGGAAGCGGCGCAACAGTTGATTCACCAGCATGGCACGCTGCTGATCGTGGACGAAACCCACACCTTCAGCAGCGGCCCCGGCGGCTATGCGCGCGCCCATGGCCTGCGGCCCGATGCGCTGGTGATGGGCAAGCCGATTGCCGGCGGCTTGCCGTGCGCGGTCTATGGGTTTAGTGCGGAACTGGCCGAACGCGCGATGCAGGCCAAACGCAGCGCACCGCCCGGTCACTCGGGCATTGGCACCACCCTGACCGGTAACATGCTGGCCATGGCCGTCATGCGCGCCACGCTGGTCGAGGTGGCTACCGATGCAGCGTTTGCGCACATGATTGAACTGGCGGGTGAGGTGGCGGAGGGTTTGCGTGCCAGCATTGCGCGTCACCAGTTGCCCTGGTGTGTCACGCAGGTTGGGGCGCGATGCGAGTTTCAATTTGGCCCGGTGCCACCTGTCAACGGCAGCCAGGCTGAGGCCCTGTTTGACCCGGCGCTGGAGTCTCTGATGCACCTGGCGCTGCTCAACCGTGGCGTCATGATCACCCCGTTTCACAACATGCTGTTGTGCAGCCCGGCCACCACACAGGGCGACGTGCAGCGCTTGCTGGCCGCGTTTGACGAGGTGCTGGCGCAGTTGCTGTCTGGTGGCCTGGACGCTGGCGAGGGACACACCTGATGTCTGACACCCAGCAAGACAGCACCTACGCCACGCTGCGCCAGTGGATCACGGTGGGCCGTTTTCTGCCTGGTGAGCGGCTCAAGATTCGCGAGGTGGCGGCTGCCTTGGGCATTGGCACCATGCCGGTGCGCGCGGCCTTGTTGCGGCTGGCGGCTGAGGGCGCCCTGACGCACAGCCCGAATTGCGGGGTGTCAGTGCCCCGGCTTTCCAGGGCCGAGTTTGATGATGTGTTGCAAAACCGCCTGTTGCTCGAAGGGGAGGCCGCTGAGCGTGGCGCACTCAGGCTGTCTACCAACGACAAGACCCGGTTGCGGGCTTTGCTGGCGCTGATGGCCCAGGCGCTGGTGGCCCAGGACGCCAAGGCCTACCAGGACGCCAATGAGGAATTTCATCTGGTGTTGTACCGTGCGGCGGGCTCGCCGCTGCTGTTGAGTCTGATCGAGACGGTCTGGCTCAAGGTGGGGCCGTTGTCGAACCAGCTCTTTGACGACAATGCCGCCTTGGGTGTGCTCAATGACGCCCATGATGATTTGATGTGTGCGCTTGACGCGGGGGATGCGGCCAGAGCGCGGCGTGCCTTGGAGCGCGACCTGTTTGTGGCCGGGCAGTTTCTGCGCCGTGTCAGTCAAACAGCGGATGCGTCCGCACTGCCCGTGAAAAAGGAAAAAATGCCATGAAATCGATGAAACCTGTCTCCCTTGAGCGTCTGCCTGAGCTGCTCAGGCGTATGCCCAAGGCCGAGCTGCACATGCACATTGAGGGCTCGCTGGAACCCGAGCTGATGTTTGCCTTGGCTGCCCGCAACGGCACGGCCGTGCCGTACCCGGATATCGCGTCATTGCGGTGCGCCTACGTGTTCAACAACCTGCAGGAGTTTCTGGACGTGTACCACGCCGGCACACTGGTGTTGCGCACGGAGCAAGACTTTTATGGCATGGCCTGGGCCTACCTGCAGCGCGCCGCAGCCGACAACGTGCTGCACACCGAGATTTTTTTCGACACCCAAACCCATACCGGTCACGGCGTGAGTTCAGATGTGGTCATCAACGGTCTGCACCGCGCTTGTGCTGATGCGCAAGCCAAACTGGGCCTGAGCGCGGCATTGATCCTGTGCTTTTTGCGCCATTTGAGCGAGGCAGAGGCCTTTGAGGCGCTGGCGCAAGCCTTGCCACTGCGTGACAAACTGGTCGGCATTGGCCTGGCTTCCAGTGAATTGGGGCACCCGCCAGAGAAATTCGCCAAGGTCTTTGCAAAAGCACGTGGTTTAGGCTTTCGGCTGGTGGCGCATGCGGGTGAGGAGGGGCCACCGGCCTACATCTGGAGCGCGCTGGAAGCGCTGAGAGTTGAGCGCATTGACCACGGCGTGCAAGCCATGCGTGATCGGAGCCTGGTGGCGCGGCTGGTGAAAGACCGGGTGCCGCTCACCGTGTGCCCGCTGTCCAACCTGAAGCTGCGGGTGTTTCCAACCTTGGCACAACACAACCTGGGTGCCATGCTGGACGCCGGGCTGGTGGCCACAGTCAATTCAGACGACCCGGCGTATTTTGGTGGCTACATCAATGACAACTTCACTCAAACCTTTGACGCGCTGGGGCTCACGGCCCAGCATGCTTACCAGTTGGCGCACAACAGCTTTGAGGCCTGTTTCATTGACGCGTCAGCCAAGAGGGCCTTGCAAGACCGCCTGGCCGAGGTGTTTGAGACGTTTGATTAAGAGGTGATTGGGCGCGCCGCAGGCACCCAAAGTTGCAGGCGTGGCAGCATGAGGCGGTAGGGCGCCAGCAGCGCGGCGGCCATCAGCCATTTGATGCTCAGGTCACCTGCGGCCAGCGTCAGCCAGTTCATGTCTGAGCCGTAGAAGGCCAAAAAGAAAAAGATGCCGGTGTCGACCACCGAGGCCACCACCGAGCCAATCAACGGCGCCTTCCACCACGACATGGTGCGCAACTTGTTGAACGCCACGATGTCGAGCAGCTGGCCGACGATGAACGCCACACCAGACGCCACCGCAATGCGCCAGGGCGCCAACGCCAGCGACACCAACACGGCAATGGCAAAGCCGGTCCAGGCCACACGCCGTGCCGCACTGGCACCGACCGCGCGGTTGGTCAGGTCTGTGACCAAAAAGGCCACCGGGAAGGTGAATGCGCCCCAGGTCAACCAGTCGTTGATGGGGAACTGCACCAGGTAATTGGACGCGGTGATGACGATCAACATCGCCAAAATCGGGCGCCAAAGTGTCAAAAGCGGGATTTGCAAGGTATTTTTCATGGCGGCATTATCGCCGCAGCGGGCTTTGATGGCCGTTGCGAGCAGTGTGTGCTCAATCCTGCCGGTGAATTGGGTAAGCTCTAAGCCCTATGAAAGCTTACCGCGCCTCCATTCTTCGCTTTGTCCCTGAGGGTGATCCGCATGCATCGGCCGTGTTTGAGGACGACGGCCTGCTGGTGGTTGGCCCCAACGCCGAGGGTACTCAGGTGGTGCAGGCCGTGGGACCCTATCGCGAACTGCAGTCACGCTTTGCCCATTTGGCGGTGACGCACTGGCCCGGCCGCATCATCGCCCCCGGCTTTGTGGATTTGCACAGCCATTACCCGCAAACCAATGTGATTGGTTCACCCGCCGAGGGCTTGCTGCCGTGGCTGGAGAACTACACATTTCCTGAAGAAAAACGCTTTTTAGCCCCCGAATATTGTGCGCAAGCAGCTACATTTTTTATAGCTGAATTGCTGCGCAACGGGGTCACCACGGCACTCACTTTTGCCACCTCGCACCCGGCGTCGGTCAACGCCTTGTTTTTGGAAGCGCAAAAAAACAAACTGCGCCTGATCACCGGCCTATGTTTAATGGACCGCCATGCCCCGGCTGACCTGCTCAATCAGTCCTTGACCAGGGGCGGTGCGGATGCTACGGCGCAAAGTCTGATCGATTCTGAGAACCTCCTGCGGCGCTGGCACGGCGAGGACCGGCTGGGCTACGCCATCACGCCGCGTTTTGCGCCCACCAGCTCCGATGCCCAGTTGCGCGGCGCAGGCGAGTTGGCGGCCAAATACCCGGACGTGTGGATTCAGTCCCATGTGGCTGAAAACCACGAGGAAATTGCCTGGGCGCGCGATCTTTTTCCAGCATCCGCCAGTTACCTGGCCACCTATGCCGATTTTGGCCTGTTGCGCCAGCGGGCCATTTATGCGCACTGCATCCACTTGGACGACGCTGACCGGATGCTGATGCTTGATGCCGGCGCGGCTGCCGCCGTCTGCCCGACCAGCAACCTGTTTCTGGGCAGCGGGTTTTTCGACTACGCCGGGGCCGACCGCATCGGGTTTCAGTACGGGCTGGCCAGCGATGTGGGTGGTGGCACCAGCTTCAGCCCGTTTCACACCATGCTGGCCGCTTACACCGTGGGGCGGGAAGGGCAGACCAAAGCGGGTGTGTCACTGTCGCCGCAACACCTGTGGTGTCAACACACGGCGGGTGCCGCCCGCGCTTTGGGGCTGGAAGGGGTGGTGGGTAACTTGCAGCCGGGTTGCGAGGCTGATTTCGTGGTACTGAACCCGCAAGCCACACCGCTGCTGGCGCGCAAAACGGCACTGGCCAACAACCTGGACGAGTTGCTGTTTTCGATGATTGTGCTTGGGGATGACCGGTTGATTGAACGGACTGTGATTTCTCAAGCGTTTTAGGATTGTAGCCCTCTATTTATAAGC
>JBBQZG010000155.1:0-6315 GCA_038207945.1 Burkholderiales bacterium
TGCCTCCTGCCACGGTGCTGACAACTGGCGCATTCGCCTGCAAGACCTGCCCAACCTGACCAAGAACCCGGGTGACGGCGTCGGCTTTGCCGCCTGGCCGGCCTACCGCGTCTCCAACGGCCAGATGTGGGGCATGCAACAACGCCTCAACGACTGCTACCGCCAGCAACGCTTTCCGTATCCTGGTTTTGCCAGTGACGCCACCGTGGCGCTCTCGACCTACCTGGGTGTGAACAGCCAGGGTTCCAAGTCAGTGGCCCCTGCCCTCAAACGCTAACAGATCGGAGACACACCATGAAAAAACAACATGCCTTTGCGCTCTCTGCCCTGGCTGCGGTGTTGGTCGCGGGTTGCGCCTCCAGCCCCAGCGCAGTGGATCTCGACAAGTTGACAGCCGACATCGTCAAGGCCTCCTTCACGGACAAGGGCATTGTCAAGGTGGCGGTGATCGCCCCCGAGGACATCAACACCGCCTGCAGCGCGGCTGATGTGGCTGGCAAGCCTTTGGAGGCCAACGTGGCAGAGGCACTGCAAGCCGCACAACTCAAAACCATCAAGTGGCCGGCGGACGGCCAATTCATGGGTGATTGGAAAAAGGGTGAAGCCCTGGCCCAAAGCGGCCGTGGCCTGACCTGGAGCGACAAAGCAGACACCGCCAACGGTGGCAATTGTTACAACTGCCACCAGATGGACCCGAAGGAAATCTCTTACGGCACGATTGGTCCGAGCCTGCTGGGTTACGGCAAGACGCGTGGCGTGGTTGCTGACCCGACCAGCCCGGCCTCCAAGGCCATCATTGAGTACACCTGGGGCAAGATCTGGAACGCCAAGGCCTACAACGCCTGCTCGGTGATGCCGCGTGCCGGTCACAAGGGCATCATCACCGAGGCTCAGGTCAAGGATTTGATGGCTTTGCTGCTCGATCCCAAGTCGCCTGTGAACCAGTGACGGGCCTGGCTTCAACTTGAACCATCGAAGAAGTTTTCTGCTTGGGGGTGCGGGCTTGCTTACTGGGCCTGTGCTTTCCCAAGTGGTGGCTGACAGTTCACCAGCGGCCATGGAACGCATGGCACCGCCGCTGCCCGCAACGGGCATGCTCCTGACTTTGCCTGAAGCAACTCTGCTGGACGGCCGTGTCTTCAAACCCGTTCAGGCCAAAGGCCAAGTGTTGGTGATTTATTGGTGGGCCAGCACTTGCCCGTTTTGTGCACTGCAAAGCCCTGAAATGCAAAAGCTCTGGCAGACCCAGCAAGGCCGAGGCCTGCAGATGCTGGCGCTTTCGGTGGACAAAAAACCTGCCGACGCTGTGGCTTACCTGCAAAAAAGAGGCTACACCTTTCCCGCGGCCTGGGTCACGGCTGACATTCATAAAGTGCTTCCCAAACCGCGCGGTTTGCCGGTCACCGTGGTGATTGGGCGTGATGCGCGCGTGTTGCAGGCAGAAAGAGGTCAGATGTTTCCCGAGGATGTGGCACAACTTGTCAACTGGATGTAAACCCCTGGCAACGCCGCCACAAAAAATGATGCATACCACTGGCAACGCCTGCAGCTGATGAAATCGATGACAGAGCCGGTGAGCGCGTTCTCACAACAACTCAACGGCAACTTTGCCGGCGTCCTGCACTGGCAACAACTTGATGCCTTGTGGCGCCAGGTTCTGGCAAAACCCGAAGGATGGTATGCCAGCCAGATCGGCGAAGTTGTACCTGAATCAACGCTGGACACGGACGCACTGAACCGTTTTATTGCGGAAGTGGACACGCTGTTGCGCCACGAACACCAACACGATTACTGCGGCATTGTTTACGTCGACAACCGCGAACAACCTGGCTTCATCAAAATTTACGACCCGCACAACCTGGGTTCATTTTGCAGTCATGGCGGCGCAACCATTCTGCCGCGCTGGGTGCTGTCACGCATCAAACCGGAGCGATTTGAAGAAGATGCGCCGTTGCCCGGATCGCGCCAGCGCTGGTGGCAGCGAATGTTCGGCCGCAACACCCACACCACGACCGACAGCTGAAAAGTAGCGCCTACTGCTTGATGAAACCGCGTGCTTTCATGTTGTCGCAGGCGTTTTGACGGGGCGCAGTCAACGTCACACCTTTTTCTTTGGCGCGCGCTTGCATCATCTGGTGCTGTTCGGCCTGCACCATCTTGCATTCCTCATACGTCTTGACCTCGCGCATTCGGTTCTGATTGGCGGTGCGCTCTTGCGCAGTCATCAATGTCCAGCCGGGCGTATTGGCCCTGTCAAAACGCATGTTTCGCATGCCGTGCGCGCCGGGACCCATGCCTGCGCCAGGGCCAGGGCCAGCACCTTGCATGAGGGGTACAACGCCAGGGGCAGGTCCGGGGCCGGGGCCAGTTTGCGCCCATACTGACGTGGTCAAAGCCGCGCCAAGCACGGTGGCCAACGTGATGATCTTGAGGGAAGTTGTGGTTTTCATAATGACACTCCATGGGTTGAACTGTTGTGGGCTGCGGGTTCGTCCTGCATCCCTGAGCGCAATTTGAGCGCAAACATGTCAACACAATGTTGATCAAACCGGCCTATTTGCATCACTGTGTTTCGATTTGACCTTGCGTTACAGTGCGTTACAAAACCCGCAGTGCAGCCTGGGTGAACGAGCTCCAGTTCGGTTGTACCCTTCAACCCAAAAGGCCATCAATGAGTGCAAATGGAAAAAATGACTGTATCCTGATCGTCGATGACGAGCCCGAGATCCGTCGCCTGCTGGTCGATTACCTGGTCCGCAACGGCTTTGACGCAGTGGCTGCCCACGACGGCCACGAGATGTGGCATATGCTGGACCACCATGCGGTAGACCTGCTGGTGCTGGACCTGATGCTGCCCGACACCGATGGCCTGACGCTGTGCCGCGACCTTCGCGCCAAGTCCAGCCTGCCTGTGATCATGCTCACCGCGCGCGGTGAGGAAACCGACCGCATTGTGGGCATCGAAATGGGCGCGGACGACTACTTGGTCAAACCCTTTAACCCGCGCGAGTTGCTGGCCCGCATCAAGTCCATTTTGCGACGCACCCGGGCGCTGCCGCCCAACCTCAAGCCCGAACCGGCACGTTGCCTGGGCTTTGCTGGCTGGTGCCTGGACACCGCCGAGCGCTTGCTGACCGCGCCCGACGGCGTGGTCACTCCGTTGTCAGGTGGCGAATTCCGCTTGCTTCGTATCCTGCTCGACCACCCCAACCGTGTAGTGACCCGCGACCAACTCATTGAGATGATTCATGGCCGGGAGGCCGAGGCCTATGACCGCGCCATTGATGTGCAGGTGAGCCGCTTGCGCCTGCGCCTGCGCGACAACAGCCGCGAACCGCAATTGATTAAGACCGTGCGCGGCGAAGGCTATGTGCTGGCAGCCAGCGTGGAGGCACTCAGCACATGCGGCTGAATTGGCGCGCCTGGCTATCGAGCCTGACTGTGCGCGTGGCGCTGATCCTGCTGGCGGGCCTGCTGGTGGCGCAGGGCGTCAGTATCTGGCTGCAATGGGGCGAACGCGCCACGGTGGTGACCCAGGCACGCGGACTGAATTTTGCCGACCGGATTGCCAGAGCCGTGAGCGTGCTGGAATCAGTAGCACCTGCAGGGCGCAATGCGGCCCTCGTCGCTTTGCAGTATGACGATTTGAGCGTGGCGCTGGTCAGCGAAGACCAGGTCTCGCCGAACGCGCCCCGCGGTGCGATCGGCGCCATGATTGCCGCCCGCTTGGGCAGCGAACGCCAAATTCGCCATGTGGTGTCTGGCACCGACACATCTTCTGGTGAGCCCCAAGTTGACACCCCGCAGCGCCGCTTTGACGTCCGGTTGCAAGATGGGCAATGGGCCAGAATCACGGTTCAGCGCAGCGTCACACCTAACGCGCCAGCACTGTCCAATGACCTGATCATCCAGTTGCTGTTGACCCTGGTGATTGCCGTGGTGGTGATCATGCTGGCCGTGAGTCAAGCCACCCGACCTCTGAAACAACTCGCCCTGGCGGCGGACACGCTGGGCCATGACCTGGATGCCAAACCCATGCCGGAAGACGGCCCCATTGAGACGCGCAGCGCGGCCCAGGCCTTCAACCGGATGCAAACCCGCATCAAAGGCCTGATCAATGAGCGGGCCCGGGCGCTGGCAGCCGTGTCGCATGACCTGCGCACGCCGCTGACCCGCCTGCGGCTG
Source organism: Burkholderiales bacterium (assembly GCA_038207945.1). GTDB lineage: Bacteria > Pseudomonadota > Gammaproteobacteria > Burkholderiales > Burkholderiaceae_C > Rhodoferax. The sequence goes on from JBBQZG010000155.1 coordinate 4,186, forward strand.
CGCGCAGAACTTGTCGACGATGCCCAGTTGCGCAACCAGATGACGGCCGATCTGGAAGCCATGGCAGCCATGATTGATGCCACGCTGAGCTACCTGCGGGGACTTCAAACCAATGAAGTAGTGCGAGCGATTGACATCAATGCGCTGCTGGAAAGCATGACGGAAGACGCATTGGTGCTTGGCCGGTGCATCCGAATTGACGGGCTGGCGCTCACGCCCTTCAATGGCAGGCTTTCAGGCTTACGCCGGGCGCTGCAAAACCTTATCGACAACGCTTTTAAATATGGCCAGGGTGCGCACATTCGACTGCAAGACACGGCTTTGCGTTTGAACATCACCGTGGAAGACGAGGGGCCGGGCATTGCGCCCATAGAACGCACAAAAGTCACCGAACCCTATTACCGATTGGACAGCGCGCGCGGCCAGCAAGGTGATGGTGTCGGGCTGGGGCTGGCCATTGTGCGGGACATTGCGCTCATGCACGACGGCGAACTGCTGCTGGCCAACCGGCCGCAGGGTGGGTTGGCGGCAACACTGTCCCTGCCACGCAGCCAGACCAAGAGCTAAAGGCTGCTGACAAAGGCAGCCATGTCTGGCCGCAACCGCGCCGGTTTGCGCTTGACCACCGTGCCCACGTTCATGCAGCACACCGCTTGCTCACCTTCAGACAACCGAAAAAGCTGGCGCAGCGCGTTGGATCGCATGGCCTGCCCGCTGGTCAGGCTGCTGCCAAAACCCATGCTGTGGGCGCACAACAAAAAATTTTGTATGGCGGCCCCCACCGACACCATGCGCTCCAAAGGGTCAATGTCTGGCTCGCACGGACCCAAACGGGCAATGGCCAGCGCCAGAAATGGTGCACGAAAAGCCTTTTCTCGTGCCTGCTCGATTTGCTCTGCTGTGGCATCGGCATCGCGCTCGGTCAGCGCCTGGCCAAACACGTCGGCCAACTCCGCGCGCTTGTCCGATGGCACCAGCACAAAGCGCCAGGGCATCACCACGCCATGGTCAGGTGCGGCTGCGGCACAGCAAAACATGTCATTGACCTGTTCAGCGCTGGGCCCGGGTAAGGCCAACCGCTTGGGCAAAATGTTTTGCCTGGAGGTGATAAGGGCCAGCGCAAAGCTGGCTTCGTCGCTGCGAAGGGTGTCAACGGGTTGCGTCATGTCGCTATGGTAGCGACTGCTGGGACACGCACCATAATGCAACCAACCCCTCTTGATGACCTGCAAACAACCTTGACAACTCACAACCATGTGCGAACTGTTTGGTCTTTCTTCAAAACATGCACTCGCAGCAAGCGACTTGCCGCTGCCAACGTTCCGCTTGCGCGGCGGTGCCAGTGCCAACAACCCGGACGGCTGGGGCATGGCCTGGCGCCAGGGCAATGAATTGCAGCTTGAAAAAGAACCCCTCCCCGGCCACAGCAGTGCACGATTCTCCGAACTGATCAACACGTTGCAGTCGGGTTTGATCCTGGCGCATATCCGCCGCGCGACTTTTCCGCCTGTCAACACGCCGGGCAACACCCACCCGTTTATCCACACCTGTTGCGACCGGCCCTGGGTCTTTGCCCACAACGGCAACGTGCCCGAGATGATGGCAGCGGAGTCCGCCGAGTGCAATGCCATTTGCCGCCCGGATGGCCAGACCGACTCGGAGTTTGCCTTCTGCCACCTGCTGCGCCACCTCACCGGGCACTACCATACGCCCGACACCGACGATGACTGGCTGGACATTTTGGTGGCCGTCAGCGGCCGAATTGCAGCCCATGGCAAGTTCAACTTTTTACTCTCTGACGGCAAACTGCTCATTGCTTATGGGCATGACCGCCTGCACTACCTTCACCAACCCACGTCAACCGACATTACCCAGACCATCGCCATGGTGGCCACAGAGCCGCTGGGCGAGACCTCCCGTTGGACGGCATTTGCACCAGGTGAACTGCGTATTTACCAGGACGGTGTGTTGCTCAAACAACTCTCAACCCGCCTTGAACCGTGTCAAATAACTATTTAATTTATAGCTGCTTACCCATTAAGAATAAAGGCTAGAGGTCATTTTTTATATGAAACCATGAATTGCCTGACCCACGCCTGGGCCGCCCATTCGGGTGAACTGCGCGGCTGG
>JBBQZG010000156.1:0-5898 GCA_038207945.1 Burkholderiales bacterium
CTGGCCGGCGGCTTCGGTGTGGCAGCTCAGGCAGGCTTTGGTGACTTCCGGGCCGGTGGCAAATTCGCGCTGCAGTTCCTTGAACTTGCTGTGGTCGGCCGTGGTGTTGAGCTTGACGGGCTTGGGGTCTTGGGCTTGGGCGGTGTTCACGCCGCCCAGCAACGCCAGTCCCAACCATCCAGCCAGCCAGACCATCCGAATAAAACGTTTTGAGCCAGGATTTGACTTGGGCCTCATGGGAAACCTTTCTTTGTGGCGTTGGGTAACACCTAACTTTTGGTGATGTAATTTTCAATATATTTACATTCGAATGTATTGATATAAATCAAATAAAGCCGCGAGGGTTAATACCTAGAATGCCCTGAAGCCCAGTCCGGCTTCGTGGTTTTTCAAAAGTGAGATGACGTTACCGGGGTGGAGCTGATGAGTTGTGGAGTCACTACAGAGCTCATCGCCTTCGTCTGTCATCGTTATGAAAGGTTTTTGCCATGAATACTCCAGTCCACGACAGTGAACGCGCTGTCAAATCGTTTTGGCCACCTTTGGTCGCGGGCATCGCGCTCGGGTTGGTGCTGTTGCTGGCCTTTCTTTTGTCTGGCCATGGCTTGGGCGCCAGTGGGGCTGTGGCCCATGCTGTCGCCGGGGCGAGTTTGACGATCGCACCTGCCGCAACCCAGAGCAACGGTTACCTTGGCCCGATGGTGGCTGATGGCAACCCGATGGGGTCCTGGATCACCTGGGAGGTGTTGGGCATGGTGATTGGCGGCATGGTGGCCGCCTTCATGGCCGGCCGCTTCAAGGTGCAATTGGATGGCAAACGCAGCATCGGATCAACCCAACGGGTGACCAAGGCACTTCTGGGAGGCGTGTTGGCAGGGTTCGGTGCCCGGGTGGCTGGTGGATGCACCAGTGGACTGGGCTTGTCGGGCGCGGCGGTCTTTGGCATTTCTGCCTTTGTATTTTTGGGCCTGTTTTTTGTGACAGGGTTGATCGTCAGTCGTTTTGTCCGAGGAGTTTGATATGTTTCCCTTGAACGACAGTGGCATGGTGTCCGGCTTGGTCGCAGGCATCTTGTTTGGATTTGTGATGGAGAACGCGGGTTTTGGCAGCCCACTCAAGCTGTCAGCCCAATTCAGGCTCACCGATTGGACGGTCTTCAAGGTCATGTTGACCGCGATTGTGGTGGCCGCCTTCGGGTTGTGGTTGCTGCGGGTTGTCGGGTTCCTGAAGCCTGACATTGTGTTCGTTCCCCAAGCACTGGTGATGGCTTCGGCAGTCGGTGGTGCATTGGTTGGCGCCGGGTTTGCCATTGGTGGTTATTGCCCTGGCACCTCAATGGTGGGCCTTGCCTCTGGTCGCATTGATGCACTGGTCTTCATTGTTGGCCTGGTGATTGGCACCGCCGCCTTCTCGTGGTCTTATGGTCCAGCCATTCGGTCAATGATGGCGATAGGTGCCATCATGGAAGGTGATACTTTTACGGATGTTTATGGCATTTCAGAACCGATTTTGCTGGCAATTCTCGCTGCTTTCCTGGTGGTCGTGTTTTATGTGGGCGCCTGGTTTGAGCGCCGTGGGCCTGGCAAAGTCACGGCTCAGCAAGCGGTCGCGGGAGCCCAATAAAGTCGGTCGCGCTGCCGTTATCGCGTCAGCGCCATGAACAGTTTAGGCAGTTGCTCTGGCAACCGCTCAATGTTGTCAATCACCGTGTATTGGCGGCCAAAGATGTCGCTCACATAGGCATCTGCTGACGCATCCAGATTGATGCAATAGGTAAAGATGCCCTGGTTGTCGAGCTCGCGCACCGCTTGGCGTGCGTCCTCGATCAGCAAGCGTTCGTCATGCGCGTCAATGTCTGACGGCTGGCCATCGGTCAGCACCAAAAGCAGCTTTTTGTCGGCTTGCTGTGTGCCCAGTGTGTGGGCGGCGTGACGCATGGCCGCACCCATGCGGGTGCTGTAGCCAGCCTGCATGGCGGCAAGCCGTGCTTTCACCTCGTCACCCCAATGCTCGCCAAAGCCCTTCAGGTGCAGGTAACGCACATCGTGGCGCGTGTTGGAGTGAAAACCGGCAATCGCAAACGGGTCGCCCAATTGTTCAATGGCCCAGGCCAGCAGTGACACCGCTTCCTGGCTGAGTTGTAACACGGTTTGCTCGGAGCCGCGGGCTTTTTCGTTGAGAGACTGCGACAAGTCCAACAGCAAGGTCACGGCAATGCTGCGGCCATCGGTGGTGTGGCTCATGTTGATGCGGGCGTCAGGCTGGCTGCCGGCCCGCACATCAATCAGGGAGCGAATCGCCACATCCAGGTCAAGCTCGCTACCGTCTTCCTGGAAGCGTACGCGCACCTTGTCTTGTGGTTTGAGCAAATCCAGCAAGCGCTTGAGCCGCTTGGCCAGCGCACTGTGTTTGGCCAGCAGGGCATCAATGTCGGCGGCGTTGCCTGATGGGTGCAGGCGCTCGTACAGGCTCACCCAATCGGGGCGGAAGGTCTGGCTGGTGTAATCCCACTCCGGGTAATGACGCGGTGGCAGGGTCTGAATCTCTTGTGTTGACGGGGTTTGGTCAGGGTTGACGAACGATTCTTCGTCATCGCTGAGCTCATGAAAGCGCCACAGGTGTCGGTTGTCGTCGCGGTAGTCGACTTCGGTGTCTTTGAACCAGGTGTCAGGCAACTGGTCGCTTTGCAGCCGGGTTTTGCCCAGGTAGCTCAGGGCCAAGCCAGCAACCTCAGCGGTGCTGGACTCGCCCAGCGCCAGCAGCGCGTGAAAGCGTTGCACCCAGTCGCCGATCTTCACATCCTGAAAGCGCAGCGGTGGGTCGAACAAGGCGCGTGACAGCATCGCCAATCGATGTCGCAGACATGAGTGTGTGGCCGGGTTGCATGCGCCTTCCACCGGGTTCGGGTGCAAAGCCATGAAGATGCGGCGCAAACCGGGGTATTCGCGCATGGCAAGGGCATCCACGCGGGCGTCTTCAAAACACTCGATGGCCATGCGCTGTGCGGGACTGAAGTTGTCGCCAAAAATGGCCGTGCTCCAGCGCCTGTGTGCGGCGATGTGCGCCAGCGCGGCACGGTAGCGGTCCACTCCGGAGATGCCGGCGCGTTCGTCGTACACATCGGGCAGCCGGATGCCCATGGCATCAAAGTAGGGCATGGGTTGGCGCTGCACGTCAAACGCGGTCGAGTAGGGCACCAGCACATCCGCGACTTGCCACAGGGCCCGCAGGTACAGGTCAAGCGCACGGATGTGGTCCATCAGCAGCGTGCCATGGCGCTCACGCTGGAGCACGGCACGGCTGTCAGCTGAGCGCAGGCTGAAATACTCCCGCTGCTGCTCCGGATGATGGCTGTAGTTGCGGATGCCGTAGTCCACCCAGTTGCTCAGGCCTTGCAGGCTGAGCAGTTCCATCAACTGGGGCGTTTTTTCGAAAAAAATTGCCAGGCTCGGGCTGGGGTAGGTTTTGTGAATGCCGTGAATTGATGTGCTGGTGCGCTCCATCAGGTGCAGACTGACATCCAGAAACTGCCGCATGTGCGCTTGTGTGGGCAACCGTCGCGCCACGGCTGCCAGGGCCTGCAAAAAAGGCGCAATGGCTTCGCCGTTGGGCGATTTGTTAATCAGGCGTGCGGCAGCAATCACCGGGCTTAACGCGTCTTCGCCAACAAGGTTTGCGATCCGCGGCCATTCCTGTAAAAAGATCAGCGCGGGCTCCGGGCCGCGCCCCAACTTTCCGAGAAAGCGTGCCTGCGTCAGGTAGTCATCCAGGCCCTCCGCGCTGAGCTGAGCCTGGGCGTCGGCCATGCAGTTGGCAAAGACGTCTGCGATTTGCGGAAAGTTGCAGCCCAACTGCTCGCGATAGCTGTCGAGTTGTTCAGCGGTGGGTTGCATGGTACGGTTCAGCACAGCCACAGACGCTCAGCCGAATACCGCGTCAATGGCGTGGTCCAGTGTGGCGCGAATGTCGGCATCGTCGGTGATGGGACGCACCAGCGCCATGCGGCACGCATCCACTGGCGCGACGTCACCCCGAATCAGCGTGGCGGCATACACCAGCAGGCGGGTGGAAATGCCCTCATCCAGCCCGTGGCCCTTGAGCGCGCGTGCGGTGGCGCCAATCTTGACCAGACGGGTAGCGTCAGCCAGGGTGATGCCAGTTTCGGTGGCGATGATGCGGGCTTCCAGGTCGGGCTGGGGATAGTCAAAGTCGAAACCGACAAAACGTTGCTTGGTGCTTTGCTTCAGGTCTTTCATCAGGCTCTGGTAGCCGGGGTTGTAAGAGATCACCAGTTGAAAATCAGGGTGCGCTTGAATCAGTTCGCCCTTTTTGTCCAGCGGCAGTTGGCGGCGGTGGTCGGTCAGCGGGTGAATCACCACAGTGGTGTCTTGCCGCGCCTCGACAATTTCGTCCAGATAACAAATGGCGCCAATGCGTGCGGCGGTGGCCAAAGGGCCGTCCAGCCAGCGCGTGCCATTGGCCTCCAACAGGTAACGGCCCACCAGATCGGAGGCCGTCATGTCCTCGTTGCAAGCCACGGTGATCAGGGGTTTGCCCAGTTTCCAGGCCATGTATTCGATAAACCTGGACTTGCCACAGCCGGTCGGGCCTTTGACCATGACCGGCAACCTGGCCTTGTAGGCGGCTTCGTACAGGGCGACTTCGTTGGTCTGCTGCTGGTAGAACGGCTCTTGGGTGATGCTGTATTGCTGTGCCAGATTTGTCATTACGGGTTCCTGTTTGGTCGTTGTGGTGGACAGGTTACAGGGGGTGGTTGTCCGGGGAGCATATCTGGTGCCACCTGCAGCGCGCTTGACTGGTGTGACCCGCAGCGCGCATTGGGTATCCGACTCCACGGATGTCCCCCGGTTCGGGCGGGGCTCGAACCTCCTCCTTGATTCCGCTGCGTCAGATACCCAACACACGCTGCTCGCGCTGTAGGTCGCCGGACCGAAGTGGACCGATTGCACTTGTGTCCAACATCAACAGCGTTTGCGGCTTGGTGCAGCAGGCTGTTCTGCAAAGCGAAGTCAAGGAGGAGGCGGTGGCCAAGGGCCACCGCCGGGGGACATGAGCGGCGCAGGGCAGCCTGTTGCAACAAGCTCCCACACAGTTCACCACAGTCACCCGGCTCGTCAAAAAAACTGGTGCTTACTTGTGAACGCCGAGCTTTTCGCGCCAGCCCGGGAACAGCTTGTCGGCATCGCCCGGGAATGACTCAAATGCACGGGCAAACTCCTTGTGCTCTTTGGCGAACTCAATGGGGTCAGCGCCAGCTTTCCAGCACTCATACGACTGGCGCAGTGAAATGGCACCGGCGGCGGGCGAGTCGATGTGGCCGTAGGAGCCACCGCCTGAGGTGTTGATCACGTTGCCGTGGCCCAGATTCTGGAAGAAACCTGGCAGACGCAGCGCATTCATACCGCCCGAGATGATCGGGGTGGTGGGCTTCATGCCGTACCACTTCTGGAAGTAAACCGGGCCCTGGCACTCGTCACGCTCGATCATGTAGGCGATCTGGCGGTCGTCGTTCTCGCCTTCCATCTTGCCGTAACCCATGGTGCCGACGTGGATGCCTGAGGCGCCCTGCAGACGGGAGATCTTGGCCAGCACAAACGCGGTGTAACCACGCTTGGCAGAAGGCGAAGTGATCATGCCGTGGCCGGCACGGTGGTAGTGCAGGTACTGGTTGGGGTACTGGCGACGTGCGGTGGTGATCATGCCGGGGCCGCCGACAAAACCGTCTACTAGGAATGCCACTTTGTCTGCATCCGGGCCAAAGGCTTCCAGAATGAAGTCGGCGCGGGCACACATTTCATAGTGGTCGTCTGCGGTGATGTTGGCCGAGAACAGCTTGGCCTGGCCGGTCTCGTCCTGGGCGCGTTTCATGGCGTCATA
>JBBQZG010000157.1:0-5892 GCA_038207945.1 Burkholderiales bacterium
TATTCAGAAAAACCTTGGTAGGCGCGATTGGACTCGAACCAACGACCCCCACCATGTCAAGGTGGTGCTCTAACCAGCTGAGCTACGCGCCTAAGCGTATTCGGGAAGCCGCAAGTATAGCCTCATTCGACCAGTACCCTGCAGTCGGCCTGAGAAAAAACATCATTTGCTCATGCGCCATAATTAAAATTTTTGGTTAACGTCAATTTGATTTTTGGAGACTGACATGGACATTGCTGGCAAAGTATTCATCGTCACCGGCGGTGCCTCAGGCTTGGGCGAAGGCACCGCGCGCATGCTGGCAAGCAAAGGCGCCAAGGTGGTGATCGCGGACATGCAAGTTGACAAGGGTGAGGCGGTGGCGGCCAGCATCAGCGGAGAGTTTGTCAAGTGTGATGTCAGCAGCGAAAACGATGGTCAGGCTGCCGTCGCACGCGCTTGCAAGGCTGGCAAACTGATGGGCTTAGTTAACTGTGCTGGCATCGCCCCGGCCGAGAAAACGGTAGGCAAATCCGGCCCGCACTCTCTGGCTGGGTTCAGCAAATGCATCACTGTCAACCTGATCGGCAGCTTCAACATGATTCGCCTCTGCGCCGACGCCATGAGTAAAAACGAACCAGAACTTACAGGCGAGCGTGGCGTCATGATCTCGACTGCGTCCATTGCAGCCTTTGACGGGCAAATCGGTCAGGCTGCTTACAGCGCGTCCAAAGGCGGAATCGTTGGGATGACGCTGCCGATTGCGCGCGACTTGGCTCGCAATGGCATTCGCAACATGACGATTGCGCCCGGCATTTTTGGCACGCCAATGTTATTCAGTTTTCCGCAAGAGGTGCAGGACGCGCTCGCCGCCGGCGTGCCGTTCCCGTCGCGCCTGGGTACACCCCAAGACTACGCAAAATTGGCGATTCATATTTTTGAGAACGACATGCTCAACGGCGAAGTGATCCGCCTGGATGGCGCCATTCGTCTGGCACCACGCTGACGCTTTGTCACAGCAGCCCCACAACCGGGTAGGCTGCAAAGTTATCGTCGTCCCCAATCAGGTCACCACCGCTTTTACCGTGGATTGAGACTTGGTTTCTACAATCATGCGATGTCCATCCCACAAACTTTTGTTCAGGAATTGCTTGCGCGTGCCGACGTGGTGGAGATCGTTGGCCGTTATGTGCCGCTGAAAAAAGGTGGTGCCAACTTCACGGGACTGTGCCCTTTTCACAGCGAAAAGTCGCCCTCTTTCTCAGTCAGCCCGACCAAGCAGTTTTACCACTGCTTTGGCTGCGGAAAAACAGGCAATGCCATTGGATTCTTGATGGAGCATGCCGGCATGAGCTTTGTGGAAGCCGTGCAAGACTTGGCTCAGCAATTCGGAATGAAAGTGCCTGAGGACGACGCCAGCCCGCAAGATCGGGCGCGCGCAGCACAACAGCGCGAAAAGCAGTCTACTTTGAATGAAGTGCTCGAAAAAGCCTGCCACGCTTACCAGAAACAGCTGAAAACCTCTGAGCGCGCCGTCGCCTACTTTAAGGGACGTGGTGTGTCGGGCAGAGTGGCCAAACAATTTGGCCTGGGTTACGCGCCAGAGGGTTGGCGCAGTCTGGCCAGCGTGTTCCCCAACTACGACGACCCCCTGCTGGTAGAAAGTGGTTTGGTCATCCTGCACGAAGAAGAAGGCCAGGATGCCAAACGCTACGACCGGTTTCGCGACCGAGTCATGTTCCCCATTCGCAATATCAAGGGCGAATACATCGGTTTTGGTGGGCGCGTGCTAGGCGACGACAAGCCCAAATACCTCAATTCACCAGAAACGCCGGTGTTCAGCAAAGGCCGCGAACTGTATGGCCTTTTTGAAGCAAAAAGCGCCCTGCGAGAACACGGCTACGCTCTGGTGACCGAAGGGTACATGGACGTGGTGGCACTGGCTCAACTGGGCTTTCCCAATGCGGTGGCGACACTAGGCACAGCCTGCACCGCCGACCACGTGCAGAAGCTGTTTCGTTTTACCGATGCGGTGGTGTTCAGTTTTGACGGCGACAGCGCAGGCAGGCGGGCCGCCCGCAAAGCGCTGGACGCCGCGTTGCCACTGGCCACCGATGTACGCAGTGTCAAATTTTTGTTTTTACCCCCCGAGCACGACCCCGACAGTTTCATTCGTGAACACGGCAAAGACGCATTTGCCCGCTATGTGGGCGAAGCCGTACCTTTAAGCCGCTTTTTGATCGATGCCGCCCGCGACAGCTGCGACCTCAACAGCGCTGAAGGCCGCGCGCACTTGGCCAGCAACGCAAAACCTTTGTGGGACTTGTTGCCCAGCGGCGCACTCAAACAGCAACTGCTGGCTGAAATTGCTGACCAGGTGCAATTAAGCCCCCGAGAACTCACAGAGATTTGGCACCCAACGCCAAAGAAAGTTGCTCGCGAACGCTCTGAAAATAATAAAAATAATAGTGGACCACGCAATGAATACGAGGGCTACAACCAGCAAACTTATAAGAAAAAGTCTGCTGAGCGCAACGTGTCAAGCAACCGACTCCCTGCCAGCCGAGCCGACCATGCGGCACGAATTCTGCTCGACAACATGGCTGCGCTGGAGTCACTGTCAGCTGAAGACCACGGCCTGTTGTGCAATTTGCCTGCACCCCATGGCCCGCTTTTTTCATGGCTGGAGCGCCAGCTTCATGAACACGGCCCTCAACCCTGGGTGGCGCTGCGCGAAGGCCTGATCGAGACAGACAGCGGTGTCTATGCACTCAAACTGATGTCTGGCTACGAGCTCGGTGCAGAAAGCGATGCAGCTGAAGCCCTCAACGAGCTGCGGCACCTGCTGAACCGGATGCTCATCGAACAACTCAAGATTGAAGAAACCCTGGCCATTGATGCCGCCAAAGCCGACCCGAGTGCACTGCAAAGATACCGTGCACTGCAAGTCCGAAGGCTCTTGCTTGAATCTGCCACCTGACAGGCGCGCGCCACGACAGCTGGCACAAAAAGGTATAATCCGATTTTCGATCAGGCAAGAGCGACAGCAGCACCTCCGGACCCGGCCAGCAGATGGCACCTATCCCATCTGGCCAACCTACCGCAAGGACTGCATTCCAAATGTTCGCCCATCCATCTTGCCAGACCAGGTCAAATTCCTAGTCCCGCCCAACGCCAGCCCGCTGAGCGTCAGTCCATCCAGTTGTTACGATATTTAAGGTGTCACCATGCCTGCTTCCAAATCCAAAAATGACGCGACGCCACAGGCTCCGGTTGTCGTTTCCAAAAAAATTAGCCGCGCACCCGCCGCTGCTAAAACCGCAGAGCCAGCATCCCCTGTGCCTGCGCTCTTGGTGGCAGAACCTGTCGAGGGAAAAAAACCAGCAAGAGTGCACAAGGTTACCAAAGCGACCACAAGCACCGACAGCGTAACGCCAGCGAAGACCACCACGGGTGCCAAGCGCGGCCCCAAAGCCAAAGTGGGCAAAAAGGTTGAGTCGGATGAACTCGACATGTCTGACATCGAAGACGACTTGGTCGGCGAGCCCGTTGCCGAGACCACAGAGACGACAGAAAAGGTCAAGCCTCTGCGCATGAAAATCAGCAAGGCGAAAGAACGCGCCTTGATGAAAGAGTTCGGCTTGGACGAAACCGTGTTGTCTGAAGAAGACATGGCCAAGCGCCGACAACGCCTCAAGGCCTTGATCAAACTCGGCAAAACGCGTGGCTACCTGACCCACGGCGAAATTTCGGACCACTTGCCCGACAAGCTGGTCGATGCCGAAACCCTTGAAGTCGTGATCTCCATGCTCAACGACATGGGCGTGGCCGTCTACGAACACACCCCCGATGCAGAAACCCTGCTGCTCAATCAGAATGGGCCCACCGCCGCCACTGAAGAAGAAGCCGAAGAAGAAGCTGAAGCTGCCTTGAGCACTGTCGACAGTGAATTTGGCCGTACCACCGACCCGGTTCGCATGTACATGCGTGAAATGGGCACGGTGGAGTTGCTGACACGTGAGGGCGAGATCGAAATCGCCAAGCGCATCGAAGGCGGCCTGATGGCCATGATGGAAGCGATCTCGGCATCGCCCGCCACCATTGCTGAAATTCTGCAGTTGGGCGAAGACATCCGCAGCGACAAGGTTGTCATTACCACCATCGTGGATGGCTTTACCAACCCCAATGAAGCTGACGACTATGTGGCCGAAGAAGACTTTGACGAGTTTGATGCCGACGACGATGACGACGGCAAGGGTGGCTCCAAGGCCCTGACCAAAAAACTTGAAGAACTCAAAAAAGAAGCCATGAGCCGCTTTGACCGCCTGCGCGAGTACTTTGAAAAAATCCACAAGATTTACGACAAAGAAGGTTACGGCACCCCCAGTTACGTCAAAACGCAGCGCTTGCTGTCTGACGAGCTGATGTCCATCCGCTTCACGGCCAAAACCATTGAAAAACTCTGCGACATGGTGCGCGGTCAAGTTGATGACGTGCGTAAAAAAGAGCGTGAACTGCGCCGCATCATTGTTGACAAATGCGGCTACCCGCAAGCCCAGTTCATTGCTGAATTCAGTGGCCGCGACAAACACCATAACAAGGTGGCCAGCCACTTGCTCGATCTGAAATGGATCGAAAAACAAGCTGCTGCAGGGAAACCCTGGAGCACGACCATGGGCCGTAACATTCCGCCAGTGCAGGAGTTACAGCAGCGTTTGACCGATCTACAAGGCAAAGTGGTGGTGCCACTGGACCAGTTGAAAGACATCAACAAGCGCATGAATGAGGGTGAATACGCCTCTCGCGCGGCCAAAAAAGAAATGATCGAGGCCAACTTGCGTCTGGTGATCTCGATTGCCAAGAAGTACACCAACCGCGGCCTGCAGTTCCTGGATCTGATCCAGGAAGGCAACATCGGCCTGATGAAGGCAGTGGACAAATTTGAATACCGCCGCGGCTACAAGTTCAGTACCTACGCCACCTGGTGGATTCGTCAGGCCATCACGCGCAGCATTGCCGACCAGGCGCGCACCATCCGGATTCCGGTGCACATGATCGAAACCATCAACAAGATGAACCGCATCAGCCGTCAGCATCTGCAGGAGTTTGGCTATGAGCCCGATGCATCGGTGCTGGCCGAGCGCATGGAAATCCCCGAGGACAAGATCCGCAAGATCATGAAGATCGCCAAAGAGCCGATTTCCATGGAAACGCCAATTGGTGACGACGACGACAGCCACCTGGGTGACTTCATCGAAGACGGCGCCAATACCGCCCCTATGGAGGCGGCCATGCAAGCCGGTTTGCGCGACGTGGTCAAAGATATCCTGGACAGCCTGACCCCGCGCGAAGCCAAGGTGCTGCGCATGCGTTTTGGTATCGAGATGACCAACGACCACACGCTGGAAGAAGTGGGCAAGCAGTTTGACGTGACCCGTGAACGCATCCGCCAGATCGAAGCCAAGGCGCTGCGCAAACTCAAGCACCCCAGTCGCTCGGACAAGCTGCGCAGCTTTACTGACAACCTTTAAGACAATTTAAAAATTTAAGCTGAAAGCGCCTTAGGCCCGTATAAAACGGGCTTAAGGCGCTATTTTTTTAATCTGGTTTAAAAACATCGCGTCAGGCACCAAAATTCACGGTGGACAAAAGTTTGAGCCAACCAGCCCAGCCAAAAATTTTTCCGTCGCTGATTCAATGATTTGCATCAATTCTTGAACCGGTTCAAGGACGCACTTAATGTCCATCGGTACGCTCCTGTGCAACACATCACAGGAGTTTCACAAGATGAACCAAGTCAAAGCCAGCGGCTTTACCAAGCAGATGGCGCGCAACATGTTTTATGGCGGGTCGGTCTTTTTTATCTTTGTTTTTGTCGCACTGATTTTTGACAGTGAACGCAAAATCCCCTTC
>JBBQZG010000158.1:0-5888 GCA_038207945.1 Burkholderiales bacterium
GCTGGACCACGTCATGGACAAGCTTGACATGATTTTGCTGATGAGCGTCAACCCCGGTTTTGGTGGCCAGAAGTTCATTCCCTCCACCCTGGCCAAACTGCGCCAGGTACGCGCCAGGATTGACGCCCACGTGGCGGCAGGCGGCCAGCCCATCTGGCTGGAAGTGGACGGCGGCGTCAAAACCGACAACATTGCAGAGATCGTGGCCGCTGGCGCCGACACCTGTGTGGCCGGCAGCGCCGTATTTGGCGCACCCGATGCCGACGGTGGCTACAAAGGCGTGATGCAGGCGCTGCGTCGCGCTGCCCATCCGATTTAAACAAAATATGCCTCTAGCCCTTTTAATATAAGCGCTAGCAGCTATTAAAACCATAACTAAAGGAGACCCTGTCATGACCATGACCCTTCGTTCCAACCGTTCCACGCTGACGCAGTTTCTGATTGAGGAGCGCCGCCGTTATCCCAACGCCAGCGGTGACTTCAATGCGCTGATTCTGGACGTGGCGCTGGCCTGCAAAGGCATTGCCAAAGCGGTGGCCTATGGTGAACTGGCAGGCGTCATGGGCAACCATGCCGCCGACGAGGGGGGCTCGGTCAACGTGCAGGGCGAGACGCAAAAAAAGCTCGACGTGTTGTCCAACGACGTCTTCATGCAGCGCACCGAATGGGCTGGCAACCTGGCGGGCATGGCCTCTGAAGAAATGGATTTGCCCTACCAGATCCCCAAACAGTACCCGCGTGGCAAGTACCTGATTGTGTTTGACCCACTGGACGGCTCCAGCAACATTGATGTGAACGTGTCGGTGGGCAGCATCTTCAGCATCCTGCGCGCACCGCCAGAGGTGATTGACTCAGGTCGCGACGTGGTCGAGGCCGATTTTTTTCAACCCGGTGCCAATCAGGTGGCAGCCGGCTACGCCTTGTATGGCCCCACCACCATGATGATGCTGACCTTGGGCAATGGCGTCAGCGGTTTCACGCTCGACCCCAATCTGGGCGAGTTCATGCTCACCCACCCCAAAATTCGCATTCCCGAGGACACGCAGGAATTTGCCATCAACGCCTCCAACGCCCGCTTCTGGGAGGCCCCGGTAAAACGTTACGTGGACGAATGCCTGGCCGGCAAAACCGGTGGCCGTGGCAAGGATTTCAACATGCGCTGGATTGCCAGCATGGTGGCCGAAGCGCACCGCATTCTGATGCGCGGTGGCGTCTTTTTGTACCCGCGTGACACCAAAGACCCGTCCAAGCCCGGCCGCCTGCGCCTGCTGTACGAAACCAACCCGGTGGGCATGATCATGGAGCAGGCTGGTGGCCGTGCGTCCACAGGGGAGATGCCGATGATGGACGTGCAACCTACCAGCCTGCACCAACGCATTGGGTTTGTGTTTGGCTCCAAGAATGAGGTGGACCGCATCGAGCGATACCACCGCGAGCCGGTGCAGGTCGAGCTGACCAATCCGCTGTTTGCTGAACGCAGCCTGTTCCGGGACTGACCATGGCAGCGACCGTTCTCATCACTTGTAGGGTCGACTTGCACCGACCATGGTGGGCTGAAGCCCACCCTACCAGGAGGCAAAGTGCTGTGAAATTAATTAAAAATACATAGCTGCTAGCGCTTATATATCAAGGGCTAGAGCCAGATTTCTTATAAATATCAATCATCAGGAGACAAAACCATGTCCATTCGTCACCCCATCATTGCCATCACTGGCTCCAGCGGCGCGGGCACCACCTCGGTGACCCGCACCTTCGAGAACTTCTTTCGCCGCGAGAGCATCGAAGCCGCGGTGATTGAAGGTGACAGCTTTCACCGCTTTGACCGCAAAGAGATGAAACTCAAGGCCGCCGAGGCCGAGGCCGCAGGCGACAAAAACTTCAGCCACTTTGGCCCCGCCAACAACCTGTTTCCCGAGCTGGCCGAGCTGTTTCGCGCCTATGGCGAAACCGGCACCGGCAAGCGTCGCAAATACCTGCACGACGCGGAGGAAGCTGCCCCCTACAAACAAGACCCTGGCACCTTCACGCCCTGGGAACATGTGCCCGCTGGCACCGACTTGCTGTTTTACGAAGGCCTGCACGGCGCCGTGGTCACACCTGCGGTCAACATTGCCCAGCACCCCGACTTGCTGATTGGTGTGGTGCCGGTGATCAACCTAGAATGGATCCAAAAACTCTACCGCGACAAAAAGCAGCGCGGCTACAGCACCGAGGCCGTTACCGACACCATCTTGCGCCGCATGCCCGACTATGTGAACTACATCTGCCCGCAGTTCATGCACACGCATGTGAACTTCCAGCGCGTGCCCATGGTGGACACCAGCAACCCGTTCATCGCGCGTGACATTCCGAGTGCCGATGAGAGCATGGTGGTGATTCGTTTCAGCAACCCCAAAGGCATTGATTTTCAGTACCTGCGCAACATGATCAACGACAGCTTCATGAGCCGAGCCAACACCATCGTGGTGCCAGGCGGCAAAATGGAACTTGCCATGCAACTCATCTTCACACCGTTTGTGTGGCGGATGATGGAACGGCAGAAGAAAGCGAGCTGATTCACGGCGTGATGCCGTCATTGCGAGCGGAGCGCGGCAATCCATGCGGTCAGAAGGCATGGATTGCCACGTCGCTTCGCTCCTCGCAATGACGAATTGACGAATTGACGAATTGACGAATTGACCCCATCATTTATCTTAAAGAGAGAAGTTATGACGACTCCTACCCCTGAATTTGCCAAACAGATGGCCAATGCCATCCGCATGTTGGCAGTTGACGCCGTCGAAAAAGCCAAGTCCGGCCACCCCGGCGCGCCCATGGGCATGGCCGACATTGCCGAAGTGTTGTGGAACCGCCACCTCAGCCACAACCCGGCCAACCCACACTGGGCCAACCGCGACCGTTTTGTGCTCTCCAACGGCCACGGCTCCATGCTGATCTATGCTTTGTTGCACCTGACAGGGTATGACCTGCCGATGGAAGAACTCAAAAACTTCCGCCAGCTGCACAGCAAAACCGCAGGTCATCCAGAATTTGGCATCACCCCCGGCGTGGAAACCACCACCGGCCCGCTCGGTCAGGGCATCAGCAACGCGGTCGGCATGGCGCTGGCTGAAAAGCTGCTGGCTCAGGAGTTCAACAAGACTGACGCAAGCATTGTTGACCACTTCACCTACGCCTTCATGGGCGACGGTTGCCTGATGGAAGGCATCAGCCACGAAGCCTGCTCACTCGCCGGCACCCTGCGCTTGTCCAAGCTGATTGGTTTTTATGACGACAACGGCATCTCGATTGACGGCCACGTCGAAGGCTGGTTCACTGACGACACGCCCAAGCGTTTTGAGGCTTACGGCTGGAACGTCATCCCCGCTGTGGATGGTCACAATGCGGCGGCCATTGACGCTGCTGTCAAAGCCGCCAAGGCGCAAGCCGTGCTGCCCAACGGCAAGCCGACCCTGATCTGCTGCAAAACCGTCATTGGCCTGGGCTCGCCCAACAAGGCTGGCACACACGACGTGCACGGTGCCGCGCTGGGTGCGGCTGAAGTGCAGGCCACGCGCGACGCGCTGGGCTGGACATCGGCCCCATTCGAGATTCCTGCAGACATCGCCAACGCCTGGAACGCCGTGGCACGTGGTGCAGCGGCCGAGTCTGCATGGAATACGCAGTTTGCCGCCTACCAAGCCAAGTACCCCATGCAGGCGGCCGAATTTGTGCGTCGCATGGCCGGCGACCTGCTGCCAAGTTATGCCGAGAAGCTGCCTGCCGTGCTGGAAACCATTGCGGCCAACGCCACCGCCTTTGCCACCCGCAAGTCCAGCCAGAACGCGCTGGACGCGATGGCACCGCTGGTGCCTGAATTCTTTGGTGGCAGCGCCGACCTGACCGGTTCGAACCTGACCAACTTCAAGGGTTGCGTCAAGGCTGGCCGTGACACCTGGGGCAACCACATGAGCTACGGCGTGCGTGAATTCGGCATGGCCGCCATCATGAACGGCATCGCGCTGCATGGCGGCTATATCCCTTACGGCGGCACCTTCCTGACGTTTTCCGACTACAGCCGTAACGCGATCCGCATGGCTGCGCTGATGAAAATCCGTGTCATCCACGTCTTCACCCATGACAGCATTGGCCTGGGCGAAGACGGCCCGACGCACCAGAGCGTGGAGCACATCCCCAGCCTGCGCATCATTCCGGGGCTGGACGTGTGGCGTCCGGCCGACGGTCTGGAAACCGCCGTGGCCTGGGCCTGCGCCGTGGAGCGTAAAGACGGCCCGAGCGCCCTGTGTCTGTCACGCCAGAACCTGCCGCGCCTGAGCGACATCAGCCAGGCTGACAAAATTCGCAAGGGTGGCTACATCCTGTCAGACATGGAAGGTGCGCAAGCGGCGATTTTGTCAACCGGCTCCGAGTTGGAACTGGCCATGAAAGCCCAGGCTGCTCTGGCGGCTGAAGGCATTCCCACCCGTGTGGTGTCCATGCCCTGCAGCAATGTGTTTGACCGCCAGACCGACGCTTACCAAGAAATGGTGCTGCCTTTGCGCCTGCCCACGGTGGCCATTGAAGCTGCACACCCTGACTTCTGGCGCAAATACGTCGGCCGCACCGGCGTCGTGATCGGTATGCCGACATTTGGCGAATCCGCCCCGGCGCCCAAACTGTATGCCCACTTTGGCATCACGTCTGAGCGTGTGGTGGCTGCTGTGGAGGTGTTGGTACATCGCGCTGCGCATCGCCGCGCCAACGACTTGCCCGACACCGTGGTGCCGGCCAGCAACTGAAGGTGGAATTGAACATGTCTGTGCGCGCTTTTGATCTGATTCTGTTTGACCTGGATGGCACGCTGGTGGAGACCGCGCCCGAAATCATGGACGCGGTCAACGACACTCTGGGCCGCTTTAACCTGCCGCTGGTGTCGCAGCAGCAGGTGAACGACTGGATTGGCCACGGTACGCTGTCGCTGCTGGTGCAAGCCGTGGCGGACCGCAGCGGCAAACCGGTTGAGGAGGTGCGCACCAGCGACTTACTGCGTCAGATGGTGCCGATCTATGACGGCTTTTACAAGCTGCGTTGCGGTACCCGCAGCCACCTTTACCCCTACGTGCGCGAGGTGTTGAACACCTTGCGGGCCCAGGGCGTCAAGCTGGCCGTGGTTACCAACAAGGAAGGCCGCTACACCAAGGTGGTGATGGATGTGCATGAGCTGGGGCCCCTGTTTGACGCGGTGGTCAGTGGCGACACCTTGCCCACCAAGAAGCCCAATCCGGCCGGGGTGACGCACTGTTTGGCGCAGTTTGGTGTGGCCGCAGAGCGCACCCTGTTTGTTGGCGACTCCAGCATAGACGCCGCCACCGCGCGCAGCGCCGGTGTGCCGGTGTGGTTGCTGCCCTATGGCTACAACATGGGGCAACCGATTGAGGCTTGCGCGCCAGACCGCGTCATTGCAGACTTTTCGTCACTATTGAATCAATAGCTTCTTGCGATTATTCAATAAGGGCTAGAGGCTAATTTGTTATAAATTTTTTATCAGGAGTGTTTCATGACCATCAAGCTCGGTATCAACGGATTTGGCCGGATCGGCCGCATGGTGTTTCGCGCTGCGGTGCAAAATTTCAAGGACATCGAAATCGTCGGTATCAACGACCTGCTGGAGCCTGAGTACCTGGCCTACATGCTGCAGTACGACAGCGTGCATGGCCGCTTCAAAGGCGACGTGTCTGTGGACGGTGGCACCCTGGTGGTCAACGGCCAGCGCATTCGCCTGACGCAAGAGCGCGACCCGGCCAACCTGAAGTGGGCCGACGTGGGCGCCGACGTGGTGATCGAATCCACTGGCCTGTTCCTGGACAAGGTCACGGCGCAAAAACACCTTGATGCCGGTGCCCGTAAGG
>JBBQZG010000159.1:0-5772 GCA_038207945.1 Burkholderiales bacterium
CACACAGTATTTCAGAAACACATGGGCCAAACTCAGCGTGGGCAAACGGGTGACACAAGCCCTTGACCAGGCCCCCAAAAATGCCGGGCCCATCAACTCACACCGGCTGGTGCTGCAGTCACTGGCCTTGATGCGCGAGATCTCGCCCGATTACCTAAACCGGTTCACCTCTTACGTGGACACCTTGCTGTGCCTGGATCAAGGCGACAAAGACAAGCAAGCCGTTGCAAAAAAACCGCTGAAGCTGACCAAGGCAAAAAAGTGACGTGAAGTCGCTGGAACGACATTGCCTGGGGTTTGAAGTTGGCAGCGGTCACGCAAACAGCCCATGCAGGTACCAGCTGGCATCCGGTTCGTCTGTCGCAGCCGCCGCGCCAGAGCGGTGTAGCCGCTCGCGGTAAATCCACAGCAGCCCGGCCTGCGCACTGCGCGCCACAAAGTAGTCGCGCAGCGCCATTTCGCCACCACCCCACCAGCCGGATTCGAGCCGCTGCGGGCCGGCCAGCAACGTCAACGGCCCCTGGTACTGCGGCTGCTGCTGGCGCACCGCCAGATGGATAGGCACTTGCAGCAGCCAAGTGGGGTAAAGCGGCTGAGCCCACAGTGCCAGCGGCGCAGCGATGCGTTTTGACACATCCGCACGGGGGCGAGGCGCACCCACGGTGGCAACTGGTTGGCTTGCATTTTTTAAGCTATTTTGGCCTCTAGTCCTTTTATCTATTGCATAAGCAGCTATTAACTGTGTAGCAGCCGGTGGCCAGGCCTGCATCTGCTCTGGCCGGTGGTCCTGACGCGGCTGCAGTTGCAGCACCTGGTTTGCACCCAAACGGGCGCTCAGGCGCTCCACTGTCTGCGCCAGGCTGTCGCCGGTGCTCACCGCGTCTGGCAGCAGGCTGGCGCTGGTGTTGCCCAGCACCGAGGTTTCCAGCGTGCGCAGCCGCAAGGTGTGGGCGGGTGCGGGCAGGCGCACATGCGCCAGGTGCTCACCCAGCAGGCGCTGCAGGTGGCTGGCGTCTTGTGTGGGTTGGGCGGTGCGCAAGCGCAGCGTGCCTTGATGCGCGGTGTGGCGGCGCTCGTCCATTTGCCAAATCAGCTCCAGTGCCAGCACGCCACGGTGGCGCAACTGCAGCCACACCCGCAGTTGCGCCAGCAGGCGGCGCGCCGCAAACAGCAAAGCGGGGGCACTTTCGACTTGCGAGGTGAGTTCAAGCGAGGCCTCAAACACCTCGGGCAGCACCAGCCAGGGGTAGAGGTCAGGCCGCAAGCCGTAGGCCTGATCCAGCGCATCGAGCAGCGCGGCGCCAAAACGTCGGCTGACCCCACCACGCGGCAGCACGCGCAACTGGCCCCAAGTGGCAATGCCCAGGCGTGACAGGGTGTCAAGGTGGGGCGTGGCAGCCGCCAGCGTGTGCACGGGCAACGCATCCACGGCCAGGCCATTCACCGGCTGCGTGGGGCTTGACGGCGCCACGGCAAGCTGTGCCAATGCGATTAAAGATGTAGCTGCTTGCGCATATTCATTAAAGGCTACAGGCTGGTTTGACGTAAGAATATGCTGCAGTAACGCAGGCAACCCGCCCCACAGCCTGGCGCTGGCGGCCACCTCCAGCAAGAGCACATCGCCCGTGCGTGCCACTTTGGGCGTGTAGCGCAGCGCCCACCAGCCTAAAGCGGTGACCGGGTCGGTGAGGCCGTCCAGCGCACCGACAGGCGCAAGCTCAGGCTGCAAAGCTATCCAGTGCATGGTGCCGCTCCAAAGTTATCGCCTTCCGTTCGGTGCCAGCCCATGACACCACAGGCGCTGCGCCAGCACACAACCCAAAAAGCGCGCTCAAATCGACGGCACGGGCCGGCAAGATCAGGGTACATGCCAGAGGCGGGCCACGGCGCTTGAGCACTTGAACGTTCAGGGCACCAGGCTCAAGCTTGGCATTGAAGCCGGCCCCTTGAGCCAGCAACAACAGCCGCAGCACCGCGGGCGACGACGCGTGTTGCGCCATGGCGGGACGCATCACAAACAGCAGCTTGGCATGTGTCAAGGCGGCCATTTGCAGCCGCCGCAGATGCGCTGCCTGCACTTGCGGCAGCCAGGCCAGCACGGCAGCGACGTCCGCGCAGCGCAAGGCTTGCTCAGCAGCCCACAACCGTTCGGCGGGCGCTTGCGCCTTGACCCAGAGCAACTGCTGCACATCGAGCCCATGCGCAGCCAGCGCCGGGCCAAACGGCACATGCGGCGAGCCGATCAGCGCCACCCACGATGCGCCGCCCAGATTGGCTGCAGGCTTTTGTGCCGCACACAAAGCAGGCAGCAGCAGGCGCCACTCGCTCTGGGCGCTGTAGGTTTGCAAAATCTCGCACAAAGCGCCCACCGGCCAGCCGCCGCCCGGCAATTCGGCGTCCAGCACCACATGGCCGCTGGCCACCACACCTGCGGGGCTGGCGTGGCGCGCCAAGGCATCGGCGCGCCAGACGGCATCGCCAAAGCCATTGACCTCTTCAAAATCAACCGATACCGCACGCAAAGCCATGGCACACCACATTCGTTCAAAACGCCATTAGACATCAAATAACTGTATAAATAAACAGTTTTTATACGACTTACTGCCAGCGCACCACATCGCGCCAACCAGAAAAATTGTGGTTAACTTGACAGTTCTCAAGTCACACCCCACCACCGTGGCGGGCCGGCTTTGCGCAAGTCCTTATCATCTGCCCATGGCTACCAACCCGACTCAACCGAACCACGTCACCCGCTGGCGCGTGTCAGCGCAGCGCCAGCTGGTCAGTTGGTGGTTCATGCTGCAGTTGGGCGCAGCGGTGCTGGCGTTGGCGCTGACACCGCGCACCTACAGCGCCTTGTTTCGGGCGGCCACGGCGCGCCAGCTGGTCATCACCACCTGGCAGGTGCTGCCGTGGTTCACCAGCCTGGCAGCGCTGCTGAGCCTAGTGCTGATCCGCATCGTGGTGGTCACCGCTTTAAGTTACGGACTGTCGCAGTACGCGCTGCAAATGGTGGTGCGGGTGCTGGTGCTGGAGCTGATTCCGCTGTCAGCCGCCATGTTTGTCGCCCTGCGCAGCGGCTTGGCGTTCAATGCGGGTGCCGCTCCTGTGGCCCCGGTGGCGCGCCTTCGCGGCCTGCACGACCTGGACCCGCAGCGCCTGCGCACCGAGCTGGCCCCACGCGTGCTGGCTGAATCGTTTTCGGTGCTGACACTGGCCATGGTCAACAGCGTGGTGGTGCTGGTGCTGGCTTACCTCACGGTCTACGGCCTGTCACCCTGGGGCTTGCCGGGTTTTACACGCACCGTCGGACAGGTATTTGATTTGTCGGTGAGCCTGGGCTTCATGCTCAAGGTTTTCTTGTTCAGCCTGGCGGTGGCCGTGGTGCCGATGGCCGCCAGCCTGGAGGCCCCACCCACCAGCAGCACCATGCAGCCTGGCGCAGTGCGCCTGTTTTTGGTGCTCTTGATCCTTGAAGGCGGCTCGCTGATGGTCAAATACATTTGAATTTATGAACCTGCCTGAACCCCTACCCAACCCTGAACCAATCGCCCACCTGGAACGCAAGGCCGGGCTGTTGTTGACCCTGGTCGCCACGGTGATCCTGGGCTTTTTGCTCTATGTGATGTTTGCCAGAGGCATGTTTGAGGCCACCCAGCAGCTGGTACTGATCTCCGACGACTCCGAAGGCGTGATTGTGGGCATGGACCTGACGTTCTCGGGCTTTCCGATCGGACGCGTGCGCCGCATTGAGCTGGCTGAAGACGGCAAAGTCCGCATGGTGATTGACGTGCCGCTCAAAGACGCACGCTGGCTGCGCACCAGCAGCATCTTCACCCTGGAACGTGGCATGGTGGGTGACACCCGCATTCGCGCCTTCAGCGGTATCCTGAGTGACCCGCCACTGCCTGCCAACTCTGAGCGCGAAGTGTTGCGCGGCGACACTTCCGCTGAAATGCCTCGCCTGGTGGCCTCAGCCCGCGCCACGCTGGAAAACCTGGAGGCCATGACCAATAACGAGTCCAGCCTCAACGCCAGCCTGAAACACATCAAGACCACCACCGAACGCATGACCGGCCCCTATGGCGTGCTGACCGGCGTGCTGGGGAGTGAAGACAACGCCAAAAAAATCATCGCCACACTGGAACGCACCAACGCCCTGCTGACCAAAGCCGACCAACGCGTGTTTGGCAAGGATGGTGTGATGGATGGCACACAAAGCACGCTGGCCAGCGCAAAAGCCACGCTCGACAGCTCGGGTGATGCCGCCAGGCAGCTCACACTGGTACTGCAGGAGACCCGCCAGACGCTGAACAAAGTTGACGCCGTGTTGGTCGAGGCCCAGGCCGTGGGCGCCAACACCCGCCTGGCCACCACCGATCTGGGCACGCTGCGCACCGAGGTCGAGGCCAGCCTGCGAAAAATCAGCCAGCTCACCAACGAGATCAACCGCAAATGGCCGTTTGCCCGCGACACCGAGATCAAACTGCCATGACATCCGCTTCAGACACAGCAGCGTCAATGACAAAACCGCAGCGTTATGGCAAGCGTAGCGCGGCAATGCATAACCTTCGGATGGCCGTGCCATGGGCCATGGTTTTGCTGAGCGCCTGCGCCAGCAAGCCGCCGCCGCCCGACTGGCAAGCCAACGCTTTTGCCGCGCTCAACAGCTATTCATCGGCTTATCTGGAGGGCAACACCCGCGTGGCTGACGTTGAATTTGCCCGCGCCAAAGCAGCGGTGTCGCGCACCGGCCGCCCTGACCTGATGGCACGCTTGGAGCTGGTGCGCTGCGCCGCACAGGTGGCCAGCCTGGTGCTTGAGCCCTGCACCGCTTACCTGGCGTTGGCAGCAGACGCCAAACCGCCGGAGCAGGCTTACGCCGCCTTCATCAGCGGCCAATGGGCTGAACTTGACGCCAAACTGCTGCCCGTGGCCTACCAGGGGCTGGTGGCCAGCCCAACGGCAGTCGCGTCTGTGGGCCACAGCCTGCTCAGCCAGATTCAAGACCCGCTGTCGCGCCTGATCGCCGCTGGTGCGCTATTACAAAAAGAGCTTCTTACGTCCTCAGATATTGGGCTGGCGGTGGATTCGGCATCTGAGCAGGGTTGGCGCAGGCCGCTGCTGGCGTGGCTCAGTGTGCAGCTCAAACGTGCCCAAACGGTGGGCGATGCCGCTCAGGCAGGTCACTTGCAACGACGCATTGATCTGGTGCTACAACGCCCGTCGGCAAACTGAGCCAAGCGGCATCAGGTAAGGAACGCAGCCGGTTCACCTGCCCGGTCAGCCTACCGGGTGCTCAATGGCGCGGCCTATGTCGGGCCAGCGTTTGTGCAGCCCTACCCATGCCAGCAGCCCCACCGACAGCATCGCCAATGAGGCAGCCGCCAGCCCCACGGTGGAATGCATCACCATCGGTGCAATCACCCCAGCCACCAGGCCATTGGCGCTTGAGCCGATAAAAGCCTGCAGGCTTGACGCCATGCCACGCCGGTCCGGGTGCAAGTCCAGCACCAGCAGGGTCACCACCGGCACCATCATGGCCCAGCCAAAGGCAAAAATCGCCACCGGAAACATCGCCCAGGACACGTGGGCGGTGAACATCAGGTTGGCCAGCAGGTTAACCACGCCAATGCCGAGCATGATCAAAAACCCGTATTTGATTTGCTGCTTGGGTGCCAGCCGCCCCGCCATGCGCCCGCTCACAAACGCGCCGGCCATGATGCCGCTGATGGTGAGCACAAAAAACCAGTAAAACTGCGTCGGGGCCAA
>JBBQZG010000160.1:0-5697 GCA_038207945.1 Burkholderiales bacterium
TGTCTTTGCCGCCATCTGCGCCCTACAATTCGAGTCCAAAAACCAATCAGTCAATCTGTCAGGGAACATTTACATGAAGCTCACGTCCTCCATATTCAAAGCCTATGACATCCGTGGTGTGGTGCCCAGCACCATTGACGCCTCGGTGGCGGAAGGCCTGGGTCGCGTCTTTGGCACGGTGGCGCTGCGTGAAGGTCAGGCCACCGTGGCGGTGGGCCGTGATGGCCGCCTGAGCGGGCCGGACTTGAGCGCTGCCCTGATGCGTGGCCTGGCGGCTACGGGCGTGGAAGTGATTGACATCGGGCTGGCGACGACACCCATGCTCTACTTTGCCGCCAACACTCTGTGCGCCAGCGGTATCCAGGTCACCGGCAGCCACAACCCGAAAGATTACAACGGCTTCAAGATGGTGCTGGCAGGGCGCGCTATTTATGGCGACGACATCCATAAACTACGCCGCATGATGGAAGATGAGAGCTGGGAGCTGCGCAGCGGTGGCCAGATTCGCACGGTGGACGTGCTGGCAGCCTACACCGCGCGCATCGTAGGCGACATCAAACTGGCGCGCCCCCTGAAAATTGTGGTGGACTGCGGCAACGGCATTGCGGGCGCCTCGGCACCCGGCATCCTGCGCGCTATCGGTTGCGAGGTGACCGAATTGTTCAGCGAGGTGGATGGCAACTTTCCCAACCACCACCCCGACCCCAGCAAGCCCGAGAACCTGCGCGATGTGATGGCAGCGCTCAAAGCCGGTGATGCCGAGCTGGGTCTGGCGTTTGACGGTGATGGTGACCGTCTCGGCATCGTCACCAAAGAAGGCAACACCATTTACCCGGACCGGCAAATGATGCTGTTTGCCCGCGATGTGCTCAAGCGCGCCCCCGGCGGCACCATTGTGTTTGACGTGAAATGCTCGCAGCAACTGGCCCCAACCATTGAAGCGGCGGGTGGTGTGCCGATGATGTTCAAGACCGGGCACTCGCTGATCAAGGCCAAGATGAAAGACATCAACTCCCCGTTGGGCGGCGAGATGAGCGGCCACATTTTCTTCAAGGAGCGCTGGTATGGCTTTGACGATGGCACCTATGCCGGTTGCCGCTTGCTTGAAATTTTGAGCCAGTCGCCCGATGGCAACGCGGTGTTGAACGCCTTGCCCACCAGCTTTTCCACGCCGGAGCTGAATGTGAAGTGCGCCGAAGGTCAGCCGCCGGTGCTGGTGGCGCAACTGGTGGCTTCGGTGAATTTTCCTGCCCCTGCTGTGCTGAACACCATTGACGGCCTGCGGGTCGATTGGCCGGACGGTTTTGGGCTGATTCGCGCCTCCAACACCACGCCGGTGCTGGTGTTGCGCTTTGAAGGCCACACCCCTGAGGCGTTGACGCGCATCCAGACCGACATGATGGCGCTGCTGCACCAGGTGATGCCCGGTGCGGTCACGGACGAGGCTGCACATTGAAGATTTTGATCGTCAAGCTGTCATCGCTTGGCGACGTGGTGCACGCCATGCCAGCGGTGCAAGACATGGTGCGCGCTTTGCCAGACGCGCAGATCGACTGGGTGGTGGAGCGTGGTTTTGCGCCGCTGGCACGGCGCTGCAAAGGTGTGCACCGGGTGATTGCGAGTGATGTGCGGCACTGGCGCAAAGCACCTTTCAGCGCGGAAACACGCCATGCCTGGGGTCTGTTCAAGACCGAATTGCAGCAGGAAAAGTACGACGCCGTGATCGATTTGCAGGGCCTGAGCAAATCGGCACTGATTTCCTGGATGGCCAATTTGTGCGCGGGTGGCAAACGTTATGGTCTGGCCAACCAAACTGAAGGCTCCAGTTTTGAAGCGCCGGCGCGCTGGGTAGCCGACGTCGCCATCACCTTAACCGCGCACATCCACGCTGTCACGCGCTCACGCGAATTGTGCGCGCAGGCATTGCACTACACCCTACCTTTTTATATGGATTTTGGGCTTCTAGCCCACGCAAATAAAGCGCCAGAAGCTATAAAAAATGTGGCATTTAAAAGAGGGTTGCGTGGCATGGTTGCGCTGGTGCATGGCACCTCGCGGGTTGACAAACAGTGGCCGCTGGCGCACTGGCGTGAACTGGCGCAGCGGCTCAATGACGCCGGTTTTGGCGTGGCTTTGCCGCACGGTAATCCGGCCGAGGAGCAAACCTCAAGGGACATTGCTCGTGGTCTTGAGCACGCCCAGGTGTGGCCGGGCATGTCTCTGGATGCGCTCACCGATGCGCTCGCAACCTGCACAGGTGTGATCGGTGTTGACAGCGGTTTGAGCCACATCGCAGTGGCGCTGGACCTGCTTCACGTACAGATTTACAACTTTGACACGGCTTGGCGCACCGGCCCGCTGAGACCGTCCAACCCAGGCTCAGAAGCGCACCAGTGCAGCGTGTTTGCCCAGCCTGAGCCATTGGTTGACGTGGTCTGGCAAGCCTGGCTTGACGTGCGGGCCGCGTGAGTTCAGGCATGACGCGCTGGCTCTATTCCTGGCTGATGTGGCTGGCGCAGCCCCTGCTCCGACGAAAACTGATGCGCCGCAGCAGGCAGGAGTCGGGTTACGGGCAGGCTGTGGGTGAGCGCTTTGGCCACTACACCCAGCCTGTGCCCGGGCACGATGGCCCAACACTCTGGATTCATGCGGTGTCCTTGGGCGAAACCCGCGCAGCGGCGGTACTCGTGGCCGCTTTGCGCGAGCAGTTGCCCAAGATGCGTTTGTTGCTCACACATGGCACGGCTACGGGCCGTGCTGAAGGGGTAAAACTTCTTGCTGCCGGTGACTTGCAAGCCTGGCAGCCGTGGGACACACCGGGTGCGGTGCAGCGTTTTTTGATGCATTTCAAGCCCAGTCTGGGCATCCTGATGGAAACCGAAATTTGGCCCAATCTGGTGGCGGGTTGCCAGCAGATGGGCGTGCCGCTGGTGCTGGCCAATGCCCGCCTCAGCGACAAATCCATGCGCCAGGCGCAGCGTCTGGCTTGGCTGGCGCGTCCGGCCTTTGCGGCATTGGCCGCCGTGTGGGCGCAAACGCCGCTGGACGCGCAGCGCTTGCAGGCCATGGGGGCCAAGGTGCAAGGTGTGTTAGGTAACCTCAAATTTGATGCTGCGCCCAATGCCGATCAACTTGCGCTGGGCTGGAGGTGGCGCGCGCAACTGGCCCAGCCAGTGGTGATGTTTGCCAGTTCGCGTGCGGGTGAAGAACTGGCTTTGCTAAAAATTCTTAAGAGTTTTATGCCTCTAGCCTTCGTGGATCATACGCAAATAGCTATAGATTCAGTAGCTAATAAAGTGCAATGGTTGATTGTGCCGCGGCATCCGCAGCGCTTTGATGCAGTGGCTGCGTTGATCGAATCGCACGGCTTTGCCGTGCAGCGGCGCAGCAGTTGGGGGTCGGGCGGGCCTGCTGCGTTGGCCAATGATGCACGTACAAACCCCGCTGAGGTGTCACCCGGGAGCATGCCGCCCACCATTTGGTTGGGTGACTCTTTGGGCGAAATGGCGCTGTATTACGGCCTGGCCGATGTGGCCTTGCTGGGCGGCAGCTTTGAGCCTTTGGGTGGACAAAACCTGATTGAGGCCGCTGCCTGCGGCTGTCCGGTGGTGATGGGGCCCCACACTTTCAATTTTCTCGAAGTGGCTGAGCAGGCGCTGGCTGCAGGTGCGGCCATGCGGGTGCCGGATTTGACCCACGGCGTGCAAGCTGCGTGTGATGTTGCGTCAAATCAAACTGAGCACCAAATGATGGTGCAAGCCAGCGCCAGGTTTAATGAACAAAACCGTGGCGCGGTCAAACGAACCGCGCAGATGGTGATGCAATTACTTCATCAGCACGGCGTTGATGGCGGCCAGGTCATCAGCCACCAATGAACCACTGGCCTGGCGCAGCTTCAAGCGCGCCAGCAGCAGGTCGTAGCGTGCTTTGGCCAGCTTGGCCTTGGTGTCAAACAGCGCGGTTTGGGCGTTCAGCACATCAATGTTGATGCGCACACCCACCTGATAGCCGAGTTTGGTGGCGTCCAGTGCGCTTTGGCTGGAGGCCTCGGCCGCTTCCAGTGCCCTGACTTGACTGAGCAGCGAATCCACACCAAAAAATGCGGTGCGGGTGGCTTGTGCCACACCTCGCTTTGCGGCATCTAAATCGCTACGTGCTTTGTCTTCTAGCGCCAGCGTTTCCTTGATCCGGTTTTGCGTGGCGAAGCCGGCGAATAACGGCAGATTAAGGCTTAAACCAACCGATGCCGCATTGGTACGGTAGTCTACTGACGTGCTTGGTGTGCCGTTGTTTTGTGTGACGTTGTAGCTGCCAACCAAGTCCAGCGTGGGCTTGTGGCCGGCTTGGGCTTTCTGGGTTTCGAGTTGGGCCACATCCAGTCCCAGTTGCGCTTGCCGCACCGCAGGGTTTAATTCTTCAGATTGAGTCACCCAAAGGTTGACATCGTCTGGTGTGATGGGCGCAAACACCAGCGGCACCAGCAGTGGCTTGGGTGTGGCCATGCTTTTGCCCGTGAGCTGATCGAGGGCGAGCTTTTTGACACGCAAGTCATTTTCAGCAGCAATTTCCTGCGCCATCACCAGATCGAACCGGGCTTGTGCTTCACGCGAGTCGGTGATGGTGGATGTGCCCACTTCGAAGTTGCGTTTGGCGGATGCCAATTGTTCAGAGACAGCCGACTTTTGGGCCTTGACAAAATTCAGGTTATCGTCTGCGGCCAGGACGTCAAAATAGGCTTGAGTCACACGCACGATCAGGTCCTGATCCGCGGTTTTCAACTGCGCCTGTGCCAGGTCGACTGATTTTTTGCCTTGTGCGGCAGTGGCCCAGTTGGCGGGGCGGTACAGCGGCTGACTTGCGCTCAAGGTGGCGCTCTGGTTGCCGTAAGCGCCCCGGTCAAACGCTGAGGTGTCACTGGAAAGATTGGCGCGGTTCACACCCATTGCCAGTCCGGCACTGGGCAGCAGCCCGGCTTTGGCCTGCTCCGCCTTGTAGAAACTGGCTTCATACAGCGACTTGGCAGACTGGTAGCTGGCATCAAAAATGCGCGCTGCGTCATACAGCTCGACCAGACTTTGAGCCTGTGCGGGCAGCACAAAGGCAGCAGAGAGCGCAAGGGCCAGGGGAAGTTGACGCAAGTTCATCATGATGTGCCTGAGGTAATTTGCCAATAAAAAGCTGGGCAGGGGGTGCGTTTGTGCTGCGCTGAATCAGTAACGCGGCACGCTCGGGTCAACTTCAGAAGACCAGGCGTTGATGCCGCCCGACACATTGGCCACATGCTTGAAGCCGCGCGCCTTCAAGAAGTTAGCCACTTGCATGCTACGGGCTCCGTGGTGGCACATGCAGGCCACTGGCTGCTCAGGGTCCAGCTCGTTCAGACGGGGTGGGATCACGCCCATCGGGATGGTGATGAGTTCAAACCCATCGGCCCTGATGCTGGCGGTGCGCAGCTCATGGGGCTCGCGCACATCGAGTACGACTGGGCTCCCGTGGCCACGAACCGATTCGAGCCAGTCTTTGAGTTGAATGGGGCGGACGTGTTTGACCATGTTTAGAACTTGAAGGCGTTGGGTTGGGGAAAGTTGGCCAGGCGAGGGGCGTTGTCGTCCCACTTGTCTTTTGCCGTGAAATTGGTTTCGCTGGTGCGGGTGATGAGTTGTGCGTGCATGATGGGCTCTTCACCCACAATCGCGA
>JBBQZG010000161.1:0-5622 GCA_038207945.1 Burkholderiales bacterium
CAGATTGAGCTGGAGTTGCAAAACGAAGAATTGCGCCAGTCACATTTGACGCTGGACAGCACACGGGCACGCTACTTTGACCTGTATGACCTGGCACCGGTAGGATATGTGACGGTGGGAGACAGCGGGTTGATTCTGGAGGCTAACCTGACCGCCGCCACGCTGCTGGGCGTGGCCCGCAGCGCGCTGGTGCGGCGCCCCCTGCATGCCTTTGTCGCCAAAGAAGACCAGGACAGTTTTTACTTGATGTGCAGACAGTTGCGTGAAACCGGTGCGCCGCAGTCGCGCGAAGTGCGCATGAACCGCTTGGGCGACCACCCCTTGTGGGTACATTTGATGGCCACCGCGATCACCGACGTTGCGGGAGTTTTCACCCTGCGCATGGTGCTGACTGACATCAGCGAGCTCAAGTCAATTGAGCGTCAGCTGAAGCACCTAGCCCATTTTGATGCCTTGACCGCCCTGCCTAACCGCGTGCTCATGGCTGACCGCCTGCAACAGGCCATGGCGCAGGCGCGACGCACCGGCCAAGGGCTGGCCGTGGTGTACATCGATCTGGACGGCTTTAAGTCCATCAACGACCAGTTTGGCCATGACGCTGGCGACCAGATGCTGGTTGCGGTAGCCGGCCAGATGCAGCAGCAGCTGCGCGAGGGCGACACCCTGGCGCGCCTGGGCGGTGATGAATTTGTGGCGGTGCTGATCAAGCTGGGCGATGTCCATGCCTGTGCGCTACTACTGGGCCGCCTGCTGGCCGCCGTTGGTCAGGCCGTGCCCTTCAAAGACCATCTGCTTCAGGTGTCGGCCAGCCTGGGCGTGACGTTTTACCCGCAGGCGCACGAGGTGGAAGGCGACCAGTTGATGCGCCAGGCCGACCAGGCCATGTACCTGGCCAAACAGTCAGGTAAAAACCGCTACCAGGTGTTTGATGCCCAGCAAGAGAGCAGCCTGCGCGGCTGGCATGAAGACCTGCACCTCATTGGGCAAGCCCTGCAAGACGGTGAGTTGGTGCTGTACTACCAGCCCAAGGTGAACCTGCGCACCGGTCAACTGGTGGGGGTCGAGGCCCTGATACGCTGGCAGCACCCCGACAAAGGTCTGCTGGCACCTGCTGCGTTCTTGCCCATCGTGGAAGACCACGCGCTGGCCATCCCCATTGGTGAGTGGGTCATTGACACGGCCTTGGGCCAGATTGAAGCTTGGCAGGTGCAGGGCTTGCATGTGCCGGTGAGTGTCAACGTGGGTGCGCGCCAGTTACAGCAGGTCAATTTTGTGTCACGTCTGAGCAACCTGCTGGCACGCCACCCTGATGTCAACCCCGCTGACCTGACGCTGGAGATACTTGAAACCAGTGCGTTGAAAGACATTCCCTATGCGTCGCGGGTGATCGAAGAATGCCACCAGATGGGTGTGACCTTTGCGCTGGACGACTTTGGCACGGGTTATTCGTCGCTGACTTATCTGAAGCGCCTGCGGGTGGCCGCGCTCAAAATCGACCAGAGCTTTGTGCAAAACATGCTCGATGATCCGGATGACCTGGCTATTCTGAAAGGCATCATTGGCCTGGCCAGCGCTTTCAAGTGCGATGTGATTGCCGAAGGCGTCGAGACCGAGGCGCACGGCACGCTGCTGATGCAACTGGGGTGCGATCTGGCCCAAGGCTACTGTCTTTCCCGGCCGATGCCCGCGCAAGATTTATCAGGCTGGGTCACTGACTGGGCCACTGAATGGAAGTCGAAGTTGCCTGAAGTCATTGATTCGTCCAGGTAAAAGACCTACCATATATGGTAAATAGGACGCTTATGACAGACAAACTGATGACAAAAAATTTTCCGATTGTTTGCGTGGGTGGCTCGGCGGGCGGGCTTGATGCTTACATCAGGCTGCTCAAATGCATGCCCGCCGACATGGGGGTGGCGATTGTGATCGTCAACCACATCACCCTGATGCCCACGCAGCTGCATGAGGTGCTGCCGCGGTTTACATCGATGCCGGTCGAACTGATCACCGAGAGTCTGGTGATTGAGCCCAACCATGTGTTCATCATTCCTTCCAACCGGGACCTGCACGTGGAAGACGGTGTTTTTCATTTGAAGCCAATTTCCAAGCCACGCGGCTGGCCCGATGTGATCACGGTTTTTCTGAAATCAATCACTGCGTATTGGGATGGCAAGCTGATTGCAGTGATTGTGTCGGGTTATGACGGCGACGGTGCCGACGCGTTGCGTGGCATCAAGGAGGTCGGTGGCATCACCCTGGCGCAGAAACTCAGCACCGCCAGCCAGCCCGACATGCCCGAGACCGCCATCAACACCGGCTGCATTGACTTTGTGCTGTCACCGGAAGACATTGCCAAGGAGATTGTGCGCATTGCGCAGCGTGAAGCAAAGGCAGCGTAGCCGCATCATTCCCATCACTGTGGATTCAAGATCTGACCGTGCTGAGTGAAGGGCTGACCTGTCACAACGTCAACTATCGGCTTTTGGTATCTGCCTTTTGTGTTGCATCGGGTGCCGGTGTTGAGTGGTCGTTAGCTTGGCCGGGCATGGGCATGTCGTTTGACTGCTGCGTTTTGCTGATGTCTGATTTTGTTGCAGAGGTGGTCGAGCCGGTGTTCTTGGTAGGGCCAGCAGGCACGGTGCCCACCAAGGACGACTGAGACGACGTGTCAGACGCGGTTGCCGCGGGTTGCGGAGCTGCCGGTGTTGGCCCCACGCTGTCGGAGCAGCCTGCTGCAACACATGCGACAAACATGAGGGCGACTTTCAGCCCAGATGGCTGGATTGAATGATTCATGGAAACCTCCTTTTGATGACATGAATGAGCGCACACGGTACAAAACTCGATGCTGCGTGTCTGTGCGTTGTCGAACCTTGGGAGGTATCTCTGTCGCATGACGTGAAGAAGCTCAAGGCGTGTTCACCACGCTCATTGAGCGGGGCCGTTCTGCAGCAACTGCCGCAGCACAAACGGCAATATGCCGCCGGCGCGGTAGTAGTCGACCTCAATCGGGGTGTCAATGCGTAGCAGCACCGTGAACGCCGTGCGGCTGCCATCGGCGCGGGTCACCACCAGCTGCGCGTCACTTTGCGGGCGCAGGTCAGCGTCGGGCAGGATGTCGATGATCTCGCTGCCGGTCAACCCCAGGCTTTGCCAGCTGTCACCGGCCTTGAACTGCAACGGCAACACCCCCATGCCCACCAGGTTGCTGCGGTGAATGCGCTCAAAACTTTGCGCCACCACCGCCTTGATGCCCAGCAGCTGGGTACCTTTGGCGGCCCAGTCGCGACTCGACCCAGTGCCGTATTCCTCACCGGCAAACACCACGGTGGGGGTGCCGGCTGCCATGTAGCGGCTGGCGGCGTCAAAGATGGACAGCTTTTCACCCGTGGCGCCCTCACCTTGTGTACCAGCAGGTGCCTGGTACAACGTCAAGCCACCTTCCGCGCGTGAGCCATCGGCCTGCGGCGGAATCATCAAGTTCTTGATGCGCACATTGGCAAAGGTGCCGCGCACCATCACATCATGGTTGCCACGGCGCGCGCCGTAGGAGTTGAAGTCGGCTTGTTGCACGCCGTGCGCCAGCAGCCATTGGCCTGCGGGTGAATTCGCCGCAATGTTGCCCGCCGGCGAAATATGGTCGGTGGTGATGGAATCACCAAACAAGGCCATGATTCTGGCGCCGTGCACCGATTCAGAGTCTTTTAGGGCTCCAGCCCTTTTATCTATTGCGTGAGCAGCTATATTTTCCATAGTGAATGTGGCAAAGAAGGGTGGCTTGGCAATGTAGGTGCTCTTGGGCCAGGTGTAGCTGGTGCCGGTCACGCCGCTGATGGCTTCCCAAAGCAAGCCTGGCTCAGAAGCAATGCGGGCATAGTTCTCGCGGTAGGCCTTGCCGTTCATGGCAAAGGCCATCAACGCCTGAATTTCGTCGCTGCTGGGCCAGATGTCGGTCAGGTACACGTCTTTGCCACCGGTGCCCTGGCCCACAGGCTGGGTGCTCAGATCACGCAGCACCGTGCCGGCAATCGCATAGGCCACCACCAGCGGCGGGCTGGCCAGAAAATTGGCCTTCAGGTTGGGGTGAATGCGCGCCTCAAAGTTGCGGTTGCCCGACAGCACTGCCGCACAAACCAGGTCATGCGCCGTGATGAGCGCATTGAGTTCGGGCGTCAGGTCGCCGGCATTGCCAATGCAGGTGGTGCAACCGTAGCCCGCCAGCGCAAAGCCAAGGTGCTCCAGGTAGGGCAGCAAACCGGTGTCGGTGAGGTATTCGGTGACGATGCGTGAGCCCGGCGCCAGCGAGGTCTTGATGTGCGGTTGCACCGACAGGCCTGCTTCGACAGCTTTTTTGGCCAGCAGACCGGCGGCCAGCAGCACGCTGGGGTTGGAGGTGTTGGTGCAACTGGTGATGGCGGCGATGAGCACGTCGCCGTTGCCCACCGTGATGCCTGGCGGGGTGTGTCCGGGAACGGCGTCGACGGCCACCAAGGCAGCTTGGCTGGCCTCCAGCGTGGGCCGGTTCAGTGCCATTTCAGCGACCGCGCGGGGGGCGCCCAGAGGCACGGGTGGTGCCAGCGGTGCGTCGCTGGCTGGCACGGCAATGCCCACCGGGAATCGCGTCAACATTCTGTCGGCAGGCTGGTTGAAGCCATTCTGCGCATTTGGTTTGCTGAACAGCTCAGTAAACTGCGCCGCCACCCGGCCCAGTTCAATGCGGTCCTGCGGCCGCTTGGGGCCAGCCAGGCTGGGCGTCACATCCGCTAGGTTCAGCTTGACCACCTGTGAGTAGTCAATGTCGCCACTGAGCGGCACGCCGAAGAGGCCCTGCGCCTTGAAGTAGGCCTCAAAGGTGTCGATCTCGTCCGGGGTGCGGCCGGTGCCCTTGAAGTAGTCAATCGTTTTCTCGTCGACCGGGAAGAAGCCCATGGTGGCGCCGTATTCAGGGGCCATGTTGGCGATGGTGGCACGGTCAGGCAAGGCCAGGGTGCGCGTGCCTTCGCCAAAAAATTCGACAAACTTGCCCACCACCTTGTGCTGGCGCAGGGTCTCGGTCACAGTCAGCACCAGGTCAGTGGCAGTGATGTCCTCGCGCAAACAGCCAGTTAATTCAAACCCCACCACGTCAGGGGTCAACAAATACACCGGCTGGCCCAGCATGGCGGCCTCGGCCTCAATGCCGCCCACGCCCCAGCCGACCACACCAATGCCGTTGATCATGGTGGTGTGGCTGTCGGTACCCACCAGCGTGTCGGGGTAATACACACCATCCTTGCCTCGGTGCACGCCGCGCGCCAGGTATTCCAGGTTCACCTGGTGCACGATGCCAAAGCCGGGCGGCACCACGCCAAAGGTGTCAAAGGCCTGCATGCCCCATTTCATGAACTCGTAGCGCTCGCGGTTGCGCTGGAATTCGAGTTTCATGTTGAGATCAAGTGAGTCTTTTTTGCCATAGTGATCCACCATGATGGAGTGGTCCACCACCAGATCTACCGGTACCAGCGGCTCAATGCGCCGCGGGTCCAGCCCCAGGCGTTGCGCGGTGCTGCGCATGGCCGCCAGGTCAGCCAGCAGCGGCACACCGGTGAAGTCTTGCAGCACCACGCGCGAGACCACAAACGG
>JBBQZG010000162.1:0-5605 GCA_038207945.1 Burkholderiales bacterium
CTTCAACACGGCAGAGCGCAAATTTATCATTGGCGACGCACCCGGCCACGAGCAATACACCCGCAACATGGTCACCGCCGCCAGCAGCGCCGATGCCGCCGTGGTGCTGGTCGACGCCACCAAACTCGACTGGGCCAACCCGGCTTTAAGCCTGCTGCCGCAAACCCGCCGCCACACCCTTCTGTGCCACTTGCTGCGCGTGCCCAGCATCGTGTTTGCCGTCAACAAACTCGACGCGCTTGAAGACACCAGCCGCCCCGACACGGCAGGCCAGGCCACGTTGGCGTTTACCCATATCCGCACCGCGCTGGAAGTCTTCGCGCTGGCCGCAGGCATTGAGGTGGCCACCATCGTGCCAATCTCCGCCCTCAAAGGCCACAATGTGGTCGACGAGGTCGAAGGCTGGTGCGGCTACAGCGGCCCGAGCCTGCTTGACATTCTGGAACTGTTGCCGGTGACGCCGGCCGACACCGCGCTGCCGCTGGCGTTCCCGGTGCAATGGGTGGAGAAGTTTTCAGCCAGTGCCGACACCTCTCAAGGCCGCCGGGTGTTTTGGGGCCGCGTGGCCGCTGGTGTGGCACAGGTTGGCCAGACCATCAAGGTGCTGCCCAGCGGCCAGACCGCCACCGTGGCGCAAGTGCTGGGCACCACCCGCAAGCCTGGCACGGTGCAAGCCGGACACAGCGCTGGCGTGGTGCTGGACCGCGAAGTGGATGTGTCGCGCGGCGACTGGTTGTTGGCGGTGGACGCAGCCGCACCCGGCGCCATCACGGCAGACGACGACTTTGGCGACAGCCCGGCAGCCGTCAGCCTGGCGCCCAGCCGTGAACTCAACGGCACCGTGGCCTGGATGGATGATGAGCCACTGGTAGCCGGACGTGTGTACTGGGCGCTGCATGGCAACCGCTGGGTCAAGGCCCGCGTCAAGCGCGTGATTCACCGGCTTGACATCAACACCCTGGCTGAAGAAGACGCAGATGCGCTGCCCGCCAACAGCATCGGCCATGTGGCACTGGTGCTGCAAGAAGGCATTGCGGCACGGCCGTTCAGCGAATCGCGTGTGCTTGGGGCGTTGGTGCTGGTGGACACGGCCAGCCACAGAACCGCTGGCGCCGTCCTGCTCAATTGAGGCAAGTCAAGGCAGATCTCGGGCGACGACGCTAAGCTCGGAGCCTTGGGACTGCAAAGCCCATAAAATGGCATTTTTGATACCAACTGAAGATTTTTCACCATGACCCATACCGTCACCGAAGCCTGCATCAAGTGCAAATACACCGATTGCGTCGACGTGTGCCCCGTAGATTGCTTCCGCGAAGGCCCCAATTTTTTGACCATTGACCCTGATGAGTGCATTGACTGTGCGGTGTGCATTCCCGAGTGCCCGGTGAACGCCATTTACGCCGAAGAAGACGTACCGAAAAATCAGCGCCACATGACCAAGCTCAATGCCGAGCTGGCCAAGTTGCCGACCTGGAAAAGCATCACCAAACGCAAGGCACCCTTGCCTGAAGCGGAAGAGTGGAAAGACAAGACCGGTAAGCTCTCCGAACTGCTGCGCTGAGCCTGAGATTTTTCACACACCACATCTCTGGCAAATTCCGTCACTGCAAACTTTGCGCCGCAATCCATGCAGGCTGTAGCCGCCATTGAAACCGACGCCCTGGTCATCGGGGCCGGGCCGGTGGGCCTGTTTCAGGTGTTTCAGCTGGGCTTGCAAGGCATTCAGGCCCATGTGGTGGATGTGCTGGACCAGCCTGGTGGTCAGTGCATCGAGCTCTACCCCGACAAACCGATTTACGACATTCCGGGCATTCCACGCTGCACCGGGCGAACATTGACGCAGCAGTTGCTGCAACAAATTGCCCCCTTCAAGCCTGCGTTTCACTTCAATCAGCAGGTCAGTACCCTTGACCACCAGCCCGATGACCGTTGGCTTATCACCACCAGCGTGGGCAACGCGACCGGACAACAGTTTTTGGCGCGCACTGTGTTCATTGCTGCGGGTGTGGGCGCATTTATGCCCAAAGAACTCAAAGTGGATGGTCTGCCGGACTTTCTGGGCAGCCAGTTTTTTTACCGTGCTGCGCCACAAACGGCCACCGCAGGCAAAGCTGTGGTGATCGTCGGTGGTGAAGATGCCGCTGTGGCCAACACCATTGCGCTGGCTGAAGACGACACCAGCCAAGCCAGAAACGTCACCCTGGTGCACCGCCGCGACGTGTTGCAGGCCAACACAGAGGCCTTGACCCGCTTGGCTGCCCTGCGCCAAGCCGGCAAAGTCAATTTTTTAGCCGGCCAGGTCACTGGCATCGACGTGGCGGATGGCTGCCTGCGCAGCGTGCTGCTCAATACCCCCGACGACCAGACCTTGCCCCTGCCTTTGGACACGCTGTTGGTGTGCATGGGGGTCAGCCCCAGACTTGGGCCACTCAGCCAATGGGGCTTGGCCATGGAGCGAAAACAACTCAGCGTCAGCACTGACACCTTTGCCACCAGCGCGCCCGGCATCTACGCCGTGGGTGATGTCAGCACCTACCCCGGCAAAAAGAAACTCATCGTGTGCGGTTTTCATGAAGCCACGCTGGCCGCCTACGCCGCCGCCAGCTACCTCCATCCCGACGCCTCTGGGGTGTTGCAGTACACCACCAGCAGCGCACTCTTGCAGCAGCGGCTGGGGGTTGCGGCGCTCTGACGCACAGGCTCAGCGCCCGTGCGCTGCCGCTCGGCGGCTTACAGGATCTTGTTGGAACGGCGCCAGATGCCCATGGCCTCGGCTTGCGCAACCAACTCCTCCTGGAAATCAGGATGGGCGATGTTGATCAGCGCTTCGGCCCGTTGCCAGGTCGATTTGGCCTTCATCTGCGCGCAGCCGAATTCGGTCACAACGTAGTGCACGATGGAGCGTGGACAGGTGACGATGGTGCCGGGCGACAGTGTGGGAACAATCCGCGATCCGATCGTGCCATCCTTCTTCTTGTAGGTTGAGTTGATACAGATCAGCCCTTTGCCACCCTCAGACTTGTAGGCCCCAAGAATGAAGTCAAGCTGCCCCCCGGTCCCCGAGATCTGGCGCGGCCCCGCCGTCTCGCTGGAGACCTGCGTAAACAGGTCGATCTCGATGGCATTGTTGATCGCAACCACCTTGGGGTTGCGGCCGATCACACAGGGGTCGTTGGTGTATGACGCCGGAAAGATGGCTGCCGCAGGGTTGTTGTCAAGAAAGTCATAAAGCTTTTGCGAACCCATGGCAAAGGTGTAGACCATCTTGCCGCGGTCGATGGCCTTGCGCTTGCCCGTGATGCGTCCGGCCTGGTACATGTCGACATACGAGTCAGCCAGCATCTCGGTGTGGACGCCAAGGTCTTTCAAGTCACTTTGCGCAATCATCGAGCCAACAATGTTGGGCAGTGCCCCAATGCCGAGCTGGATCGTCGAGCCGTCTTCAAGCAATGTCATGACGTGGCCGGCGATCATTCGGTCGACCTCGCTGGTCTGGCCTTCAGGAAGTTGCAGCAAGGGGCTGTTGGGGCCTTCCACCACCATGTCCACTTGGGAGATGTGGATGGCTTCGTCGAGACCACCCAGGCACCGGGGTGTTTTTGTGTTCACTTCAACCACGACCCGTTTGGCCTTGCGACAGTAGGCAGGGGTCAATGAGCAGCTGGTCGAAAAGTTGAAGAAGCCGTTCGCGTCCATGGGCGTCACCTGGACCACAGCGACATCCGGCGCCTCGTACAGCGTGACGTTTTGCGGGCCTTGGTGGTAGCACAGCGGGATGTAGCTGGCCAGACCAATTTCGCCGTTTTTGCGGGCCAGGCCGGAGAAATGCCAGTCGTTCCAGATGAACGACTCCCTGCCCGGATCAGCTTCAACGCACTTCAGTGGCTTGACGCGCGTGGTAGTGATCAGGATCACATCCCGGAGATCGCTCTTTCGCAACGCCAGGGCGGCGTCCACGGCTTCCACATTTTGGGCAAATTCGCCCATGAAGACCACGTCACCCGAGTTGATCAGGTCCGCAGCATTTTCGGCAGAGCCAAGCTTTTGTTGGTAATGATCATGCACATGATTTGTCATAGTTACGCTTTTCAAGTTGAGGATACGTTGTGTATTAGAACAAGCCCTAAAGCGCCGCCACCAACTCCGGCACAGCCACAAACAAATCAGCCTCCAGGCCATCGTCGGCCACCGCAAAAATCGGCGCCTCCGGGTCCTTGTTGATCGCCACGATCACCTTCGAATCCTTCATCCCCGCCAGATGCTGAATCGCACCGCTGATGCCGCACGCCATGTCAAACTGCTGGCGATAGAGGTGCGGTGGGTGTAGGCATACACAGCGGCCGCGAAATTTTGCACTCCCAACGACGACCTGATTAGAATTCATCCCGCGTCAAAACAATGGCGCATTCGCTAGGGGTGTTGGCCCGCAGTTCAAGCTGCTGGCCGACTGAGAAAGTCCCTTTGAACCTGATTGAGGTAATCCTCGCGCAGGGAAGCATGTTGAATTCGGGGTTCTTGCCGCCTTCTCTGGCGAGGTTTCCGCCCTGCTGATACAGCCGACCTGCCAACTTTTTGCATGGAGCAAACAGATGGCAAATTCATCTTCTTCCGACACAAATCAGCCGGTCTCAAGGTCTGCATCGAACTCGGCACTTTCGCCCGTACCCAACGCCGAGCGGGTCTTCAACTGGCACAACCACGCCTCACTGTGGTTCAGCCTGGGTGTCGGCCTGCTGGTGATGCAGGTGGGGGCTTATCTGGTGCCTGCAGTGGGCAGCCGCGATGCCATGGTTGCCATCGTGCTGGGTTCATTGATTGGCGCTGGCTTGCTGGCATGGACCGCACGGCTGGGTTGCCAGACCGGCTTGTCAAGCGCCGCGCTGATGCACGCCACTTATGGCAGCGCCTTTGCCCGCCTGCCAGTGCTGCTGAACATGGCACAACTGATTGGCTGGACCACCTTTGAGCTGGTGATCATGCGCGACGGCACCGCCGCCATTGGCAAGCAATCATTTGGTTTGGCGCTGGACGGCATGGCTGGCCGCGTGCTGACCACCTTGCTGTGGGGCGGTCTGCTGGTGTGGCTGTTGTCGGGGTCGATGACGCAACGCGTGCGCAAACTGGTCAGCCGCTATGCACTGCCACTGGTGATTGCTTCGCTGTTGTGGTTGACCTGGCACTTTGGCGGCCAGGTCAAAACGTTGGGAATGGAGACGTTTTGGGCGCGCCCGGGCGACGGCAGCATGGGCATGTTGTCGGCCATGGATTTGGTCATTGCCATGCCGGTGTCGTGGCTGCCGCTGGTGGCCGACTACGCGCGTTATGGCAAGGATGGCCGCAGCGCCATGAGCGGCACCTGGCTCGGCTACGCGCTGGCCAACATCTGGTGTTACTCGCTGGGTGTGATGGTGGTCACGGTGGCGCAACCCGGCACCGATCTGGTCACGGCCCTGCTGCTGGCCCAAGGTGGTTTGCTGGCGCTGAGTTTGATTCTGGTGGATGAAATTGACAACGCTTATGGCGACGTGTACTCAGGCGCGGTGTCGGGCCACAGCCTGAAACCCGGTGTGAGCGTGCGCCAATGGGGCATGGGGCTGGCCGTGTT
>JBBQZG010000163.1:0-5558 GCA_038207945.1 Burkholderiales bacterium
TTCCGATATATTACTCACCCGTTCGCCACTCGCCACCAGGATTGCTCCCGTGCTGCCGTTCGACTTGCATGTGTAAGGCATGCCGCCAGCGTTCAATCTGAGCCAGGATCAAACTCTATAGTTCGATCTTGATTTTTTTGCTCTTTCGAGCAACTCATAAATTGGAATCAACGTGAACTTCATTTCTGAATTTCACATCTTTTTTACTTCATGAGCGTTTGTTAGCCAATTAAGACTAAGTTCCAAAGAACTTGGCAATCGCTTTCAAACGCCCACGCTTATCGGCTGTATATTTTTAATGAACTTCAAAACAAGCTTTTAACTTGCTTTTTTGTTTGCTTCACCGTGATCAGCGAAGCCTTGTATTCTAGCACGCTTTTTTGCGTTTTTCTTAGAGTTTTTTAAAATTCTCTGGCTGACCCATAAAAATTTCGGCCAGAACTCCCAACAACCGCCTTTTTGAGTCCTTACCCAAAGTGCAGGCGTCAAGTTAATGACCCGCCCTAACCTAGAAAGGATTGCAATTGTGACAGGGAAATATGCTCTGCGCCAGCAGCGACAATCTTTCTTTTGTCATCTGCGCGTCGGTAACCTCACCCAATCATGTCTGCACTTCTCATTTTCATTTTTGTCACCTTGCCCTGGCTCAATCCGTTTTCACCAGGACCAACCCCTGCGGTGGGGCCGTTCTTATTCGCTTGGGTGTGCGCCGCTTTACTGTGGCCCACGCTGCTCGTCAACAACATGAAGGGCCTCACCAGTGCATCCGTTCGGGCAGTTGCGCTGGCATGGCTGACCGCATCTGGCTTGAGCGCAATCAT
The DNA here is from genome assembly GCA_038207945.1 of Burkholderiales bacterium. Taxonomy (GTDB): domain Bacteria; phylum Pseudomonadota; class Gammaproteobacteria; order Burkholderiales; family Burkholderiaceae_C; genus Rhodoferax. The sequence goes on from JBBQZG010000163.1 coordinate 822, forward strand.
CGGTCTGTTGCAATATTTTGGGGCCACGGCCTGGGCGGGCCAATGGATTAACCACACTGGGTTTGGTGAAGCGTACGGGAACTTACGCCAGCGCAACCAGTTTGCCACGTTGACGAACATCGGATTGGCTGCGTTGCTGTGGTGGTCAGCCAGTACCCGCGAACCCTCGACCCCTTTTTTTGTACCACGCAACCTGCACCGACTTGCTGTGCGGGTACCGCTAGTGATTGCCGTCTTAATTGGTGCGGGCAACGGCGTCTCTTCCTCCCGCACAGGACTGATCCAATTGTGTTTGCTAGGCACGCTCGCTTGGGTCTGGCAGCGCCGGGCACCAGAGGCAAACAAACACCCCTGGCACATGCCCCCCGCATACCAAGTGCTCTTGGCAGTTTTGGTGGGATATGTCGCGGCAATTACGGTGTTGCCTGCATTAGCGGGACTGGATCCACTGGCAAGCGGTGCTTGGGCCCGTTTGCGCTCGGGCGATGCACTGTGCTCCAGTCGAATGACGTTGTGGCGCAATGTGTTGTACCTGATTACTCAAAAGCCATGGATGGGTTGGGGCTGGGGCGAACTGGACTATGCACACTTCATCACGCTCTACCCTGGTGCGCGATTTTGCGATATTTTGGACAACGCGCATAACCTGCCGCTTCACTTGGCGGTGGAGTTGGGTCTGCCTGTGGCACTTCTGGCCTGTAGCATGGCTGCTTGGTTAGTGTGGCGAGCAAAGCCTTGGCGCGAAACGAATGCCACCCGACAAATGGCCTGGAGCGTACTGGCTGTCATTGGCCTACATAGCCTGCTGGAGTACCCGCTGTGGTATGGGACATTTCAAATGGCTGCACTATTGAGCATCTGGTTGCTTTGGTGTTCGCCAGAACGCTTGTCCTCACGCCAAATCAGCAGCAGTTACAGACCCCTCACCTTGTATTTACCGATGGGGGCGGCCGTACTTTTAGTAGCCCTTTGCGCCTTCGCAGCCTGGAATTATCAGCTTGCCAGCCAAATCTATTTACCCCCGCAAGCACGGCTAGCAGACTACCGTGACAACACATTGGAAAAGCTCAACAAGGTTGCGCTTTTCCAGGAGCAGGTTCGATTTGCCGACCTGACGACCACCGAACTTGACAGGCAAAACGCGCAAACAGTGCACGACCTGGCGCTTGATATGCTGCACTTCTCGCCCGAGGCACGGGTCATTGAACTGGTGCTGGAAAGCGCAAAACTGCTGGGACACACCAAAGAAGTGGACTTTTACGCCCTGCGCTACGATGCCGCTTTTCCTGAGGCCTACGCCCGCTGGGTGGCGACACAGACAGCACAATAACCTGCCTTGGACGCATCCTTAAAAGGGTCGGCCAACTTTACAGGGCCAATTCAATGACGAGCAAGGCGTTCAATTGGCCCAATCCGTCTCAGGCCCCAGCGACGAAACTCCCTGATTTCCCGCCGTGCTTTTCCAGCAACTTGCAGTCGGTGATCACCATGCCGCGGTCAACTGCCTTGCACATGTCATAGATGGTGAGCAGCGCCACTTGCACGGCGGTGAGCGCTTCCATCTCCACCCCGGTTGGCCCGACGGTTTCTACGGTTGCAGTGCAACCCACGCTACTTGCCTTGTGATCACTGGCGTGAATCACCTGAAATTCAATCGCGACACGGGTGAGCGCCAGCGGATGACACAGCGGGATCAAATCACTCGTTTTCTTGGCGGCCATGATGCCGGCCACGCGGGCAATGCCCAGCACGTCACCTTTTCTCGCGGATCCGGATTCAATTAGGGCCAAGGTGGTGGGCAACATCTCAATGCGCCCACCCGCAATGCCGACGCGGTGAGTGGCAGCTTTGGAAGCCACGTCCACCATGTGGGCCTGCCCTTGGGCATCAAAATGGGTTAGCTGGCTCATGTCAGGAATAGTTACAAAGTAAATCGGATGCAAAGGCGGCTTCACCGAACCTTTACGTACAGACGGCATCATACGGGCAACATAGTCGGGGGCCCGTGCACCAAATGGCCACCTCCGCTCCAAAGAAGGACTTTAAGCGCATGCATTTATTTAAGAGAAATAGGCTTCTAACCCATATAATAAAAGCGCAGTTAGCTATTTTTTTTATAGCGAGTTGCGCGTGGCTGCCGATCCAGGCGAGCGCACAGACAACGAGCCCGGCCTTGCTGCCCCTGCTAGGCGACGGCAGTGAGATCACCAGCGGTGCCGAACGCCGCCTGGGTGACCGCATTGCCCGGGAACTGTACCGAGACCCCGATTTTATTGACGACCCCGTGCTGGCCGACTACGTCCAGGGCATCTGGCAGCCGCTGCTGGCGGCAGCCAGGGCGCGCGGCGACCTGACACCGGAACTTGATGAACGCTTTGCCTGGCGCATCGTCTTGGGGCGTGACCGCAGCGTCAACGCTTTTGCCTTACCTGGCGGCTACTTGGGCGTGCACTTGGGGTTGATGGCGGTCGTGAGCAGCCGCTCAGAATTGGCCTCGGTGTTGGGCCATGAACTCAGCCACGTCACCCAGCGTCACATTGCCCGCCTGATGGCAAAAAGCACCCAGCAAGCACCCTGGATGATTGGTGCCATGATTTTGGGCGCCCTGGCCGCCAGCAAAAATGCCGATGCAGGCAATGCGTTGATCGTCGGCGGGCAGGCGCTCTCAGCCCAAAGCCAGCTCAATTTCTCACGTGACATGGAGCGTGAAGCCGACCGCATAGGCTTTGGCGTCATGACCCAGGCGGGTTTTGAGGCGCAGGGTTTTGTCAGCATGTTTGACAAGTTGCAACAAGCGTCGCGCCTGAACGACAACGGCGCATACCCTTACTTACGCAGCCACCCATTGACGACGGAGCGCATGGCCGACATGCAGTCGCGGTTGCCGCTAGGTACGGCGCATTCTGGTGCCGTGACCCCCACCATGCCCCACGCGATGCTGACGGCGCGGGCCCGGGTGTTGTCGAACCCTGGCGTGGATGCACTGCGCGCGTGGCAAGCGCAGGCCAATGACGCGGCGCTGGCCAATCAACCGACGGCAGTGCAAGCGGGTGTGTTGTACGGCGCAGCCATGGCCGCAAGCCGCTTGCGTGACACAGCCGTGGCGCGCAAGCAATTTGAGCATCTGCAAAAGGTCGTCTCAGGGGAAGCGGAATCTACATTGCAGGCGCGCTGGCTGGGTGTCGAGATCGCGCTAGCAGCAAAGGATTTATCTCGCCCGCAGGTATTGGCACTTGGCGACAGCATTGGGATGAGCCAGTCAGATGGTGCGACGGCACGCCGGCCGGAACTGCTGCTACAAGCCCAAATTGCCATGCAAGCAGGCCGACCTGACACCCTCAACACGGTGGCGCAGCGGTTGCAAACCTGGGTGGCTGGTCAACCCCAGGATGCGCTGGCCTGGCAGTGGTTGGCCAGCATTTACGCAGCCCAAAACCAAAGTCTGCGCGCCTTACGTGCCGAGGCCGAGGCACGGGTGGCGCATCTGGACTATGCAGGTGCGTTGGACAGGCTCAAGGGTGCGCAAGATCGGCTCCGCGCACCCGGCAGTGCGGCGGTCTCCAGCGCTGACCACATCGACGCGTCGATTATCGACACGCGTTTGCGGCAAATTGAGACCTTACTTAAAGAACAGGCGCTGGAAGGCTGAGTCAATCACCAGCCCCAACACTGAATAAATCAGCGAACCCCACAAGGCAGCGCTGAAATCGCGCACATGAAAGCCATCCAGCACACCGGCAGCGGCCCAGAACATCAGGGCATTGATGACAAACAAAAACAGCCCCAGCGTGACCACGGTGACCGGAAGCGTCAACACCACCAGCACCGGGCGCAGCACCATGTTGAAGAGACCGATGACAAACGCAGCGATCAGCGCGGCACCAAAACTGCTGACCACCACACCGCTGTACAGGTAAGCCACACACAACAAGGCGGCGGCACTGAGCAGCCATTTGAATATTAGTTTCATGGGCAGCAGGTTAGCACGTTGCCAGACACCGGGCTGACGCCTGCAAACAGCGCTCGCGCTGCCTGCGCGCAGCCAGAACCCCCGCCACCAGCTGGGCACAAAAAAACTGCCGAACACCGCAATAAGCACACTGACAGGCAAACCAATGATGACCAGACCAAACGCACCATGGACATCTCCGGCCACACTTACCACCATGACGGAGCGCGCCAGGATCGCCCCCACGGCCCCCAAACATCGTCGTGGTCTTAAGGTGCGGGAGCAGATAACGCAGCAGGCGCAATCACAATGACGCTGATGCCAATCTATACTTTTCCTGTGACGTTTGGGGTTAATGGGCGTGGAAGCTATCATGCCCACCCCATGGCTTTCATCCACATCACCGACATCGAATCTGCCATCAACTATTGGCGCGCCAAAACGCCAAGCGTTGACGGGGCCGCACTGTCCCCTCAAACTCAGGCGCTGGCGGAGGTGTACGGTGTGATGGCGTTTGAGCAGGCGCATGAAATCGCCGAAGCCACACTGCCCGATGCGGCTCTTCAGGCCTGGTTGACCTGGTTTGAAAGCACACCAGACACGCCCTGCATCGCAATTTGCTCCACCAGTCAGGGCGATGACGTCTGCAAAGGCTGCGGCCGCACTTTTGCTGAAGTCCAGTACTGGACAGAAATGCAGCCCGTTGAGAAACGGGCCACTTGGCGACGCATCACGCAGGAAGGCACAGCCTGGCGCTTTAACAAGTATGCCGAGCGTGCCGCTGAAAA
>JBBQZG010000164.1:0-5387 GCA_038207945.1 Burkholderiales bacterium
TGTGGATGCCCGGGCCCCACACCGCCACCGCGATGTTGATGTCGTCCACGTACTTGCCCAGCATCGCGCTGATGGAGTTGAAGATGTCCTCCTGGTACTCAGGGTCTGCCCGGTTGAGCTGGTAGACAATTTTGTTGACGCAGGCTTGGGCCTCGCCGATTCCGGGCGCAGGGCTGGCGTGGGCGCTCAGGGTGGCACCGGTGGCGGCCAAACCGGCCAAACTGCCCATCAATTGGCGACGCGAAGGGGTGGATTGGTTCATCGGCCCATTCCAAAAAGCACCTTCAAGTCCAGGCATGGGACACACCCGCAAACCCCAGCAACGCCGAAGGTCAAAACCTTTTGGCCTTGAGAGACAATGAAGGATTGGGCCCTGCGCCTGTTTTTTTCAATTTGCCGCCTCATATGACCTACTGCGTCGCCATCAAACTTAACGCCGGACTGGTTTTTTTGTCCGATTCACGTACCAACGCCGGACTAGACCAGATCAGCACTTTCCGCAAAATGATCGTCTACGAAAAGCCGGACGACCGCTTCATGGTGCTGCTGTCCGCAGGCAACCTGAGCATTTCGCAATCGGTGCGCGAGATTTTGCAGGTTGAACAGCTCAAGGAACACCCCGACAGCGAGCCCATCACCATCTGGAACGCCAAAAGCATGTTTGACGTGGCCCGCGTGCTGGGCGCGGCCATTCGCCATGTGTACGAACGCGATGCCGAGTCGCTCAAGCAAGCCGGGGTCGATTTCAATGTGTCGCTGATTTTTGGTGGCCAGATCAAGGGCGAAGCCATGCGCCTGTTTCAGGTGTATTCAGCTGGCAACTTCATTGAAGCCACGCCTGAAACCCCTTACTTTCAGGTAGGTGAATCCAAATACGGCAAGCCGGTGCTTGACCGCGTCATCACCCCCGCCACCCCGCTGGACGAAGCCGCCAAATGCGCGTTGGTGTCAATGGACTCCACGCTCAAGTCCAACCTGTCAGTAGGCTTGCCACTGGACCTGGTGGTGTACGAGGTCAACCAGTTCCAGACCGACAAAGTGGTGTGTATTGACGAAAACAACCCCTACTTCAAAATGATGCACAACAGCTGGGGCGTGAAACTGCGCGAAGTCTTTGACAGCATTGAACACCCCATGTGGAATGGCGAGCAAACCAGCGTGCCACTGATGCAGACTTCAGGCCGCCACCTGCCCCTGAAGAAAATCAGCACCCCCCAGGAAAAGCTGATTTAAATGCCGCACCTCAAAGCGGCTGCGACACGCATTGTTTTCTCGCATGCCAACAGTTTTGGCGCAGCCACTTACGCCGTGCTGTTTGAGGCGTTAAAAGCGCGTGGCTTTGACGTGTTGGCCATCGACAAGTTTGGCCACGACCCACGTTACCCGGTCACCAACAACTGGCCGCATCTGGTGCAGCAATTGGTGGACTTTACAAAAGCCGCCGTTGGCAAAGAAGGCGCGCCGGTGTTTCTGGTGGGTCACTCACTGGGTGGTTTCTTGAGCTTGATGGCGGCCAGCCAGGCGCCCAAGCTTGTACGAGGTGTGCTGCTACTGGATGCGCCGATTGTGGGCGGCTGGCGCGCTGCCGCGCTGGGGCTGGCCAAACGCACCCAACTGGTGGGGTCCGTGTCGCCCGGTGCGGTCAGCCGCAAGCGGCGCAAGCATTGGCCCAACCTGGATGCCGCATTGACGCATTTCAAAAACAAAAAAGCCTTTGGCAAATGGCACCCGCAAGTGTTGGCAGACTACATCGCCTACGGCACGCATGACGAGGTGGTCAACGGCCACCCCCAGCGCGTGCTGAGCTTTGACCGTGAGGTTGAAACCGCCATTTACAACACGCTGCCAAGCAACCTTGAGTCCATGCTGAAAAGCCACCCGGTCAAATGCCCGGTGGCCTTCATGGGTGGACTTCGCTCAAGCGAAATGCGTCAGGTGGGTATCGCGCTGACCCAACGCATCACCCAGGGCCGCATCATGATGCTGGACGGCACGCATCTGTTTCCGATGGAAAAGCCGTTGGTGACCGCCGCCGCCATTGAAGCGGCGCTGCTCAACCTGCAAAGCGCCGGGTAAATCAAGCCGCCCAAGTGACCGTGCCAGTCCAGGCCGTGGCCAGCACGACAATCCCGAAAGCAATGCGGTAATAGGCAAAACCGACAAAACTGTGGCTGGCGATATAACGCAGCAACCAGCGAATGCACAGCCACGCGCTCACGAAAGAAAAGAACAGCCCCACGCCAAACATGGGCACATCGGCTATCGACAGCAGGGCACGTTCCTTGTACAGGCTATAGGCACCGGCCCCGATCAGGGTCGGAATCGCCAGGTAAAACGAAAAGTCGGTGGCGGCCTTGCGCGACAAGCCCAGCAACATGCCGCCAATGATGGTGGCACCACTGCGGCTGGTGCCAGGAATCATGGCGAAACACTGCACCAGGCCCACTTTGAGCGCGTCCAATGCGGTCATTTGGTCCACGTCCTGAATGCGCGCCACAGCCGGGTTCTTTTCTTGCCGCCGCTCCGCCCACAAGATGATGAAGCCGCCAATGATGAAAGCGCTGGCCACCACCACCGGCGTGAACAGGTTCTCTTTGATGGCCTTGCCAAACGCCAGTCCCAGAATCACCGCCGGGAAAAAGGCAATGGCCACATTCAAGGCAAAACGCTGCGCCTGCCTGTCAGTTGGCAGTGCCACCACGGTGTCACGGATTTTTTGCCAGTACACCAGAATCACCGCAAAAATGGCCCCGGTCTGGATGGCAATGTCAAACACCTTGGCTTTTTCATCGTCAAACCCCAGCAAAGCCCCGGCCAGAATCAGGTGCCCCGTGCTTGAAATTGGCAAAAACTCGGTCAGCCCCTCCACCAGGCCCATGATGGCGGCCTTGATCAACAACACAATATCCACGGAAACTCCCTGTTTTAGAACCCGCGCATTATCGCTGGCGCTGCCTGGGCAAGGTCGTTGCATTCATGGGATGATTGCCTTAACACGCTCACTTTGATGCCATGCCACAAGCTCTCACGCTCAACTCACTCCCCCTGTTCCCGCTGGGCACCGTGCTGTTCCCAGGAGGTTACTTGCCCCTGCAAATCTTTGAGGTGCGCTACCTCGACATGATTGGCAAGTGCTTCAAGGCGGGGGCGCCCTTTGGTATCGTCACCTTGAAACAAGGCAGTGAGGTGCGCCAGGCCCCAGGTGCTGAAGCCGTTGACAGCAGCTTTGAACAAGAAATCTTCTACTCTACCGGCACGTTGGCGCGCATCACCAGCCTGAGCCGACCACAACCCGGGCTGATGCTGATTCAGTGCACGGGCCTGCAACGCTTTGAGGTCACCCAGCATGAGCTGCTCAAGCATGGCCTGTGGGTGGCCAACGTGAGTGTGGTGCCGGATGACCAGTACGTGCCCATTCCGGATGACTTGCAGCCCGTGGCCAACACGCTGGACCGCGTCATCAACACCCTGCAGGCGCAGGGCACCACCCCTGAGCAAATGCCCATCCAGCCGCCCTACCAGCTCGACGATTGCGCCTGGGTGTCTAACCGCTGGTGTGAGCTGCTGCCCATGCTGCCAGATCTCAAAAATCGCCTGATGGCGCTGGACAACCCGCTGGTGCGGCTTGAACTGGTGAGCGATTTGCTGGAACGCAACGGTATTTCGACGTAAAGTGTTGGCTACGGAGTAGAAAACCATGAGCATTCGTTACACCAATGTCATCAACCACTTGCCAGAGACCAAAATGCGTCTCTACCCCACCAAGGTGATCAACATCATTGGGGGGCCCGGCAGTGACAAGTCGCTTTTTTCAGCAGCCATCATCTTGTATTTGAGCCTGCGCGGAAAAACCGTGGAAACCATCCCCGATTACGCCAAATCATTGGTGTGGCAGCAAAATTTTGAAGTGCTTAAAAACCAGTACTTCATTGCCCAGCGGCAGTATGAAATGCTCAACCTGATTGACGGCCAGGTGCACTTTTTGATCACCGAATGTTCTCTGCCCCAGATTTTGTTCTACAACGAAAACTACGCCGACAACATCTGCGACGTGGCGAAAACCCGTGAGCAGATTCTGGAGTGGTATCGTCAAAACGACAACATCAACATTCTGGTGCAGCGCGGCGACAAGAAATACGTGCGCACCGGCAGATTTCAGGACGAGGAACAAGCGCGCGAAGTGGACCAGGGCTTGCGCGAGATTCTGGACCGCGAACAGCTGCCCTACACCGTGCTGCCGCCTGATGTGAACGTCATCAATGCCTTTGCGGAGTCACTGCTGGTTTAGCAGGCAGTTGCACCGCTGGCGCGCCTAAAATCAGGCGCATGAGCTACCCCACACCTTCCCAAGACAAAGCGGCTGCCACAGATGCAGTCAAACCCAGCAATTTTTTGCGCCAGATCATCGAAAGCGATCTGGAAAAAGGCACCTACGCCACGCGCCGCTGGGGCGGCAGCCCCGGCGATGCCGCGCACCACGCCAAGGGTGAGCCTGACCCGGCCAAAATCCGCACCCGCTTTCCGCCCGAGCCCAATGGTTACCTGCATGTGGGCCACGCCAAAAGCATCTGCCTGAACTTTGGCCTGGCGCGCGATTACGGCGGCGTGTGCCACCTGCGCTTTGACGACACCAACCCCGAAAAAGAAGACACCGAGTACGTCAACAGCATCACCGATTCGGTGAAATGGCTGGGCTTTGACTGGAACGGCTCAACAGATGCCGCGCCTTACCAGGCCAGCGACTACTTTGACTTCATGTACCGCGCCGCAGAATATTTGATTGAGGCTGGCCACGCCTACGTGGACGAGCAAACCCCCGAACAAATGCGCGTGAACCGGGGCGACTTCGGCAAGCCCGGTGTGGACAGCCCGTATCGCAACCACACCCCCACCGAGAACCTGACCCGCTTTCGCCAAATGCGCGACGGCCTGTACCCCGACGGTGCCATGGTGCTGCGCGCCAAGATCGACATGGCCAGCCCCAACATCAACATGCGCGACCCGGCCATTTACCGCATTCGCCGCGCCACCCACCACAACACCGGCGACAAATGGTGCATTTACCCGATGTACACCTTTGCCCACCCGATCGAAGACGCGCTGGAGCAGATCACCCACAGCATCTGCACGCTCGAATTTGAAGACCAACGCCCGTTTTACGACTGGCTGATGGCGCGGCTGATTGAAGGGGGCCTGCTGGCCAGCCCGCCACCGCACCAGTACGAATTTGCCCGCCTCAACCTCACCTACGTCATCACCAGCAAACGCAAGCTGGCGCAACTGGTGTACGACCACAAGGTGAACGGCTGGGATGACCCGCGCATGCCAACCATCGTCGGCCTGCGCCGCCGTGGCTACACCCCGGCCGCGATCCAGATGTTTGCCGA
>JBBQZG010000165.1:0-5295 GCA_038207945.1 Burkholderiales bacterium
GTAGCGTGGGCAATAAGTACCTTGAAGCCATAGCTGCAGCAAATCCCTTTCTCTTGAGTTTTAGCGCCACAGCCTGCAGCTCTCATTTTGTTCAGGGTAGGGGGTCGCCAGCACAAAACCAGGGGTCGTCGAGGCGTCCAAGCTTGTCTAGAGCAAGCAGAGGGGAAATATCGTTGATGATGTGCTCGATGAGTACCGAACGCTACGAACGCGGCGCATGCTCGCCAACATTGAGGGTCTTGCGGGCTTGGCTGTGGTGGAAGGACTCGCGCAGTCTTGCCTCGAATTTGCTCACTATCTGTTGGGGTTTCCATTGGGCGACATCTAGGCACAAGAACAGGCCTACGTGCATGCGAATTGGCGCCGGTTGCTTTCAAGTCCTGGCTCAAGACTGCTTCTGGGAGAGCCCGTGTCAAGCGAGCCTCATGCGACCTTTTTGTCGGCTAATCCGGTGGAGGCCAGGGAGACAACTAGGCTCGAGCGGGTGCTCGCTTGAGCTTCGCGGCGCCGGGGCCCTCAATTGGGGCGGCGTGGGTGCCGGGCCGGGGGGGAGGTGGGCGCGTGGGTCGGCTTGCTGGGCGCGGGCCAGCGGCGGACGCGGCGGTCGGGTCGATGAAAACCGCGCGGGGGCGGGGCGGCTGGTAGTCGGGCTCAGGGTTGGGCAGCGATGTTAGCGCGTACAAGCGCGGATTTAAAGTGCTCTAGGCGGCCATCCACCCGACAAAGATGTCGCAACGTACTAGGAGCAACGTTACACGCTGCTGGTTTTGCGCCTGAATCGTGCAAACGACGAACGTCAGATACTGGACACTCGGCCCCCTATATGAAGCTCCTTTGGGCTTGGAAAATGGCATACAAAGAGGGTACAAAGAGACCATTCGTTCTATGATGTAAGTCATTGATAAATAAGCATTTTTTTAACCTGCCGCAGTGTCCCGTCCGCTCCGCCAAACAGAAACCCTAAGTAGGTAATCTACTTAGGGTTTTCCTATTTCTGAGGTTGATTTTTGCTGTCGTGCCCGCGCGTTACACCCGCTTGATACAGGCTACCCCGTGGCATGGGCGCACTCAAGCGCAGTCATGTTGTTTCAATATCCCCAGTTCAAACGGCAAAATGTGGAACTGGTCAAAATCTTGGCCATGATGATGGTGTCACACTGTTTATCTTTGGCTGGTTTTCATGGGCATTCCGTCCATCCAGTCCATCACTCACGGAGGTCCAAATATGCAAGACGATGAACGCTGTTGCGGCACAGGTACCTGCATCATTGATGCCCAGGGCCATTGTTGGTGTGGACAGCAATGGAATGGAGAAAAAATGTGCCATCCAGCGATCGTTGAGAGCTCGTCTAACCTGCCTGAAACTGAACTTGTGCTGCCTACAGAGAGCTGTGCGTCGAAATGACTGTGCCAACAGACATGCAGTTGAACGCAGACTTCTCTGAGCGCGTGGTGATGAACAGTCAGACGCTGCAGTGGCACGCTTCACCTTCACCCTTAGTCCATCGCCGATTGCTGGAACGTGATGGTGGCGAGGTGGCGCAGGCCACGTCCATCGTCCGCTACGAACCTGGTGCGAAGTTCGATTCGCATCTGCACGAATTGGGTGAAGAGATTTTTGTTCTGGAGGGGACGCTGAGCGACGACACTGGCGATTATGGACCTGGCACCTACCTGAAAAACCCGCCTGGCTCCAGCCATGCACCTTTTTCGCAAGACGGCTGCACCCTGTTCGTCAAGCTCCGGCACCTTGACCCTGACGACGTGGGGCGGGTTGTCGTGGACACGCGCCGATCACCCTGGTTCCAGGGCTTGGTGGAAGGACTGAAGGTCTTGCCGCTCGCAGAGTTTGGCACCCGTCACACGGCCATGGTGCAGTGGGCACCGGGAACTTTTTTCAACCCGCACCGCCATTACGGTGGCGAAGAGATCTTTGTGGTTGACGGGGTGTTTTCTGACGAACACGGAAGTTACCCCAAAGGCACCTGGATTCGCAGCCCCCACCTCAGCCAGCATCAACCTTTCAGCGTTGAGGGGTGCCTGATTTTGGTCAAGACGGGTCATCTCATTGCGTCATGACCTCCGGGAATAATCACCAGGCATGCCAGATCTTGGTGGTTTTCAAGACTGACGGCGCAGCTTGAGCAAACCCATCGACAAAGCTGTACCACACAAAATGACAGCACCGCAGATCAGCATCCAGGCGGTGACCGATTCGTCCAGAAACACCACGCCATAAATCACGGCAAAGACCGGGATCAAAAAAGTCACGGTGAGTGACCCTGCGGCCCCGACCTTGCCGATCAGGCGGAAAAACAGCACATATGCAATGCCGGTGCACACCACACCCACGGCCAGCAGGGCCAGCCACGCAGTGGCGCTGGGTGTCTGGTCGGGCCACAACAGAAGCGTCGGCAGCGCCAGCCCCAACGTGGCGCCAACTTGGCTGCCGGTGGCAATCACCAGTGAGGGCTGGCCACTCAAGTAACGTTTAGTGAAACTGGCAGAAATGCCGTAACACAGGCAGGCACCCAAACAGGCCAGCACCGCCCAACCTGTCACCAACCCCGAGGCATTGGGCTTGAAACTGGCCTTGCCCCAAGCCAGCATGGCCACGCCAACAAAACCGATCAATAAGCCTAAAACCTTGATGCCGTGCGGGCGGTCTTTGAGCCAAAACCAGGCGACCAAAGCGCCAAAGAGCGGCACCGTGGCGTTGAGCAAGGATGACAAACCGGTGCTGATGGACAGCAAGGCATAGGCGTACAGCGCAAACGGAATGCCGGAATTGAGAAGTCCCAGAAAGAAAATTTTCCCCCAGTGCTGGCGCAACGCAGGCAACTGTCCACGTGCCAACAACAAGGGCAGCAAAAACAGCGCCGCAATCGCTACCCGCATACCCGCCGTTGGTATGGCCCCAAATTCAGCAGCGCCGAGTCGGGTGAACAAAAAGGAGGCGCCCCAAATGGCGCCCAGCAAGACAAATTCAGTGAGCCAGGATGCAGTGGGTTGGGATGAATTCAAAGTGCGCCTTCAAGATGCAGCAGGGCGGTTTTGCGCGCCAGTCCGCCTGCGTAGCCGGTCAGTGCCCCATTGGCGCCGACCACGCGATGGCAGGGCACGATGATGCTCAAGGGATTACGCCCGACAGCGCCACCCACGGCGCGCACCGCCGCAGGGCGACCAATGGCGGCGCTCAAGGTTTTGTAGCTGCAAGTTTGGCCGGGTGCAATGCTGCGCAGCGCCTGCCAAACGGTTTGCTGAAACGCGGTGCCGCTGCTCAGGTCCAGCAGCAGGTCAAAGGTGGTGCGTTGCCCTGCAAAGTACTCGGCCAACTGCCCGGCCGCCTGCTGCAACACCGGGTGCTCGGGCGCTTGCGCGTAACCAGAAAAATCCGGCTGGTGTGCCTGGCCGTCAAACCAGACGCCCACCAGCCGTTGCCCGGCTGCTGCCAGGGTGACCTGGCCCAGTGGGCTGGAGGTATGGGTGTATTCGGTATGGTTTGGGATTTTCATGGTGTTTTTGGCTTGTAGCCGTTTATTAATAAGCGCAAGTCACTATTGTTTTTGTAGCGGTTTGAAACTCGCTGGTGGCGTCGGTGCCACTGGCAATGTGGCCCAGGCGCGCACCACCGCATAGCTGCGCCAGGGTTGCCAGGCGTGGGACACAGCCAGTGCGGCCTTGGCGGGCTGCGGCGTGCCCAACACACCCAACGCCCTGTGCAGCGCCACATCACTGGCTGGAAACGCATCGGGCCAGCGCAAGGCGCGCATGGCGATGTAGTGTGCGGTCCATTCGCCAATACCAGGCAGGGCTTGCAATCGGGCCAGGTTGGCACCGACATTAACGCCTGCCTCCAGACACAATTGTCCGTTGCTCACAGCAAGCCCCAGCGCCTGAATGGCGGCCTGCCTTTGTTTCACGATACCCAAAGCGCCCAGTGCATCAGCGCTGGCGGCAGCCAGCGCGGCAGGCGTTGGAAACAGACGGTTCAACCCGGCTACGGGTGTCACAACAGGCTCACCAAAGTTTGCCACCAGACGGTTTGACAGTGTGCGCGCTGCCGCGACCGTGATTTGTTGTCCCAGCACGGCACGCACGGCCAGCTCAAAGGCATCCAGCGTGCCGGGTACACGCAGGCCGTCGCCGTGTGGAAAGTGGACGTGCAAGACCTCGTTGATGGCCAGCGGGTCGGCGTCCAGGTCGAGCAGCGCGCGCACGCGGTTGATCACCAGCGGCAACACCTCACCCAACGAGTCGCTCACCTGCAGGTCGACGCGGAAGTGGGCTTCATCAAAACTCGCCAGCAGCCAGCCAGAGACACGCTGATCGCAGTTTTGCAGCGCCACAGTTTTGCCCAGGCACATGCTGTGCGCGTCCATTTGGACCACTTCAAACCCAGCGATTTGCCGCGCGCCAAAAAACTGCAGTATGGCCGCTGCGTCATACGGGGGTCGATAAGCCAGCTTGACATGAATGCCCGCCTGCGCATGGCTTGCAGGGTGTGGCGTGTTGCTGCGGCGCAGCTGCGTGGGGTTCAGGCCGTAATGCGTGGCAAAGGCGGTGTTGAACCCCCGCACACTGGCAAACCCGCTTAAAGCCGCCACCTGGGTGACGGGCAACAAGGTGTCGGTGAGCAACTGTTTGGCATTCAACAAGCGGCGTGTTTGCAGGTACTGCAGTGGCGACACACCAAATTGTGACTCGAAGATGCGACGCAGATGCCGGTCGCTGATGCCCAGCCGCAGGGCCAGGCGCTGCACCGTCAGTACGGGTGAACCCGGGTTGGTCGGCGCGTCCATCAGGCTTGCCGCCTGACTGGCCAGAATGCCCGAGGCGTCCTGCATCGACCAGGCTTTGCTGTGCACCATGCCTGGTGTGAGCTGGCGCGGCGCCAGTTCCGGGCGGCAGCGCAGGCAAGGGCGAAAACCGGCCCGCTCGGCTTGAGCCGCCAAGCTGAAGAATTGGCAGTTTTCCCGCTTGGGCGTGCGCACCCGGCACACCGGGCGGCAATAGATGCCGGTGGAGGTGACCCCGGTGAAAAAGCAACCGTCAAACCGCGTATCACGCGCCTTGAGCGCGAGGTAGCAGGCGTCATCGGCACTTGGGGCGTTGGGGCTGTCCATGTGGATGATCATATGCGCCCAAGGCTTTTGCTTGAGCTGATTGGCGCGTCTTTTCAAGCCGTTTCCGGACATGTCTTTGCCGCCATCTGCGCCCTACAATTCGAGTCCAAAAACCAATCAGTCAATCTGTCAGGGAACATTTACATGAAGCTCACGTCCTCCATATTCA
>JBBQZG010000166.1:0-5249 GCA_038207945.1 Burkholderiales bacterium
CCACCCGAGGGCCATGGGCTTGATGGATTTGAACCTCATGCGCCGCGATGGCCAGCAGCTGCCGGTGGATATTTCACTCGGGCACTGGGAAGATGAAGGCACGCCCTACGCCATTGTCTACATCCGCGACCTGACCGAGCGCAAGCAGTTTGAGAACTCACTCAGACACCAGGCGACCCACGACGACCTCACCGGCCTGCCCAATCGCTGGCTGTTTCGCCTGCAGCTTGGCCAGGCACTGGCGCGCGCCGCGCGGTCAGGTCAGCATGTGGCGGTGTTGTTCATTGACCTGGACTATTTCAAGACCATCAACGACAGCTTTGGCCACAGCACGGGCGACATGTTGCTGGTGCAAGCCGGTGCGCGCATGCGCAGTGTGCTGCGCGAACACGACACCCTGGCGCGCCAGGGCGGGGATGAATTTGCCGTGTTGCTGGCCGACCTGACCAGCCCCGACGAAGCCATTGGCGTGGCGAACAAACTGCTGGCATCCCTGAAGACAGCGTATTTCCTGAAAGATCAGGACGTGTATTCGGGCGCCAGTGTGGGGCTGGCGTTTTACCCGGACGATGCACCCACCAGCGAAACCTTGCTGCGCTACGCCGACATGGCCATGTACCAGGCCAAGGCCAATGGCCGTGGTGCATTTGCCTTTTATTCGAAGGACATGGATCAGGTGGCGCACGACAACATGCAACTGCATACCCAATTGAAGGAGGCCATGGCGCGCAACGGGCTGCAGTTGCATTACCAGCCGCAGGTGGATGTTGAATCCGGTGCCATTGTCGGGGTCGAGGCCTTGTTGCGTTGGTTTGATCCGGTGCTGGGCCACGTCTCACCCGCGCGCTTTATTCCGGTGGCAGAAGCGACTGGCCTGATCCTGCCCTTGTCCGAGTGGGTGCTGGAAACCGCCTGCCAACAAATTGCCGCGTGGACGCGGGCAGGCACGCCCGTGCGGGTGGCGGTGAATTTTTCGGCGCAGCAGTTTCGCCAACGCGATTTGCCCGAGCAGGTGCGCCAGGTGCTGGCGCGCACGGGTGCACAGGCGCAGTGGCTCGACATCGAAATCACCGAGTCCATGGCCATGACCCAGCCCGAGCAGGCGCGCGAACAGCTTGGGGCGCTGGTGGCCATGGGTTGCCGCGTGGCGCTGGATGACTTTGGCACCGGTTATTCGTCGCTGGCCTACCTCAAGGCGCTGCCGATTCATAAGCTCAAGATTGACAAGAGCTTCATGGACGGCATTCCCGACGATGCCAGTGACGTGGCCATTTCGCGCGCCATCATTGCGCTGGCCAAGAGCCTGGGCATGACGCTGATCGCGGAAGGCGTGGAAACCGAAGCGCAACTGGCCTTTTTACGCCAATATGGCTGCGACACCTACCAGGGCTGGCTGTTTGCCAAAGCCATGGCGGCAGGGGAATTGAGTGCCCTGCTTCAGGCTGAGTCGGACTTGATGACAACTTGAGCTGGGTGGCGCGCTGGCATAAGCCATAAACTCCGGGGTTTTTAAGGCAGCCACCATGAACCCTGACATTTCCCTGATCGGCGCACCCACGGACATTGGCGCGGGCAGCCGCGGTGCCAGCATGGGGCCTGAAGCCCTGCGCGTGGCCAACATCGTGCCGGTGCTTGAGGGCCAAGGCCTGAATGTGCTTGACCGCGGCAACCTGAGCGGCCCGAGCAACCCCTGGCTGCCCCCGGTGGACGGCTACCGGCACCTGCCCGAGGTGGCCGCCTGGAACCAGACCGTGCATGACGCGGTGTACGCCGAACTGACGCAAAACCGCCTGCCCATCTTGCTGGGTGGCGACCATTGCCTGGGCGTGGGCTCGATCAGCGCGGTGGCGCGCCACTGCCGCGACACTGGCAAAAAACTGCGCGTGTTGTGGCTGGATGCCCATGCTGATTTCAACACCAGCGCACTCACCCCCAGCGGCAACATTCATGGCATGCCGGTCGCCTGCCTGTGTGGTGATGGGCCGGACGCGCTGACCCGCATCGGCGGCCAGGTGCCAGCGATTGACGCCAAGTGGGTGCGGCAGATCGGCATTCGCAGCGTCGACGAAGGCGAGAAGCGGCTGGTGCATGAGGCCGGACTGGAGGTGTTTGACATGCGCTTCATTGACGAGATGGGCATGCGCGCCGCCATGGAACTGGCCCTGGCGCTGGTCGACGCCCACACCCATTTGCATGTGAGCTTTGACGTGGATTTTCTCGACCCCGACATCGCCCCTGGTGTCGGCACCACGGTGCGCGGCGGCCCCACTTACCGCGAGGCGCAGCTGTGCATGGAGATGATTGCCGACACTGGCCGGTTGGGCTCGCTGGACATCATGGAACTCAACCCGGCGTTTGATGTGCGCAACCGCACGGCTGAAGTGGCGGTCGACCTGATCGAGTCGCTGTTTGGCAAAAGCACGCTGATGCGAAAAACCAGCTGACACGCCGCCTGCCGTGACACACGGCGGGCGCCTGCGTCAGAAAGTTTCCCACTCGTCGTCGCCACCCTTGCTGGGCGCGGCGGGCTTGGACAGCGCACTTGGCGCAGGCGCGGCAGCAGGCTTGGCGTGCGACAGTTGGGGTGCCTTTGGCTTGGCCGCAACAGGCCGTGGCGCCACTGGCTTGCTCGCGGACAGGCTGCGCGGGGCCAACGGCTGGGGTGCCGCACGCCGCGCGGATGGCTGCGCAGCCATGGCATGCCTCGCCATGGGCTTAGCCCCTTTGAACACCGCCACCGTCTGCACCAATTCTTGCGCCTGCGCATTCAAACTGGCCGCTGCAGCCGCCATTTGCTCGACCAGTGCGGCGTTTTGCTGCGTGGCCTGGTCCATTTGCATCACCGCCTCGCCGACGCTGGCGACACCGCTGGCCTGCTCGGTGCTGGCGGCGCTGATTTCGCCCATGATGTCGGTCACGCGGCGGATCGAGCTCACCACCTCGGCCATGGTGGCGCCCGCCTGGTCAACCAGCTGCGAGCCTTGCTCGACCCGCTCCACGCTGGTGTTGATCAGGGTCTTGATCTCTTTGGCGGCTTCGGCCGAGCGCCCGGCCAGGCTGCGCACCTCGCTGGCCACCACGGCAAAACCACGCCCCTGCTCGCCGGCACGGGCGGCTTCCACTGCGGCGTTGAGCGCCAGAATGTTGGTCTGAAAGGCAATGCCGTCAATCACAGAGATGATGTCGCTGATCTTGCGTGAGGCCTCGTTGATGCCGCGCATGGTGTCTACCACCTGGCTGACAACCGCGCCGCCTTGCGCTGCCACGCTGCTGGCGTTCATGGCCAGCTGGTTGGCCTGGCGGGCGTTTTCTGCCGACTGCGTGACGGTTTCCGTCAGGTGCGACATGCTGCTGGAGGTGCGCTGCAAGTTGCTGGCGGTCTGCTCGGTGCGGTTGCTCAAATCCTGGTTGCCGCTGGCAATTTCAGCGCACGCGGTCTCAATGCCGTTGGCTCCAAGCCGGACCGCTGTCACCGCCGTGTCCATGCGTGCCAGCGTGGTTTTAAGCGCTGCGCCGGAGGGCGTGGTGACCGGCACCGCCGCCACATCCAGCGCAATGCCGTCGGGCTGGTTGACCCGGGCCACCAACACCGCCAATTCTTCACCCGCCCGAGCTGCCCGCGCCATGCCCAGCACCAGCACAATCTCGACCCCCGACTGCACCACCACGTACACCGCGTGCAACATGACCACAGCAAAATTGGGGCTTGAGAGGCAATACAGGCCAAACCCTGCCGCCTGCAGCCGGTCAAACGCCACATGGTGCACGGCATACATCAGCGCAGCAAACACAATCACCCGCCAGTCGCGGTACACCAGCAGCAAGGCCAGGGTGACAAACACCCCAAAGTGAAATTCCACCATGCCCAAGCTGAGCTGGATGTGCAGCACCACCAGCCCGATGAGCACAAAGGTCAGCACGTATTTGCTCAGCGTGGTGCCCTTGGCGCTGCCATACACAAGGCCTGCCACCAAGCTGAAGAGCACCGTGCCTGCCATGGCCAGCGTGGTGTCAATGAACTGAAAGCCAAGCACCAGAGCGGCGATGGCGCTGATGGCAATGCCTAACAAAACAAGGCGGTCCCCAAAAAGGGCCGTGGCCCGGGCAGTGGATGACGTGTCGGTGGTGTCCATGGGGATGATTTCCTGGTTGTTGTGCGCTTGGGTTGTTGGCACATTTTGGCGATTATGAAACCAGGTGAACGGCCCCCCTGCACCCCGAAAAAAAATATTGGGCGGCGCCTAAGCCGCCATCAGCTGCACATTGCCCCCAGCCGCCGTGGTGTTGATGGTGATGGTCTGCTCGGCGCAAAAACGGTACAGGTAATGCGGCCCGCCCGCCTTGGGGCCGGTGCCGCTCAGGCCCTCGCCGCCAAACGGTTGCACGCCCACCACCGCGCCAATCTGGTTGCGGTTGATGTAGACGTTGCCAATGTGCGCGGCGTGCGCCAGCTGCTGGGCGCGGCTGTCAATGCGGGTCTGGATGCCAATCGTCAAGCCGTAGCCAAGCGCGTTGATTTGCTCAATCACTGCCAGCGGGTCGCCGCGCCAGCGCACGATGTGCAGCACCGGGCCAAAAATTTCACTTTTCAAGTCACTGATGCTGTTGACCTCATAGGCTTGTGGCATGATCAAATTTGCTATATTTTTAGTAGCTTTATGCGCTTGATCATCAAGGGCTAGAAGCCGTTTTGACTCAATATCCAGACGTTGCAAGTGCTGCTGTATGCCGGCAAAAGCCTCGGCATCAATCACCGGGCCGACATCGGTGGCCAAATCACTTGGGTCGCCCACCACCAGTTCACGGGCGGCGCCACTGACCATGGCGATCACCTTGTCGGCAATGTCTTCATGAATGCACAGCAGGCGCAGGGCCGAGCAGCGCTGGCCAGCGCTCCTGAAGGCGCTCTGCATCACCGCATCGCTCACCTGCTCAGGCAGCGCCGTACTGTCAACCAGCATGGCGTTGATGCCACCGGTCTCGGCAACCAAAGGCACGATGGGGCCGTCTTTGGCGGCCAGCGCACGGTTGATGAGCTTGGCCACCTGGGTGGAGCCGGTGAACACCACGCCAGCCACACCGGGCGCCGCCACCAGCGCCGCACCCACAGTGTCGCCCGGGCCGTGCAACAACTGCACCACGCCCTCGGGCACACCGGCGGCGTGCAACAGCTTGACGGCTTCCCAAGCCACGCCCGGCGTTTGCTCAGCCGGCTTGGCCAGCACGGTGTTGCCGGTGGCCAGGGCGGC
>JBBQZG010000167.1:0-5191 GCA_038207945.1 Burkholderiales bacterium
TCAGTAATTCGATGTCAAAACGCACTTGGTAGTCGAGGTCTTCAGTCGGGGTGAGGAGATCCATCAGCAGCGTCCCCATGCCGTTTTCACGCAACACGTGTGCGACAAAATTGTTGCGCGGGCTGTGGCGACTGCTGCCGCTGCCATGGGCAAACAGGACCAGCCCTGATGGCTTGACCGGGAGTTCCAGCAGACCCTCGATGAACACGTGGTTCACCGGTATCCGCACCAATTGTGAAAGCAAGGTGGTCATGGTGTACCTCTGATGCGGTCAAAGGTAATGCGCAATCGGACGGCCTGACTTGCGACTTGTCAAATCTTCTGCGCATGATGCGCGTGCTTGAGGTCCAAGCGCGTCGTCATGCGACATGGCTTTGAGGCCATGTCAGTCAGGCCAGCAGTGCCAGCATCTCGCGCGCCCAGGCAATCGAGTTTTCCTCGTACAAAATGCCTTTTTTCAGGATCATGTGGTGAATGCGCGCCGCACGCGACAGGTCTGGTGCGGCAAAGTCACGCTGCTCAATCTCGCGGTACAGCGCCAGCTTCTCCTCGTGCAGCGCAATGCGCCGCTCCAGCTCAGGGGCCAGACCCAACGCGCCCAAGGCAGCGTCAGCGCGCAGGCGCACCATGAACTCGTCGCGCAAATCCATCGGTGCGGAAGGTTCAGCTGTCCAGCGTAGCAGTTCGGCCTGACCAGGCGGCAGCACGCGGTAAATGCGCTTGCGGGTTTTGCCCGCGTCTGGGGCGCTGCTGGATTCAATCCAACCTGCCAGCTCCATGCGCCCCAGCTCGCGGTAAATCTGCTGGTGCGTGGCATGCCAGAAAAACCCAATCGACTTGTCAAAGCGGCGCGCCAGGTCATAACCTGAGGATGATTTCTCCAGCAGCGAGGTGAGTAGTGCGTGTGACAAAGCCATGGTGCGCAAGTCTAATTGGGGAAAACACTCTATGCAACCAGTTGCATAAATTTTTCACTTCTCCTAAACTGTGCCGCGGGCTGCCTGATGGACAGGCACGCCAGCGTTTTTTGGCATTTGCCTGCGCCCAGTTCCCCGCCGATTGATTTGCACACCACCGCTTTGAGGATTTTTTTCATGAGCACCTACCCGCATTTGCTGGCCCCGCTGAACCTGGGCTTCACCACCCTGCCCAACCGCGTGATCATGGGCTCCATGCACGTCGGCCTTGAAGAAGCCAAAGACGGTTTTGCCCGCATGGCGGCGTTTTACGCCGAACGCGCGCGCGGGGGTGTCGGCCTGATCGTCACCGGTGGCATTGCACCCAACGACCGTGGCCGTCCGATGCCAGGTGGCGCACGCCTGACCACCGAAGCGGAAGCCGAAAAGCACAAGCCCGTCACCGATGCGGTGCACCAGGCGGGCGGCAAGATCGCCATGCAAATCCTGCACTTTGGCCGCTACGCCTACCACGAGAACCTGGTGGCCCCAAGCGCGTTACAAGCGCCGATCAATCCGATGAAGCCCAGGGCGCTCAGCACCGAAGAGGTTTATCAGACCGTGGACGATTTTGTGCGCTGTGCCGCGCTGGCCCAAAGCGCGGGTTATGACGGCGTCGAAATCATGGGCTCTGAGGGGTATTTGCTCAACGAATTCATTGCTGCACGCACCAACCAACGCGATGATGAATGGGGTGGCAGCTACGAAAACCGCATCCGCTTTCCGGTCGACATCGTGCGTCGCACGCGCGAAAAGGTCGGCAAAAACTTCATCATCATCTACCGCCTGTCGATGCTCGACCTGGTGGAAGGCGGCTCCTCGCTGGATGAGGTGATTGAACTGGCGCAAGCGGTTGAAGCAGCGGGCGCCACCATCATCAACACGGGAATTGGCTGGCATGAGGCGCGCATTCCTACCATTGCCACCAAGGTGCCGCGCGCCGCCTGGGCCTGGGTCACCAAACAGCTCAAAGGCAAGGTGGGCATTCCACTGGTGGCCACCAACCGCATCAACACTCCCGAGGTGGCTGAACAACTGCTGGCAGACGGCTTTTGCGACATGGTTTCCATGGCGCGACCGTTTCTGGCCGACCCGCTGTTCATGCAAAAGGCGGCCGCCGGCAAAGCGAACGAAATCAACACCTGCATCGGCTGCAACCAGGCTTGCCTGGACCACACCTTTGCCGGCAAGGTGACCTCATGCCTGGTGAACCCGCGCGCCTGCCATGAGACGCTGATCAACATCACGCCCGCCGCGACGCGCGAGCGGATTGCCGTGGTCGGTGCGGGCCCGGCGGGTTTGAGCTTTGCCACGGCGGCAGCGCAATGCGGCTTTGACGTGACCCTGATTGACGCGGCCAACGAGATCGGCGGCCAGTTCAACATCGCCAAGCAGGTGCCGGGCAAGGAGGAGTTTGTTGAGACGCTGCGCTACTTTGGTCAACAGCTTGGGTTGACCAGTGTGTCGCTCAAGCTCAACACCCGCGTGAGTGCCCAGGACCTGATCTCCGGTGGCTACCAGCAGGTGGTGCTGGCCACCGGCGTGACCCCGCGCACCCCGCCGATCGACGGCATCAGCCACCCCAAGGTGTTGAGTTACCTGGACGTGTTGCGCGACAAAAAACTGGTGGGCCAAACCGTGGCGCTGATTGGCGCCGGCGGCATTGGGTTCGATACCGCTGAATTTTTGCTGCATGAAGGCGTGAGCCCGAGCCAGAGCCCGCGCAAGTTTTTTGCCGAATGGGGCGTGGACACCACCTATGCAGAGCGCGGCGGCTTGAAGAAGGCGCACATCGAAGCCAGCCCACGCAAGGTCTACCTGCTGCAGCGCAAAGCCAGCAAGGTAGGCGATGGCTTGGGCAAAACCACCGGCTGGATTCACCGCACCTCGTTGAAAAACCGCCAGGTCGAGATGCTGGCTGGCGTGACTTACCGCCGAATTGATGACGCTGGCCTGCACATCACCGTGGGTGAGCGAGAGATGACTTTGCCAGTGGACAACGTGGTGATTTGCGCCGGGCAAGAACCGCAGCGCGAACTGCAAGCTGAATTACTTGCCGCCGGCCTGCGCGTGCACCTGATCGGCGGCGCCGACAAGGCGGAAGAACTTGATGCCAAACGCGCCATCAAGCAAGGCCTTGAGTTGGCGATTTCCCTGGCCCAAATCAACACACAAGGCAGCGCACAAGCCAGCACCACGTCATCGCAGAATTTACATGACAAATCAGCCTCTAGCCCAAGCGCCATAAGCACAACTAGCAATCAAAAAAATA
Source organism: Burkholderiales bacterium (assembly GCA_038207945.1). GTDB lineage: Bacteria > Pseudomonadota > Gammaproteobacteria > Burkholderiales > Burkholderiaceae_C > Rhodoferax. The sequence continues at coordinate 3,229 of JBBQZG010000167.1, forward strand.
GCGCCATGACTTATGAAACCCTGACAGTCAGCCTGTCTGAGCACATCGCCACCATCCGCCTGAATCGCCCGGACAAGGCCAACGCCATGAACCTGGCGATGTGGCATGACATCCGCAACGCCTTCAAGTGGGTCGATGCCACTCCTGAAGCCCGTGTGGCCATTCTGGAGGGCGAGGGCAAACTCTTCACCTCCGGCATTGACCTGCAGATGATGATGGGCATGGGCGACCAGATCCAGAACGACTGCGAAGCCCGCACCCGTGAAAACCTGCGCCAGGTGATTCTGGATTTGCAAGACACACTGACCAGCCTTGAGCGTTGCCGCAAACCGGTGCTGGCTGCCGTGCATGGGGCCTGCATTGGCGGCGGCATCGATTTGATCTGCTGCGCCGACATGCGCTACTGCACGGTCGATGCCACTTTCAGCATCAAGGAAATCGACATCGGCATGACCGCCGACGTGGGCACCTTGCAGCGCCTGCCAAGGCTGATTGGCGAGGGCATGGCGCGTGAGCTGGCCTACACCGGCGCCAAGTTCAGCGCCGCTGAAGCCCTGCAAATGCGCCTGGTCAACCGTGTGTTTGACTCAGCCGAGGCCTTGCAAGCAGGTGTGCGGGAAATAGCCGCAAGCATTGCCGCCAAGTCACCGCTGTCGGTCCGGGGCGTGAAAGAAATGATCACCTACGCCCGCGACCACTCGGTCGCCGATGGCCTGAATTACGTGGCCACCTGGAACGCCGCCATGTTGCTCAGCAATGACCTGCAGGAGGCCATGATGGCCAACATGGGCAAACGAAAGCCTGCTTTCAAGGATTGACAAAGCCACCTGCCAAACCTGTATCGCTATATATTAAATAGCACTTAACGCATAATAAACGAGGTCTACAGCCTTATTTGTTATAGATATGAGGTGATTTTAATGGGGGCAGACCTCTAGACAGTTAGGGTGCGTTCACTAGGCGCAATCCCGACAATTGGTGCATTCACACTCACTTTTCAAAGGAATCATCATGAGCGCCAAAAAACTCTCGACCGTCACCTGCCATGTCATCAGTGCCTATGGCAACACCGCCACAAACGCAATTCACGCCTACCGCGCAGGCGGTGAGCGCATGGTTCGCCTGCTTGACCGGCGCTGGAACAGCGCGATGAAACAGTCACGCTCAAAATTGGCTGCTGGTGTGGTCAAAAATGCCACTGTGTTGCAACAGGTGCTGCACAACTACACCCTCAAGGGTTTGACGGTGACGTCTGGCGGCGCGCAAAACGTAGTCAACCAGGTCGTCAAACTCGCTGACGCCGGTGTGCATGGGTTGTCTGTCAACGCCGATCGTTTTGAAGACAAAACCGGCGCACATGTCCTGAGCACGCTGGCCCATGCCGCCCTGCCAGGCGCCGTGGCCCTGAGTGCGCTGGCCAGCACCATCGAACAAAAATCGGCCCATCTGGCGGGCAAAATTGCCGGTGACCACGTGGTGGTGACGGTGGCCAAGCGCACCCGCGCCGCAGTCCGCAAGGCGCCCACGGCCAAGACAAAAGCCACGACGACGGTCAAGACCAAAACAGCAACCACAGCCAAGGAAAAAACAGCGACAGCGGCGTTGGCTGACTGACACCACACCCCGCTCAGGGTGCCGGCGTGCATGTGCTGTTACATTGCATCAACCCTGATTTTGGGTGCAGAGCCGCCACACCGTTGACCTTCACGCCGGCGACGGTGGCCAGGTACGCCATCCGTACGGCCGGGTGGGGGTTGTCGGTGACGATCGACATCCGACGGGCCCGGAGCTCGTCGTCGGGGTAGGCCTTGCGGACCTCCTCGAGGAACTCGTCGTTGATCCGGCAGATGATCTCCAGATGGCGCGGCAGCAGCTTGCCCAAGAGCTCGGTCGACCACATCTCCAGCGCCTCGGGGAGCAGCGTGTGGCACGTGTACGCGTCGAAGAAATGAACGCCCTGCTG
>JBBQZG010000168.1:0-5191 GCA_038207945.1 Burkholderiales bacterium
CTGCGGAACATCGACGGCCAGCCACGTTTAAGCGCCAATTCACCTTCGACGTTGGGTGTGTCTATGACGCGCACCCGGGGCGGCTCCCCTGCAGCCTCAAGGTGTTCGACCACAAAGGCGTCAATGCCCGGCAGCGGGCGCCCCATGGAGCCGGGCTTGATGTCAAAGGCGGGGGTGTTGGCAATCATGATGCCGCCGGTTTCGGTCTGCCACCAGTTGTCGTGAATTGGCAGGCCAAGAACCTCCTGACCCCACCACACTGCCTCCGGGTTCAGCGGCTCGCCGACACTGGCGACAAAGCGCAAGTCGGGGTAACTGTGGCTGCGCGCCAGTTCGGGGCCAGACCTCATCAACATGCGAATGGCGGTGGGTGCGGTGTACCAGACGCTTACTTTCTCCTGCGCCAGCAGGGCGTACCAGCGCTCGGCATCAAACTCTTCGCGGTCAACCAGTGTCGTCACGCCCTGTAGCAAGGGCGCAATGATGCCGTAGGCTGATCCCGTGACCCAACCGGGATCGGCGGTGCACCAATAGCGGTCTTGAGGGTGCAGGTCAAGCGCGTAGCGGCCAGTCGCCTCGTGAGCCGCCACCGCGCCATGGACGTGCAGCGCGCCCTTGGGCGTGCCGGTGGTGCCGCTGGTAAAAAAAAGCAACGCCGGGTCATCTTCTGTGGTCTCCACGGTGCTGAACGCGTCTGACGCTGCCGCCATCAGCGTGGCGAGGTCCAACGTGTCGGGTTCATGCGTGACGCCGCCGTCCTCCGCCACCAATAAGACGTGACGGAGCGTAGGCATTTGCGCGCGGATCTGGCGAACCTTGCGCAGGTAAAGGGTGTCGGTGGTCACCAGCACCTGCCCCGCACCCAACTGGATGCGGGTGGCAATAGGGTCGGGGCCAAACGCCGAGAACAGCGGTGTCACCACGGTGCCATTTTTGAGTGCACCCAACAGCGCCACATACAGTTCGGGAATGCGCCCGGCCAACAGAAACAACCTGTCGCCCTTGCCCACGCCGAGATTTTGCAACATATTGGCAAAACGGTTGGTTTGTCGCGCCAATTCGGCGTAGCTCATGTCCATGGCTGCAGCATTGCGCGAGACAAAGCGCAGCGCAATATGGTCTCGCAGGGCGCTTGCCGCGTGCCGGTCTACCGCTTCAAAACCCATGTTGAGACCGCCTGCAGGCAAACCCTGCAATGCGAGCTTTGCCTTACTCCAAGTGAAGCTGCTGCGCTCTTTGAAATACGAAGTCCAATTGGGCATCAGGCGCTGTGCTGCAGCGTCCTTGTGAATGACAGATGGCCTTTCCATGGGTGGCTCGCTGTGGTCTGGAACGGATCGAACGGTTCAGGACGGCTAAGCGGGGTTGATCGGCCGCGAACGGGTCTCCCGGTCTCTGGCGGCTCCCAGATCAGCGGCAAGCTCTGCAAGTTCACTCGTCAACAAGGCCAGCACGTCCTCGATCGTCACAATGCCAGCCAGATTACCCGAGCCGTCAATAATGACCAGGCGGCGCAGCTGGTGCATTTTCATCAGTTGCACGGCGTCCATGGCATTCATTTCGGGATGCGCTTTCACCAGGTCGACGGACATGATGTCGCCCGCCGTGAACACCGCCGGATCAAGGCCTTCAGCCATCAGTTCAAGCACCAAGTCACGGTCGGTGACGATGCCGATTGGCTTGTTTTTGTCTGAGGCATCTACAACGACCAGTGCGCCGATGTGGTGCCTTCGCATAAGTTGAGCCACCTCCCGCGCAGACGTTTCCGGCTCAACCACAGCAACCAGTGTGGTTGCAAATTCCTTGAGTTTCGTAGCCATTGCGACTCCTGATATATAAAAAACCCCAAGTGGGATTTCAGAATAGTCAGGTCACGCAGCATGGTGTTGCGAATAATCACGTCAGCGGCCGGTTTTCCCCAAGCCGGACAAGCAAGTACAAACGGCTCGACAAGCAACACGTTTTCAGCGCACCACCACCAGCACATCCGAGTGCGCTTGCCCCAGCACATGCTTGGTGACGCTGCCCAGCAGCAGCTCCTCGGTCATGCCCATGCCGTGTTTACCCATCACGATCAGGTCGGCACCCTGCTCTTCTTCTTGTTCCAGAATGTAGTCGGGTGGGTTACCAAAGGCCACCAGTGGACGCCACTGCGCAGGTGTCAGGCCAGCATCCATGGCGATCTCGCACATGCGGGCCATCGCCTCACGGTGAATGGTTTCACGGTGCTGCCGAATGGTGTCTTCATCAACCCCGGCAAAGCGCATCTTGCCCTCAAAAGGCAATTCACAGGCATGCAACAACAAAAGCTCCGCCTGAGGCCCGATGCGCTGCGCCAGGTCGATGGCGCGCAGCGACCAATCCGAAAAATCGACTGGCACCAGCATCGTGCGATAGGCCTGACGCGGTGCCTCTTTCACCACCAGAATGGGGTGGCGAGTTTTGCGCAGCATTCGCTCAGCTGTGGCGCCCAGCAACCAATGGCGCATGAAGCCGGTACCGTGCGCCCCCACCACCAAAAGATTGCATCCCAGCAAATCGACTTGTTCCGGGATGTCCGCCAGCACCGCGCCCTCCACCAGATGCCAGCTCACACGCAATGGCTCTGGCGTGGCGAGTTCACTCGCCAAGTGCGTCAAGGCGTCTTGCGCCTGCTGGCGCACACTTTCCTCGACGGTATCGCCACTCAGGCCAAACAGCCGCCGCAGTTCTGTCAGTGCACTTTTCTCCAACACGTGGACCAGGTTGAGCTGGCCACCGGTCTGTCGGGCCAACATGGCCGCGCGCTTGGCGGCATGGCGCGCGGGTGCGGACAGATCAGTGGCGGCGAGTGGAGAAAGTACGGTGTTCATGAGGTCTCCTTGATGGGGTCAACTTCGACGGCTTCAGCGGAGGCGATACGGGCGGCAATGTCAAGCGCCGCAAAGTCGGCGGCCTGGTTGAATGGCAGGATGACCTCGACGTTGGTCAACCCATTCAGCGCTTGCGCTTCGGCTTCGTGCCTTGCCACCACTGCAATTTTTCCGCTGAAATGGTGCTCGGACAAGGCATGCAGCAAGGCGCGGTTGGCCGCCGTCTCAGGCAGGCTGCTGACCACCCAGGGCACACCACTCAGCGGCAGGCTCTCGATAAAGTCAGACGCTTCGCAGTCTCCAAAGCGCGCATCCAGCCCGGTGAGCTGCAGGGCTTTGATGACCTCCGGGTCAAAATCAACGCCCAGAACTCGCATGCCTTGCGCGCGCAACTTTTGCGCCAGCCGGGTGCCGTAACGCCCAAGGCCAAACACCACCACGTCAGGCCGCTCAAATTGGGTGGGCGCATTTTCCACGGCCAGTTCACGAAAAGGGGTGCGGCGCTCAAAAATGCCAAGCACTGGGGCCAGCCAGCCATACAGGCGGTGAGAATATAAAATCATGTAAGACGACAAGGCAATCGTGATCAGCCCGACCAAGGTGGTCAGCCCCAGGGCACTGGCGCCAATGTGCCCCAGGCTGATGCCCATGGCGACAAAGATGATGGAAAACTCTGAGATCTGCGCCACGGTCAGGCCTGCCAAAAAGCTGGTGCGCTTGCGGTAGCCCATGTAACCCATGATGGCCATCACGATCAGCGGATTGCCTATCAACACAAACAGCGACAAGACAACGGCCGTGCTGACCTCGTCACCCAGCGTCGAAAAATCAAGTTTGGCGCCCAGGTCAATGAAGAAAAAAAGCAGCAAAAAGTCGCGAACACTGGCCAGGCGTGCGCTGATGGCCTCGCGGTAGGCAGTGGATGCCAGAGAAAAACCGGCAATGAACGCCCCGGCTTCCTTGCTGAACCCGGTGAATTCGCCCAGCGCAGCCAGCGCTGTGCCCCAGGCAATCGCAAAGATCAGCAACAACTCTTGTGAGCGCGCCAGCGTGTCAACCACCCGGGGCAGCACAAAGCGCATCAGAATAAAAAGCAGGACCGCAGCGCCGCCCAGGCGCGCCAGCAGGTTCAGGGTCAGCGTCAGGCCGCTCACTGCATCACCCCCGATGCCACCCAGCCCGCTCATGACCATCATGGCGATCACCACTGCAAGGTCTTGCACGATCAAAAAGCCCACGGCAATGCGCCCATGCAGCGATTCAAGTTCGCGTTTGTCAGACAGCAGCTTGACGATGATGATGGTGCTGGAAATCGTCAGCGCCACCGCCACATACAAGGCGTCCAACCAGCCCCGACCCAGCGCCAGAATGATGAAAAAACCAAACAGAATGGTGAAGCCCAACTGCCCCAGCCCGGTGGCCAGCGCCACTGGCCCAATCTGGCGCACGTGCCGCAAATCAAGCTTGAGGCCCACCACAAACAGCAGCACCGTGATGCCAATTTGTGCCAGTAGGTCAATCTGGTCATGCGCACCCACCCAGCCAAAAACGGACGGCCCAACCAAAATGCCCACAATGATATAGGCCATCAGCAGCGGTTGGCGCAGGCGCACCGCAATGGCACCCACCACAGCCGACAGCATGAGCAGCAGGGCAAATTCCTGGTAGGCGGTGTTCAAGATGGGGCCTTTCAGACAGTGGTTTGACGCAACCTGCTGCGCCGTTTGGCCAACGTGCGCCAGCGCCAGATGAGAGAGATCAAACCGTAGGTGAGCAGGCCCACCAGTATGGCGGTGATCGACAACCCCACCAGCAAGGGTTTGCCCAGATTGGTGATGCGCGTCCAGACGCTGGCGTCTGCATGTGGCACGGCGCGCTGAGGATTTTCAAGATCAAGAGCTTTCGGTTGTTCCTTGGCGCCCGTGACCCAAACCCCGAGCCGATAGGCACCGTAATAAATCGGACCAAAAGTGACCGGGTTGCTGACCAGTGTGCTGGCCACCGCCGTCGGAATATTGGCCCGCATGACAACCGCCGCCGCCACTGAAAGTGGGATTTGTGCGATGGGAATGAGCAGGCCAAAGAACACCCCAAGCGCCACACCCATGGCCACGCCACGGCGTGACCAGTGCCACAGCTTGGGGTGCTGCAGCCACGGGCGCAGCCAGGAAAGCCAGCGGTTGTGGGCGATCTGCTCCCGGGTTGGCACATGCCGGCGCAATTTTTGCAGTAGGCTCATTCACAGGCTCCGGATGTTCATGCGACGCAGCAGCATTTTTTCTGCTTCAACTGCCAGAAACTTGAGCCCGCCCAGCCCCAGGATGACGGCCCATGAGGTG
>JBBQZG010000169.1:0-5190 GCA_038207945.1 Burkholderiales bacterium
GGCTTGCAGGGCAGTGGCGATGTCGTTCTCTAGGACATCTGGTCCGATGTGGAGTGGCGCCGGGCTGCGGCTCAAGGCAGCTATGCCGTCAGATTGCAGTGCGGCAATGGTTTGCCCAGCCACTTTGGGCGAGGCAAAGGCACCACTTTGCAGCAGCAGGCGGCCGTCTGCGCTTTGCAGTTTGAAGTAAAACTGGCCATCACTTTCCCGATATTGCTTGAACACCGGCAATGCCACTTTGACTGCCTTGGCCGTGTTGTCGGACTGGGTTTGCAGGTTGCGCAAACCCACAGCGTGGCGCAGTTGACCCATGAACGGTGTTGCAATGGCGCGTGCCTTGGTGGCCCCGATTTTCAAAATGGCTTCAATCTTGGCTGGGTTGTCGATCAGCGCCTGGTAAGCCGCACGCATAGGTGCAATTTCCTGATCAATGCGCTCAAACACGATGTGTTTGGCATCACCCCAAGAGATCCCTCTAGCATAAGCCTGACGCAGCGCTTCAGTCTCATCTGTACTGGCAAACGCCTGGTAAATCTGAAACAGTGCAGAGCCATCAACCGATTTAGGCTCGTCTGGTCCTTTGGAGTCGGTGACGATGCCAGCAATGAGTTTTTGCAGTTGCGCACGTGGTGCGAACATGGGAATGGTGTTGTCGTAGCTTTTGCTCATCTTGCGGCCATCCAGGCCGGGGAGGGTGGCTACATGGTCTTCGATGGCGGCCTCTGGCGCGACAAAGTGCTCGCCGTAACGGTGGTTGAAGCTGTGCGCCATGTCGCGCGCCATCTCGATATGCTGCACCTGGTCACGCCCCACGGGTACCTTATGGGCGTTGAACAGCAGGATATCGGCACCCATCAGCACCGGGTACATGAACAGGCCCGCGCTCACATCTGCATCAGGGTCATTGCCAGCAGCAGTGTTTTTGTCAACTGCGGCCTTGTAGGCGTGGGCGCGGTTGAGCACCCCTTTTCCCAGCACACAGGTCAAATACCAGGTGAGTTCAGGAATTTCAGGCACGTCAGATTGGCGGTAAAACACCACACGTTCCGGGTCTAGTCCGGCAGCCAGCCAGCTTGCAGCGATTTCCAGCGTGGAGCGCTGAATGCGCGCTGGCTCATCAATTTTGATCAGTGCGTGGTAGTCGGCCAGAAAGTAAAAACTCTCCACTCCTCTGCGCAGGCTGTGGCGCACGGCGGGGCGAATGGAGCCGACGTAATTGCCTAAATGGGGTGTGCCCGAGGTGGTGATGCCAGTGAGAAAGCGTTGCGTCGTCATGAATAAATTACTATCGAATTAGGAGCGTTTTTCAATTGACCAGCATGGCCAGAGGTGTCAAAAGCAGGTTGATGAGTTGGTAAGTCAAGCCCATCAGTGGGCGCATCCACAAATTACTGACCACACCCACCAGCACCAGCGCCATCACAATGAAAAAGCCCCATGGCTCCACACGTGACACCAGCATGGCCTGCCGGAAGGGCAGCAGACCCACCAGGATGCGGCCACCGTCCAGAGGAGGCAGCGGGAACAGGTTAAAAACACACATCACCACATTGACCAGCACGCCGCCTTGTGCCATTTCAACCAGAAAGGGCTCGACAACGTCCATCCCCTTGAACAGGTAGAGCAGTGCGCCCCAGAACAACGCCTGGACAAAATTGGACCCAGGGCCTGCCAGCGCGACCCAGATCATGTCGCGCTTTGGGTTGCGCAAATTGCCAAAACGCACCGGCACCGGTTTGGCGTAACCAAACAAAAAAGCGCCAGAGGTGGCAAAGTACAACATCAGCGGCATCAGGATGGTGCCCACGGGGTCGATGTGCGGCAACGGGTTGAGCGTGACGCGGCCCAGCATGTAGGCGGTGTTGTCACCAAAGTGTTTGGCCGCATAGCCATGCGCTGCCTCGTGCAAGGTGATGGCGAGCAACACCGGAATGGCGTAGAGGGTGACAGTTTGAATCAGTTGGGCAAAGTCCATGGGTATGCTTTTTGTCGGTTGTTATAAGCCCAGTGCAGCCAGCGCACCACGCCCTTCGCGGATGATCACTGGGTCGCCACCGGTCAAGTCCACCACCGTGGTGGGCTCGCGCGCGCAGGCGCCGGCATCAATCACGGCGGCAATACGACCTTTGTAGCGCTCGCGAATTTCGTCAGCGTCATTCAGGGGTTCTGTCTCACCAAGTGCAATCAAGGTGGTGGCCAGCAAAGGTGTGCTGTGCAAAGCCAGCAATTCCTGCAGCACCTTGTGATCTGGTACGCGCAGGCCAATGGTTTTGCGTGAGGGGTGGCTCAGGCGGCGAGGTACTTCTTTGCTGGCTTCAAGAATGAAGGTGTAGGCGCCAGGTGTGGCAGCTTTCAGGCGACGAAATTGCTGGTTGTCGACATGGGCGTAGTTGGCCAGCTCAGACAGGTCGCGGCACAACAGGGTCAAGTGGTGCTTGTCATCCACACCTCGAATGCGGCGCAACTTGTCAGCAGCGGCTTTGTCATCAATGTGGCAGACCAACGCATAACTGGAGTCGGTGGGTACAGCCAGCACTTCGCCTTTGTCAAGCAGCGCGGAAGCTTGCTTGAGTAAACGGGGCTGCGGGTTGTCAGGGTGAATTTCAAAAAGCTGAGGCATGTCGCTATTGTCGCTGCCCGGCGGCTTCGCGCGCAGACAGCAGGGCACTGCCGACACCGCTGGCGGCAATCACCGCAATGCCCGCCCAGGCGAGGTTGTCAGGCACGTGGCTGAATACCCACCAGCCGAGCACGGTGGCAAAGGCAATCTGCGTGTACAGATAAGGCGTCAGTACCACTGCGCTGGCGCGGTTGAAGGCGCGGATCAGCATCAAATGACCGAAAGTGCCCAAAAATCCGACCAAAACAAACCAATGCCAGTAAGCCTGCAACGCGGCGGTGTTCCAGCTCCACAACATGACTGGTGTCATCACCACCGCACCCACCAAACCCGTATAAAAATGGGTGGTGTAGGGGTTTTCGTCGCCACTCAGGCGACTGGTGAGCACCTGGAATGAGGCATAGGTGGTCACCAGCAACACAGGAAACAGCAAAGCCCATCCAAAGACCTGGCCGCCGGGGCGTACCACCAGCAGCACGCCCAGCAGCCCCAAGCCCATCAAGAACCAACGCAGTGGCGACACATGGTTTTTCAGCATCCAGGCCGCCATGGCTGTTGCAACCATAGGTGAGAGCATGGCCATCGCCGTGAATTCGCCCACAGGCAGAAATTGCAGGCCAAAAAACGAGCAGGCGCTGGTGGTCAGCAGCAAGACGCCGCGCAGCGTTTGAAAGCGTGGGTTGGGCGTGGCAAAAAGTCGGGTTTTCTGGATCGGATAACGCAGGGCAAAGGTCACCACAGCTTGGAAGGCATAGCGAAACCAAAGCAACATCAACACCGGCACCAGCTGCGTGGCATGTTTGGTGGCGGTGTCCAGCGAGGCAAACGACAGCGCCGCCAATATGATCAATAAGATACCGCCACCCTGGTGGCTTTTCCAAAAAGACATTGGTGAATCAGGTCACCGCTGCGGTAGAGATGGGTGCCCGTTGAATGAGGTCCGCCAGGAGGGTCCAGATTGGTGTGAGCTCGCCGGGTAAAGCGGGCAGGGCCCCTAACTCGGTTCGGCTCTCGGCAGGGCTGTGAAAGTCGCTGCCACGGGATGCGGCCAGACCAAATTCGCGTGCTGTCTCCGCGTAGCTCACGCTCTCGGCAGCCGAGTGACTGCCGGTGACCACTTCCACGCCCTGGCCACCAAAGCCTTTGAATTCGGTGAACAACGCCAGTTCTTCGTTGGCGCTGAACTTGTAGCGCGCCGGGTGGGCGACCACGGCCATGCCACCAGCCTGCGTGATCCAGTGCACAGCATCTTTCAAGCTGGCCCAGCGGTGTTCAACAAAGCCTGGTTTACCTTCAGTGAGGTATTTGCGAAACACCTCGTAAGTGTCCTTGCAGACACCCGTTTCCACCAGAAAACGTGCAAAGTGGGTACGTGAAATCAGGTTCGGGTTGCCCGCGTATTTCAATGCGCCTTCGAATGCCCCCTTGATGCCCACACCAGCCAGGCCGTCTGCCATTTCCTTGGCACGCTGTGAGCGTCCACCACGGGTTTGCGCCAAACCTTGGGCCAGTTGGTCATTGTTGGCATCAAAACCCAGACCCACAATGTGCACGGTCTGGTGTAAAAAAGTCACAGAGATTTCAACACCGCTAAGGTAATCGAGGCCACAGGCAGCAGCTGCGGCAGCGGCACGCGCCTGACCACCAATTTCATCGTGGTCAGTCAGTGCCCACAGTTCGACGCCCTGAGCTTTGGCCCGTGCTGCCAGCTCTTCAGGCGTCAGCGTGCCATCTGAAATCACGGAATGGCAGTGCAGGTCGGCGTTCAGGGTGTTCATTGGCTGATTCTATGGGTGCTGGCAAAATACCATCATGATTGAATTTTTGACCACGCACGCAGCCGATTTATTGACCTTCGCGGGCTCAGCCGGCCTGGTGCTCATCTACCAGTATTACCTGAGTTGGCGCACCCGGCGATACCCTGCGTCCAGCGCTCAAGACGTCATGCTGGCAGCGCGCGCCGCCTGGGTAGGCAGTGTGATGCGCGATCGGCGCGATATTCTGGCGGTGCAAACCTTGCGCAACTCCACCATGGCGGCCAGTTTCATGGCTTCTACGGCGGTGCTGCTGATCATTGGTGTGCTGACCCTGAGCGCACAGGGTGACAAGCTCTCGGGTACCTGGCATGTGCTTAATTTTCTGGGGCAGGCCAGTGCCGAAATGTGGTTGTTCAAACTGTTGATGATGTTGTTTGACTTGCTGTTTGCCTTTTTTTCGTTTGCCATGTCGGTGCGGATTTTTCACCACATCGGCTACCTCATCAACGTGCCGTTGGACAAAGGTAAAGAAGTGGCCCAGATTCGCAAGGTGGAGGCGCAGATCAACCGGGCTGGCACGTATTACCGCATCGGCATGCGCGCCTATTACTTTATCGTGCCATTGCTGTTTTGGTTGTTTGGCCCGATTTGGCTGCTGACGGCGACAGTGGCCGTGGTGTTTTTCATGTTCCATCTGGACCGGGCACCCAAGCACGATACTGACCTGATGGGCTAGTCAAGGGCCTGTTCGGTCATTACGCTCAAAGCTCGGCCGCCTCAATCAAAAAGCGCACACGGCGCTCGCCACGCCAG
>JBBQZG010000170.1:0-5137 GCA_038207945.1 Burkholderiales bacterium
GGTGGTGAGGCGGCTGTCAGCCGTGGGAAATTTCTCGAACGCAAAGCGCGGAATCTTTGTCACCACGTAGTCGATGCTGGGCTCAAAGCTGGCTGGCGTGGCACCGCCAGTGATCTCGTTCTTGAGTTCGTCAAGCGTGTAACCCACCGCCAGTTTGGCGGCCACTTTGGCAATCGGAAAACCGGTGGCCTTGGACGCCAGAGCGCTTGAGCGGCTGACACGCGGGTTCATCTCAATCACCACCATGCGTCCGTCTTGGGGGTTGATGGAAAACTGCACGTTCGAGCCACCCGTGTCCACGCCGATTTCGCGCAGCACGGCAAGCGAGGCATTACGCAGAATCTGGTATTCCTTGTCGGTCAGGGTCTGCGCTGGCGCCACGGTGATCGAGTCACCGGTGTGCACACCCATTGGGTCAAGGTTTTCAATCGAGCAGATGATGATGCAGTTGTCAGCCGTGTCGCGCACGACTTCCATCTCGTACTCTTTCCAGCCGAGCAGTGACTCTTCAATCAGCAGCTCACTGGTGGGCGAAGCCTCAAGCCCACGCTTGCAAATCACCTCGAACTCTTCGGGGTTGTAAGCGATGCCACCACCCGTGCCACCCAGCGTGAAACTGGGCCGAATCACAGTCGGGAAACCCACCGTCTTTTGCACGCCCCAGGCCTCTTCCATGTTGTGCGCGATGCCTGAGCGGGCTGAACCCAGACCGATCTTGGTCATGGCATCTTTGAACTTGAGGCGGTCTTCAGCCTTGTCGATCGCCTCGGGCTTGGCACCAATCAACTCCACTGGCTTGCCAGTGGCGGCACCGGTGTACTTGGTCAGCACCCCGTTGTGCCAGAGGTCCAGCGCACAGTTCAGCGCGGTTTGACCCCCCATGGTCGGCAAAATCGCGTCGGGGCGTTCTTTGGCGATGATTTTCTCGACCGTTTTCCAGGTGATGGGCTCGATATAGGTCACATCGGCCGTGGCCGGGTCGGTCATGATGGTGGCAGGATTGCTGTTGATCAGAATAACCCGGTAACCCTCTTCGCGCAAAGCCTTGCAGGCTTGCACGCCGGAGTAATCAAACTCGCAAGCCTGGCCAATGATGATGGGGCCCGCGCCAATGATGAGGACGCTTTTGATGTCGGTACGTTTTGGCATGTTGAAGGACAACTCTCTTGTTTTCACGCGCAGCCGCACAGGGCCACAATTACAAAATAAATGGTTAATTCAGGCTGGCGGTGGCCAACTTGGCCCCGAACCACACAAACAGACCGCCGACCATGCTGGACAGCCCGGCTGACAGCTTTTTGCGTTGTGCAAAACCTTGCGCTAACCTGGCACCCGCAAAAATCAGCACCGACAAATACAAGGCACTGAAGGCCATCAAAATGGCGCTCAAAATCAGAAATGGCACTTCTGGTTGGGCATAGGCGGGGTCAATAAACTGCACAAAAAACGACAGCAAAAACAAGATCGCTTTCGGGTTGAGCAGGCTGATGACCAGAGCCCGGCGAAACGGACGCTGCAGATGTGCCGCACCAGCAACAGATGACACAGAAGCGATTGATGCGCTGGCCACGCTAGCCAGCACATCAGGCTGTGACCGCAGCCCGGCAATCGCCCCGCGCAACAGGTTCAAACCGACCCAGGCCAAATAAGCCGCACCGACATACTTCACCACCATGAACATGGCGGGATACGTACGCAACACACCGGCTGCACCCAATGCGGTGCACACCAGCAAAATTGTGTCACCCACAAACACGCCATAAGCGCCTTGGTAGCCAGCGCGAACGCCCCGGGCTGTGGCCACCGACAGCACGTACAGCGAATTGGGCCCAGGCAGCAAGATGATGCCAAACGCACCAATCACGTAAGTCCAGAGGTCTGTCACGCCGTAAAAACTCATCCACGCGACTCCATGGCGGCAACGAAGCGGTCAAACAGGTAACCAATGTCATGCGGGCCAGGCGATGCTTCCGGGTGTCCCTGAAAGCAAAACGCAGGTTGGTCGGTGCGCTCCAAACCTTGCAGGGTGCCATCAAACAGGCTGGCATGGGTGGCACGCAGGTTGGCCGGCAAAGTTTTCTCTTCCACTGCAAAACCATGGTTCTGACTGGTGATGGAGACGCGGCCGCTGTCGAGGTCTTTCACGGGGTGGTTGGCACCATGGTGACCAAACTTCATCTTGAAGGTTTTTGCCCCAGACGCCAGCGCCATGATCTGGTGACCCAGGCAAATGCCAAAGGTCGGGATACCACTGTTGATCAACTCAGCCGCAGCGGCAATGGCGTAGTCGCACGGTTCAGGGTCACCCGGACCATTGCTGAGGAAAATTCCATCGGGCTGTTTCTTGAGGACATCCGCTGCCGAAGTCTGTGCAGGCACCACCGTGACCTTGCAGCCGCGCTGCGCCAACATGCGCAAAATATTTTTCTTCACACCAAAGTCGTAGGCCACCACATGAAAACGGGGGGCGGTTTGCTCACCAAAACCGGGCTGATTGCCGAGTTGGGGGTTGAACAGCGCCCATTCCGCCTGCGTCCAGTTGTAGTCCGTCTTGACGCTGACCACCTTGGCCAAGTCCAACCCCGACATGCTGGGCGCGGCCTGGGCCAAGGCGACGGCTCGGTCGATCACCTCGTGCGTGATCGTTTCACCCGCAGCCAGAGCCAGAATGCAGCCGTTTTGTGCGCCCTGGGTACGCAGTTGCCGAGTTAACTGGCGCGTGTCGATGTTGGCAATGGCCACCGTGCCCTGCTCGCGCAAGTACGTATCCAGCGACTGGGTGGAGCGGAAGTTGGACGCCAGCAATGGCAAATCCTTGATGATCAGACCAGCGGCCTGAACCCGGTCAGACTCGACATCTTGCGGGTTGACACCATAGTTGCCGATGTGCGGGTAAGTCAGTGTGACGATTTGCTGGCAGTAGCTCGGGTCTGTGAGGATTTCCTGGTAACCGGTCATGGAGGTGTTGAACACCACCTCGCCAACCGTGGAGCCAGTAGCTCCGATGGCATTGCCTTGGTAGACCGTGCCGTCTGCGAGCGCCAAAATGGCATGTGGGTTATTTCCCTTGAGAGACAAAAGCACTGGGTTCTCCGAAATAGTTGCGGGTACGCCCAAGCACGCAGGAATCACTTCCTGAAGTTGTTGCTGAATGGGATTGGGCTTGGACTGCTGCTCTGAGCGTACGCGGGTGCGAAATTGGCCCAGATTATAGCCTAGGGGCAACCCTAGGTGGGGCTTCAACCAAGGCCTGAGGTGGCACTGGCGTGCAGGCAAATGGCCGCGGCGGTAGCCACATTCAACGACTCTTCACCGCCCGGCTGAGCGATGCGAATATGCAGGCTGGCGCGTGCCTCAAGGGCTGCACTGACGCCCTGCCCCTCATGTCCCAAGGCCCATGCACACGGCATGGGCAACTCTTTTTTCAGGAGCGCCTGATGCAGGTAGCTGCCGCTGTGTGAGCTCGTCACCAGCAGCGGCACCAGCAAGGCCTGCAAATCACTCAACTCCGCCCCCTCGATCAACGTCAGGCCCCAATGCGCCCCCATGCCGGCACGCAACACCTTGGGCGACCAGAGTGCCGCCGTGCCTGTCAACGCAATGATTTGTTTGAAGCCGAAGGCTGACGCGCTGCGCAAAATCGCACCGACATTGCCAGCATCTTGCACACGGTCCAAAATGACACTGGCAGCATCCGGCTGCAGGGGTGGCATTGGCGGCAGGGCAAACACAAAACCCATGCGCGCGGGCGACTCCAACGCACTCACCGTGTCATACAACGCATCAGACATTACTATATTTTTAATAGCTGATTGCGCATATTTTACGGGGGCTAGAGGCCAAAAAGACTCAGAAAACACTCCAAATTCCGGCCGCACGCCGCGCGCCAGGGCGGCCCGCAGCAAATGGTCACCTTCAGCCCAGACACGTCCTTGCTTTCGGTACTCGGTACTGCCGTGGGCCAGTTTTTTCAAATCCTTGACAAACGGGTTGTCACGCGAACTGATGAGCAGCGGCGCGTTCATGTGGGCACTCGCCCCAACACCTCGGTCACCGGGCGAAACGTGGTGCGGTGCTCCGGGCAGGCGCCATGTGCTTGCAGGGCGGCCAGATGCAGCGCCGTGCCATAACCTTTGTGCTTGGCAAAACCGTATTGCGGGTACTGCGCGTCAACACCCACACACCAGCGGTCCCGCGTGACCTTGGCCAGGATAGATGCCGCTGAAATGGCCGCCACCAACGCGTCACCTTTCACAATGGCCTCGGCATGCATCGGCAGCACCGGCAGACGGTTGCCGTCCACCAACACCAACTTGGGCGGCAAACGCAGCCCTTCAACGGCACGGCGCATGGCCAGCAAAGTGGCCTGCAAAATATTGAGCTCATCAATTTCCTGCACGTTGGCCTGCGCCACGGCACAGCACAGCGCTTTGGCGCGGATCTCATCAAACAACTGCTCACGTCTGCGGGCGCTGAGTTTTTTGGAATCAGCCAAGCCCTTGATCGGATTGAGTTCATCCAGAATAACGGCGGCGGCTACCACCGGGCCGGCCAATGGGCCACGGCCAGCCTCATCCACACCGGCAATCAGACCTGTCACGCCCCACTGCAGCGCGATCTGTTGAACACCGGCAGGGCCTCCAGCCCTAGGTTTTTTTGAATGCAACGCGCCCTTGGTCACCATGTTGGTGGCAGCAGACCTGGTTTTGACAGGCTTGGCCTTGGCGGACTTAACGTTGGATGACGTGGGCAATGGCATGGGCGGCAAGCGTGGGTGTGTCGCGTTGCAACTCGGTGTGCAAGGCGGCGAATCGTTGTTCAAGGGCGCGTATTTTCTCAGGCTCGCGGGTCATGACGCCCAACCAGCGTAAAACTTCGCCAGCCAGCGCGTGCGGTGTGGCGGCATTTTGCAGCAGCTCAGGCACCACAAAGTCACGACACAAGATATTGGGCAGGCCGACCCAGGGCTGCAGCTGTTTGCGCCGCATGATCTGCCAGGACAACGCCCCCATGCGGTACGCAATCACCATCGGACGCTTGAACAGCGCCGCCTCCAGCGTGGCGGTGCCGCTGGCAATCAGGGTGACATCACACGCCGCCAACGCGGTGTGTGATTGGCCAGTGAGCACCTGCACGG
>JBBQZG010000171.1:0-5085 GCA_038207945.1 Burkholderiales bacterium
AGTTCAGGCTCTTCCAGCAAGGCCGATCCGCCGCGATGCCGGTTCACCACGGGCGACGGGCAGCCAAAGTTCAAATCAATGCCCTCTGCCCCCAAACTGGCCAGACTGGCGGCGTTGTCAGCCAGGCACACCGGGTCCGAGCCCAGCAACTGCGGGCGCACCGGAATACCAGAGGCGGTCTTGCAGCCTTGCAACAATTCGGGCAAGTACCGCAGGAACACACGCTCAGGCAACAAGGTGTCGGTGACGCGAATGAACTCGGAGACGCATCGGTCAACCCCGCCCGCTCGGGTCAAAATGTCGCGCAACACAAAGTCGAGCAGGCCCTCCATCGGGGCAAGTAACAAAGTCATTCTTGGTTTCTCATTGGGGAGCCGTATTGTGGTGGCAAACTCACGACCTGCTTTTGACAGGGCGGTGCAGAGTTCCTACATTAGCCGCAACTGACCCATCAACCATTTTTCGGAGAAACACATGGCCATCAAAGTATCCATCGACCTCGGCTACGAGTTTGCTGTCAAGGCAGGCTTCAACACGGTATTTGACACCCTCAGTGACGTGCCCAAATCAGCCAGCTTTTTTCCAAAGGTCGATCAACTGGTGGACCTTGGGGACAACGCTTACCGCTGGGAAATGGCCAAGATCGGCCTTGCACAAATCAACCTGCAGACCATTTACGCCTCAAAATACACCGCCAACAAATCCAAAGGCAGCGTGGTCTGGACACCGGTTGAAGGCGAAGGCAACGCGCTGGTGTCGGGCAGCTGGAAAATCACCGACAAGAAAAAAGCCACGCACCTCGAGCTCACGCTCCAAGGCGAACTGACCCTGCCACTGCCGGGCTTGATGAAAATGGTGGTGGGGCCTGTTGTCGAGGCCGAATTTGAAAAACTGGTGGAACAGTACATCGACAACCTCACCAAACACTTTGGCGGCGAGGCCTGAGGGGTTTACCAGGAGACTGTTAATTACTACAAAATTTATAGCTATAAGCGCTTTAAGAATAAGGGCTAGAGGCTCAAAAACCTCAAAACACTTTAGCTCTAAGGCGTTGCAGCAAGCTCACGGCCAGCAGAGCCACGCCGCCCGCCAAGACACCCACCCCCATGTTCAAACCCAAGCCCACCAGCGGCTGTGCCAGGTTGCCAGCAGCCAAGCTGATGTCTTCAATGCCCTGGCCGACAGCATGCCAGCCATGCGCCAGAATGCCGCCACCCACCAGAAACATGGCCAGAGTACCCAGCACACTCAGGGTCTTCATCAGCATGGGTGCCGCCAGTACCAAGCCACGGCCCACCGCCTGCTGCAAACCCTGCACGACGGTGGTTTTGCGCTGACTCAGGTACAAGCCCAAATCATCAATCTTCACGATGCCGGCCACCAAGCCGTAAACGCCCAGCGTCATCAACACCGCAACGCCAGCCAGCACGCTGAACTGGGTCACAAACGGGCTTGCTGCCACCGTGCCAAGGGTGATGACGATGATCTCGGTGGATAAAATGAAGTCCGTGCGCACTGCGCCCTTGATCTTGTCCTTCTCCAGCGCCACCAAATCCACCGATTCGTCTCTTAACGCCTGCACCAGCTTTTCATGCTCGGCTGCGACGTCCTCTGGACGATGAAGCAGTTTGTGCGCCACTTTCTCGAACCCTTCAAAACACAAAAACAAACCGCCCGCCATCAACAGCGGGGTGATCGACCAGGGCGCTACCGCGCTGAGCAGCAACGCACCTGGCACCAAAATCACTTTGTTCAGCATGGACCCCTTGAACACGGCCCACACCACTGGCAATTCACGGTCCGCCTTGACACCAGCCACCTGCTGGGCATTCAGCGCCAGGTCGTCACCCAGCACACCAGCGGTTTTCTTGGCGGCAACCTTGGTCAACAAGGCCACATCGTCAAGCACCGTGGCAATGTCATCCAGCAATAAAAGCAAACTACCCGCCATTAGGAAACACTCCAGTTTTTAAATTTCAATATTGATCAGTCACTTATGCCGGATTGTCACGGATCGTGCGGGTTAAAGCCCCATGCGACAGGTTAGATAATGGCACCTCGCCGTACGCGCCTGCGCCGCACCCTTTCAGAAAGAAACTTTATGCATCGAGTTTGTATCAGCAGCACCGGCTTGTACACCCCACCCGAAGTGATCACCAACGCCGAGTTGGTCGACACCTTCAACCAGTTTGCTGACCTGGACAACGCGTCACATGCCGCAGAAATCGCAGCCGGTACGCGCAACACCGTGCCCTACTCCAGCGTAGAGTTCATCCAGAAGGCATCCGGTATTCAACAGCGCTACGTGGTTGAAAAATCTGGTGTGCTCGACCCTACCCGCATGCGGCCGCGTCTGCGGGTGCGCCCTGACGGCGAGGTCTCGCTGATGGCCGAAATCAGTGTTGCTGCCGCCAAAGATGCCCTGGCTCGCGCTGGCAAAGAAGCCCGCGATGTCGACGGTGTGATCTGCGCAGCGGCCAACATGCAGCGTGCCTACCCGGCCATGGCAATAGAAATTCAGACCGCGCTGGGCATCCAGGGCTTTGGCTTTGACATGAACGTGGCCTGCTCGTCAGCCACTTTTGGCATCGAGATGGCGGTCAACGCTGTCAAGTGCGGCTCGGCCCGCGCCGTGCTTGTGGTCAATCCCGAGATCACCTCACCCCACTTGGCCTGGAAAGACCGCGACTGCCACTTTATTTTTGGCGATGTCTGCACCGCCATCCTGATCGAGCGGCTCGACACCGCACCTGACGGCGCGTTTGAAGTGCTGGGCACCCAGTTGCAGACCACCTTTTCCAACAACATCCGCAACAACGCTGGCTACATGGCGCGCAGTGAAGACCGCAACCCGGACGACCGCGACATGTTGTTCTACCAGGAAGGGCGCAAAGTGTTCAAGGAAGTCTGCCCGATGGCGGCCGAACACATCAGCGCGCACTTGGGCAAGCTCGGACTGGCCCCCGCTGGCGTGCGTCGCTTCTGGCTGCACCAGGCCAACTTGGCCATGAACCAGCTGATCAGCCGCAAATTGCTCGGGCGGAACGCCACGGCTGACGATGCGCCGGTCATCCTGAACGAATTTGCCAACACGGCATCAGCGGGCTCCATCATCGCCTTTCACCGCCACCATGACGACATCAAGACGGGCGATGTGGGCGTGGTGTGCTCGTTTGGCGCGGGTTATTCGATTGGCAGTGCGGTGTTGCGTCGCACCTGACGCACGGTCAGTTCAAGTCGCGCTTGAACCGGATTTCTTCGATGCGGGTCTGGCCAATTAACACCGTTTTGATGCTGGTCATCTCACGCTTGAAGCCTGCCATGTCAAAAAAGCGCAGGGCACGCTCGTAACCCAGTGGCACCCAGGCCGTGACCTTGGTGCAACCTTCCTCCATCAAACCGTCACGCGCGCCGTCCCACAGCGCCAGGCCAACGCTTTGGCCCCAATGGCTGGGGCGAGCGAAAAGCGCCCAGATTTCACCCATGGTGGCGGGGGTTTTGGGGTCACGAGAGCGGTCAAAGCCGACAAAACCCACCACCTCACCACCCAGCACAGCCACCAGCACCTGTGGGTCGCCAAACTCAATGGCCTCGCGCCAGTAAGACTGGCTTTTCTTCAGGCTGTCGAACTCTGGCATGGCCTCGCCAGGAAACTGCGCCTTGAACGCTGCCTGCGCTGCGCTGGCCTGAATCTGGGCAATGGCCTGGGCGTCGCGCTCTTTGGCGGGACGAACTTCAATTTCGGAAGAATCTGACATGCAAAAAAAGGCCGGGATCAAACCCGGCGTGTTTCAAAAAGGGAGGTGGATTGTCGCTTTATTTAGTAGCTGTACACACCCTGCCCGGTTTTGCGGCCGAGACGGCCAGCGGCCACCATTTCCTTCAGCAAAGGGCAGGCGCGGTACTTGCTGTCGCCAAACTCGCCCAAGTACACATCCATCACCGCCAGACACACATCCAGACCGACCATGTCGGCCAGGGCCAGCGGGCCAATTGGCTGGTTACAACCCAGTTTCATACCGGCATCAATGTCTTCGGGGGTGGCCAAGCCTTCTGCCAGCACAAAAAATGCCTCGTTGATCATCGGCACCAAGATGCGGTTCACGACAAAGCCGGGAGAATTTTTGACCGTGATCGGGGTTTTGCCCAAGGTGGTGGCCATGGCGTGTACGGCAGCGTGGGTGGCGTCGCTGGTCTGCAGGCCGCGAATGATCTCCACCAGCGCCATCATTGGCACCGGGTTGAAGAAGTGCATGCCAATGAAACGATCCGCACGTTTGGTCACGGCGGCCAGCTTGGTGATGGAGATGGATGAGGTGTTGGATGCCACAATCACGTCCGGTGGCAGCATTTCGTCAAGTTGCTTGACGATTTTGACCTTCAGGTCGTAATTTTCGGTGGCGGCTTCAATCACCAGCTGAGCACTGGTGAGGTCACCATAGTGGGTGCTGCCTTTGATGCGGGCGAGTGCATCCGCTTTGTCGGCAGCGGTGATCTTTTCTTTTTTTACCATGCGATCCAAGCTGCCGGATACAGTGGCAATGCCCTTGGCCACGGCTGCGTCCGAAATGTCGACCATGACCACGTTCAGGCCGGTCACCGCGCACGCCTGTGCAATACCGTTGCCCATGGTGCCCGCGCCAAGGATGCCTACTGTTGTGATGACCATCTTTAAAACTCCTTAATAAATATCCTCTGATGTTAGCGGCTCAAGCCCTATGAATCCCTGACGCGCACCGGGGAACAAATTCACCCGGCTGTGATAATCCGGCCACCTTAAACCCTGGAGACATTCCACATGAATCTCACCGAACAACTGCTGCACTCGCTCAAAAAGCACGGTGCACAGCAGATTTTTGGCATCCCCGGCGACTTCGCCCTGCCCTACTTTCGCATCATTGAAGAGTCGCAAATTTTGCCGCTCTACACCTTGAGTCATGAGCCAGGCGTGGGTTTTGCCGCCGATGCCTCAGCCCGCATCAACGGCAGCCTGGGCGTGGCCGCCGTGACGTATGGCGCGGGTGCACTCAACATGATCAATTCAGTGGCAGCCGCTTTTGCTGAAAAATCGCCACTGGTGGTGCT
>JBBQZG010000172.1:0-5068 GCA_038207945.1 Burkholderiales bacterium
CGTCAAACGTGGTGTAACGGCTCGCGCCCGCCACAAAAAAGTTTTAGCCCTTGCAAAAGGTTTCCGTGGTCGTCGCGGTAATGTCTTCCGGGTCGCCAAAGAAGCGGTCATGAAGGCTGGGCAATATGCCTACCGTGACCGTCGTACCAAAAAACGTGTCTTCCGTCAGTTGTGGATTGCCCGTATCAACGCCGCTGCTCGTCAGTGTGGCATGACATACAGCCAATTTGCCAACGGCCTGAAGAAGGCTTGTATCGAGATTGACCGCAAGGTTTTGTCTGATATTGCCGTCCATGACATGGCTGCATTTGCTGGTATCGTGGAACAAGTCAAGGCGAAACTGGCAGCTTGAGTTGGGTTGACAGCTATTTAATTTATAGCTGCTCACACAATATAGATAAGGGCTAGAGCTTGAAAAGGCACTAGCCCTTTTTCCTTGGATTTGAGTATTCAAAAGAATTTATGAACGACTTGACAACCGTTGTCGATAACGCGCGCAGCGCCTTTGAGCTGGCCGTCACACCCGCGGAACTGGAAAATAGCAAGGCGCTGTTTTTAGGCAAGTCGGGTCGGATCACCGAGATAATGAAGGGCTTGGCAACGTTGCCTGTGGACGAAAAGAAGGCGCATGGCGCTGCCATCAACCAGGCCAAGCAGGCCATTGAGGGCGCACTCAGCGCCCGCCGACAGGCCCTCGCCAACCGTGAGTTGCAGGCACAACTGCAAGCCGAGGCGCTGGATGTGACCCTGCCAGGACGCCAGCGCGGCCAGGGCGGTCTGCACCCTGTGTCACTCACGCTTGAGCGCATTGAGGCCATTTTTGGATCGATGGGTTTTGAGGTGGCCCAAGGCCCGGAGATTGAGTCCGATTGGTTCAACTTCACTGCCCTCAACACACCTGAAGACCACCCAGCACGTTCCATGCACGACACCTTTTATGTTGAAGGTGGCTCTGAGTCCGCCCCCAATTTGTTGCGTACCCACACCAGCCCGATGCAGATTCGCCATGCGGTGCAGCACGTCAAGGAGCATCGCAGTGCGGTTGAAGGCGCAACCGCTGAAGGCACCCTGTTTTCAGGTGCCATGCCCGAGATTCGCGTGATTGCGCCCGGGCGCACTTACCGCGTGGACAGTGATGCCACCCATTCCCCCATGTTCCACCAATGTGAGGGTCTGTGGGTGGGCGAGAACGTCAGCTTCAAGGATTTGAAGTATGTCTTCACCGATTTCTGCCGCACATTTTTCGAAAGTGACGACTTGGTGTTGCGCTTTCGACCCAGTTTTTTCCCATTCACTGAGCCCAGTGCCGAGATTGACATCCAGTTCCCCAGTGGCCCCTTGGCTGGGCGCTGGCTGGAGGTGGCTGGCTCTGGCCAGGTTCATCCCAACGTAATTCGCAACATGGGTCTGGACCCGGAGCGCTACATTGGTTTTGCATTTGGTATGGGGCCGGATCGGCTGACGATGCTGCGCTACGGCGTGAACGACTTGCGCCTGTTCTTTGACGGTGACATCCGTTTTCTGTCGCAGTTTCGCTAGCCACCCAACGACTGTTGAACTGTCGCTTTGACCCATTGTCTGTACTGAATGATTGACTATGCAATTTCCTGAATCCTGGTTGCGTGAATTTTGTAACCCATCCTTGAACACCGCAGAACTCGCTGAGACCCTGACCATGGCGGGTCTGGAAGTGGAAGAACTCAAGTCCGTTGCGCCACCGTTCAGCCATATCGTGGTGGGTGAAATCAAAGAAGCCGTGCAGCACCCCAACGCCGACCGCTTGCGCTTATGCCAGGTGGATGTGGGTCAAGCTGAGTTGCTGACCATTGTGTGCGGTGCGCCAAATGCCCGTGCCGGCATCAAAGTGCCTTGTGCGATGGTGGGTGCAGAACTGCCTCCGGGTGAGGACGGCAAGCCTTTCCTGATCAAGGTGGGCAAACTGCGTGGTGTGGAGAGTTTTGGCATGTTGTGCTCGGCTCGCGAACTCAAATTGTCTGAAGACCATGGCGGCCTGCTGGAACTGGCATCGGGTGCCCAGATTGGGCAAAACATCCGTGATCACCTGTTGCTCGATGACACCCTGATGACGCTCAAACTCACACCTAACTTGGCGCATTGCCTGAGCGTTTTTGGTGTAGCCCGTGAAGTGGCGGCGCTTACTGGTGCAAAGCTGAACACACCTACTTTTCCTGAAGTCCAGTGCGCTATTCAAGAAGTCTTGCCGGTCAAGGTCAGTGCCCCTGATTTGTGCGGGCGTTTCTCTGGCCGTGTGATTCGTGGTGTGAACCCCAAAGCCGCCACGCCTGGCTGGATGGTGGATCGACTGGCCCGCTGCGGTCAGCGCAGCGTGACCGCGTTGGTGAACATTTCCAATTACGTGATGTTTGAGCTGGGCCGGCCGTCGCACATTTTTGACCTGGACAAAATTCATGGCGGGCTGGACGTGCGTTGGGGTCGACCGCAAGAGCAACTCAAGCTGCTCAATGGCAGCACAGTCACGGTGGACGCACAGGTTGGCGTGATTGCCGATGCGGTTCAAGTTGAATCTTTGGCCGGCATCATGGGCGGCGATGCCACCGCAGTGTCTGATGACACGAAGAACATTTATGTGGAGGCTGCGTTCTGGTGGCCCAAAGCCATTGCTGGGCGTTCACGCCGGTTCAACTTTTCAACCGATGCCGGTCACCGGTTTGAACGCGGTGTGGACCCTGAGCTGACGGTTGAGCACATTGAGCGCATCACCCAGTTGATCATTGAAATTTGCGGCACGTCTGAGACGGTGTGTGGCCCGATTGACGACCAGCAAGTGGCCATGCCGCCTCCCTGCAAAGTGTCTCTGCGTGTGGCGCGTGCCGCCAAAGTGCTGGGCATGCCACTGACCCAGGCGCAGTGTGCCAAAGCGCTCACGGGTTTGGGGCTGCCAGTGACACAAGGTGATGGCGTGATTGAGGTCACGTCGCCTTCTTACCGGTTCGATTTGCAAATTGAAGAGGACCTGATTGAAGAAGTTGCCCGCATGATCGGGTACGACAAGCTGCCGCAAACTCCGCCGCAGGCGCCAATCACGGCCAAAATTCGCTCTGAAGGCCAACGCAACACCTTTGCAGTGCGCCATGCTTTGGCGGCTTTGGGCTACCAGGAAACCATCAATTTCAGTTTTGTCGAGGCGCGCTGGGAGCATGAACTGGCCGGTAACCCAAGCCCCATCAAATTACTGAATCCGATTGCAAGCCAAATGAGCGTCATGCGATCGTCTTTGCTGGGTTCCTTGTTGCAGGTTTTGAAATTTAACCAGGACCGTAAAGCGCAGCGTGTGCGCGTCTTTGAGCTGGGTCGTGTGTTCTTGCGAGACGCCACGGTGACCAGTTCGGACACCACGGTGCAAGGTTTTGACCAACCCATGCGCGTGGCCGGTGTGGCTGTGGGCTCGGTCGACGCGCCAGAATGGGGTTGCAAGGAGCGCGCCGTTGATTTCTTTGATGTCAAAGGCGATCTGGAAGCCTTGGTCGCGCCTATCCGGTTAACGTTTGAGCCCGCCGAGCACCCCGCCATGCATCCGGGGCGATGTGCACGCGTGTTATGTGGGGATGAGGCAGTGGGCTTTGTCGGCGAGCTGCATCCCAAGTGGCGCCAGTCGTATGAACTGGTGCAAGCGCCAGTGATGTTTGAGCTTGATCTGGACCCCGTACTCACGCGTCAGGTGCCGCGTTTTGAATCAGTACCCCGGTTCCAGGCGGTCGAACGTGACATCGCCGTGCTGGTCGATGAGAAGATCACGCACGATGCCTTGATGCAAGCGATTTGGACCGCGCCGTGTGGTGGGGTTTTGCGCGATGCTGTGTTGTTCGACATCTACCGACCCAAAGTGGCAGACAGCAGTGGTGAACATGGTGTGCCTGCTGAGAAAAGCATGGCAGTGCGCCTGACGCTCAATTCCGACGAAGCAACCTTGTCTGAGCAGCAGATTGAAGCCACAGTCGCGGCGGTTGTCGCTATGCTGGTGGAAAAAGTCGGCGCGCGCCAGCGTGTCTAATGGTGTCAGCTTGACCCAGCCCAAAAACGAGGCCATCATGGACATCACGGTTGAATCTCTTGAAACCCCTGCGCTTACCAAGGCGCAGCTGGCGGAGTTGCTTTTTGAGCAAATCGGTTTGAACAAGCGCGAGTCCAAGGACATGATCGACGCTTTCTTTGACTTGATTGCCTCCAGCCTGGTGGATGGCAACGATGTGAAGGTAACCGGGTTTGGTAATTTCCAGATCCGCACCAAAGCACCTCGGCCCGGGCGCAATCCCAGAACAGGTGAGTCAATTCCCATTGAGGCGCGCCGGGTGGTCACGTTCCACGCCAGTCAAAAACTCAAGGAACAGATTCAGGATCAAACCCCTGCAAAGGCGGCAGGTGTCTGATCCAGTTCAATTAGCTTCGTAGAACTGGTCTAGCTGGCTTTACAGTTAAGGCATTCTTAGAGTAACCTCACAGCTTTATTGCCTACTTCGTTGATTTTCATGGAGAATTCTCTCCCGTCCATTCCTGCCAAGCGCTATTTCACCATTGGTGAAGTCGGCGACCTTTGTGGTGTCAAACCGCATGTGCTCCGGTATTGGGAGCAGGAATTCACGCAGCTGCGGCCAATGAAGCGCCGAGGTAACCGGCGCTATTACCAGCACCACGAAGTTCTGATGATTCGCCGGATTCGCGATCTGCTGTATGACCAGGGCTTCACCATCAGCGGCGCACGCAATAAAATGCAGGAGCTGCTGCAACATGAGCGTGACAAAAAACACCATGGTGAAGAGTTGCTCGATGGCGTGGAAGTCACTGAAGTGAGCGATTCCATGCTCGGCGACTTTGCCGATACCGAATTTGTGGATTCGCTCGACATCAATGGGGGACCTTGGCTGCAGGTGCGTCAGGAGCTCTTCGCCATTCGTGATTTGCTTGCGTCCAACAGCTGAATTCAGCCTGTCTAAGGTTATACTTTAGCTCTTCGGTGTGTGGCGCAGCCTGGTAGCGCACTTGCATGGGGTGCAAGGGGTCGAAGGTTCGAATCCTTTCACACCGACCA
>JBBQZG010000173.1:0-4938 GCA_038207945.1 Burkholderiales bacterium
TTTGTCCTGATGATGCTGGCCGCCGCCCTGGCCGGTGCCCTGCTGCTGCTGGGGCCGGCATTGATGAAAGCAAAACTCGGCGTCGATGAGGTGGTGACCACGCTGCTGCTGAACTTCATCGTGCTGCTGCTGGTGTCGCTGATGCTGGACGGCCCGATGAAAGACCCGACCGCCATGGGCTGGCCGCAAAGTGTGGCGCTGCTGGGCGACCTGGAACTGTCCAAACTGATTGAACAAACCCGCGTGCACACTGGCCTTTTGTGGGCGGTGGCACTGGCAGTGGGCTTGTGGGCGCTGATGAAATACACGGTGTTGGGTTTTGACATTCGTGCAGTGGGGGCCAACCCCCGCGCTGCCGCCTTTGCCGGGGTGTCGGTGACGCGCACGGTGGTGTTGGTGGCACTGCTGTCGGGTGGGCTGGCGGGGCTGGCCGGTGCCATTGAAGTGGCCGGTCGCACCAGCTACCTCACCCTGGACATGTCACCCGGCTACGGCTACAGCGGCATTGTGATTGCCATGCTGGCCGGCCTGCACCCGCTCGGTGTGGTGCTGGGCAGCGTGTTTGTGGCCGGTGTGCTGGTGGGGGCCGACAGCATGAGCCGCGTGGTGGGTGTGCCCACCTACATTGCCGATGTGATCGTGGCCACCTCACTCATCTCGGTGCTGGTGGCCACCTTGCTGACGCAATACCGAATGAGGCTGAAA
This sequence comes from Burkholderiales bacterium, assembly GCA_038207945.1. Lineage (GTDB taxonomy): Bacteria > Pseudomonadota > Gammaproteobacteria > Burkholderiales > Burkholderiaceae_C > Rhodoferax. The sequence continues at coordinate 706 of JBBQZG010000173.1, forward strand.
TGAGCGAGTTTTTTGACATTCTCGTCAACCCCGCTTTTTGGGTCGCCGTGCTGCGCATTGCCACGCCGCTGATTTTGGGCACGCTGGGTGTGCTGCTGTGTGAACGCGCCGGGGTGCTGAATCTGGGCATCGAAGGCATCATGGTGGCGGGCGCCTTTACCGGCTGGCTGGCGGTGTACGGCGGCGCGCCCCTTTGGGCGGGCGTGGTCGTGGCAGCGCTCACCGGTGCGGCGCTGGGCCTGTTGCACGCGTTTTTGACGGTTGGGCTGGCGCTGTCGCAACACGTCTCGGGACTGGGGATCACGCTGCTGGCCACGGCCTTGAGTTATTACGGCTACCGGGTGAGTTTTCCCAAGGTGTCCACACCACCCACCATCACCCCGTTTGCCGAAATGAGCTGGCTGCCCCTGCCCATTCTGGCGCAGCAAACGGCCATGACCCTGCTGGCGCTGCTGGCCGTGCCGGTGATTGCCTATGTGCTGTTCAAGACCCCGGTGGGTCTGGCGCTGCGCATGGTGGGCGAAAACCCGCAAGCGGCTGAAGGCCAGGGTGTGTCAGTGGCCAAGGTGCGCACCGGCGCCATCGTGGCCGGCTCGGCCCTGATGGGCGTGGCGGGCTCGTTCTTGACCCTGTCTGCCTTTAACGCCTTTTTCTTCAACATGGTTAACGGGCGTGGCTGGATCTGTGTGGCACTGGTGGTGTTTGCCTCATGGCGACCCGGCAAGGCGTTGCTGGGCGCGCTGCTGTTTGCCTTTTTTGATGCGCTGCAGCTGCGCCTGCAACAGATGAATGACGCCGTGCTGCCGTACCAGCTGTACCTGATGCTGCCCTATGTGCTTTCCATCGTAGCGCTGGTGCTGGTGGCGCGCAAGGCCAGCTACCCGCAGGCGCTGATGAAGCCTTACCGCAAGGGTGAGCGTTAGACCCAGGCCGGGTAACTTTGCGTGAAAAACTTCTGGCATTTGTCAAAGTCTCACCTTGCTTTGCTGTTTCCGCTGCGTATTCTTTGCCGTGCCATACTGCGCGCAGTTGGGGGGGTCAGGTTGCGGTCTTGGGACAATCTGTTGAATTCAGAATTAATGTAGAGGATCGGCCGCATGTCCATGGTTCAGCGCTTTTTCGGTGGTGTGGTGCTTGGCAAGCTCTTGCCGGGGCTGGGCTTGGTGACGGCCTGCTTGCTCGCACCGTCCGCTGCCCAGGCGGCATGCACCTTCACCGTGACTTCTTTATCGGCGACACCGGCTGGTGCGGTCGGAGCCACAGTGACGGCCACTGCGGCCTTGCAGTACCAAGGCTGTCAGGGGGTGCCTATTGGCATCAAAGACAATGCACCGGCCAACTTAAGTTACGCCACTTGCAGTGCCGCGGGCTCTGACTGGAACTGCGCCAGCGTGGCCACCGCCACCGGTGTGACCACATCAACAATCACGCCCAGCAACAACACCCTGAAAACCGAGTCTGTCAGCTACGCCTACAGTGCCTCTGCCATCGGTTGCCCCAGCTTAACCATCACGCCTGTGATCAACGGGGTTTTCGGCACCGCCCGCGCCAGCACCTGCACCGCGGCGCCCTCAGTCACGACAGAGTCGGCTACAGGCACATCGTCAACCAGCACCACGCTCAACGGCAAAGTCATCAGCAATGGTGTCACAGTGACGGCCATCTCGTTCAAATACGGCACCGCTTCGGGTGTTTACGGCACCACGGTGGCTGCGACGCCCAACACCTTGGCGGCCAATGCCACCCTGACTGCAGTGTCCCGAACCATCAGCGGCCTGACTTGCGGCACCACCTACTTTTACCGGGCCACTGCCGCCAATGCCATTGGCACTACCGACGGGCCCGAACAGAGTTTTCGGGCCTGCTTCGGCCTGACCAAGGTGGCGAGCAACAACAACGTGCCGGTGGGAACCAACTTCAGCTACACGCTGGCGGTTGCCAATGCCACCGGCAGCACGACCAACGGTGTGGTGGTCACAGACGATTTAGCGTCCACGGGCCTGAGTTTTGTGTCGTGCACCACGGCCGCAGGCTCCTGTACTGCATCGGGCACGGTGGTGACCTGGTCGCCTGGCAATGTTGCCACTGGGGCCAACCCCACGGCAACCCTCACGGTGCAGGCGGCGACAGCAGGTGCAAAGACCAACACCGCCACTGCCAACACCACTGGCTCACCGGTTGCCGCCAGCGTGGTGAATGCCTATGCGCCGCTGGCCGACTGGCGCATGGACGAAGCTTCCTGGAACGGCACGCCCGGCGAAGTGAAGGACAGCACTGGCAACGGTTTCAATGGGCGTGCTGCCATTGCGGCCGGTGTAACGTCGGTGGCCAGCACGCTGTCGACGGCGCCGTTGGCCTATGCCAGCGGTGGCCGATCGACCTGCGGCTATGGTGACTTTGACCGCGCCTCCGGCCCCACGCGCAGCAACACCTACGTTGAGTTGACAGGCATTCCCCCCTTGCCCACCAGCTTTACCTTTGCTGCCTGGATCCGCACGACCAATGCCACGCAGTCGGGACAACGCATATTGGTGCGTGACGACAATCAGAACGGTTGGGGGTTCAGCCTAGGCGACCCGGGCGCAGGAAAAATTCGGCTGTTTAACCGCAACATGAGCGCCACTGGCGCCATCACGGGCACCGGCAGCATTGGATGCGGCATCAATTCCGGCACGTTCTGTCTGGACACCTCCGCGGCCATCACTAACAACAATTGGTTTTTTGTCGCTGTGGCGATTGACACCTCTGCGAAAACGGTCGCGCACTATGTTTTCGACACCAGCGGCACCTTGCTGTCGACCACAAGTGCGTCCTTCACAGGAAACTGGACGGACGGAACAGGCCTCGCATCGCTCGGAGGTGAAACGATTAACTCGTCGGAAGGGCGCACAGCGTCGTATCACGTCAAGGGCAATATCGACGAGGTTCAGATTTACCAGGGCGTGTTGTCGCAGGCCGACTTGGCCCTGCTTCGCACGCGTTCGCGCACCTGTGCGGGCTCAGGACCAGACCATGTCGAACTGGTGCATAACGGTGCTGCACTGACCTGCTCACCCAAGGCGATCAAGGTTTTGGGATGCACCACGGCCTCGTCTTGCAACAGTTCTGTGGCAGATCAGTTTGTGGGCAACGTCACGCTGACGCCCACGGCTTTCTCCGGTGCGCAATGGTGTGTTGACGCGCTCTGCGCAACGCCGCTGAGCGGCGCCATCACCGTGGCCAGTGGCGCCACAATTTACCTGCGCGAGCCCACGGCCCGCAGCGACACACTGGGCGGCACGGCCACCAGCACACTCACCAGTGAAGTGCAGTGTCTCAACACCTCAACAGCCAGTTTTGGAATGGGTTCGGCATCGTGCAATGTGGCCTTTGCCGGCGCAGGTTTTCTGGTGACAATGGCCAACCACCGTTCTTGTTCGCCACAAACCGTCACCCTCCAAGCCGTGCAATCCAACGCCACGGGCACCGCGTGCGTACCGGCCTTCACCGGCGTGAACCGCAATGTGTCGCTGTCTTCGGGCTACACCAACCCGACAACGGGCAGCAAAACCGCCAGCCTGAATTACGTCACATCTTCCGGTGGTGCAACGTCAGCGGTGGCTTCTCTCTCGATGGCAGCGGGAAGCCCCACCACTTTGACCAATCTGTACTTTGACGCCACTGGCACGGCGCGTTTAACCGGCTTTATCTACCCCGATGCCGGCCAAGTCACTCTGTTCCCAACCTATGCAGGTAGCGCCGTGACCAACGATACCGGGCTGGCACTCTCCGCGGTCAGTGGCAACGTGTTCATCGCAGCGCCTGCCAGCTTTGCATTCGGTGCGATTCCTGCTGCGCCCTTGACTGCAGGTAGTCCGTTTAATGCGACGGTGACAGCCATCAATGCCTGCACTACGCCCGCAGCAACACCAAATTTTGGCAAAGAGACAACACCAGCCACAGTGACCCTCACGTCGACCAATCCACTGCCGGCCCCGGGTAACGCCACGGCGATCAATCAGACGGTAAGCGGTTTTAACGCCGGATCGGCCAGCACCAGTGTGACCTGGAACGAAGTGGGAACAGTGGACCTGGTGGCGACAGCTGCGAACTACCTGGACTCAGGCTTGACCAGCACGGGCACGCAATCGGCCGTGGGTCGTTTCAAACCTGCCTACTTTGATACGGCTTTGGTGCAAGGGTGCGGTAGCTTCACCTATTCTGGTCAACCAGTTGCCATCACTGTGACGGCCA
>JBBQZG010000174.1:0-4850 GCA_038207945.1 Burkholderiales bacterium
GCTGTCACTGATGATGGGGGCTGTGGCCGCAGCCGCCAGCCTGTCACTGCGCACAGCGCTGTCAGCCACCGGCTTCATCACCGCACCGGCTTTTGCGTTCAGCGGGGTCGGGTTTCCGCTGCAGTCGATGCCCCCGCTGGCACGGACCTGGGCCGAGTTGCTGCCTTACACCCACTATGTGCGCCTGCAGATCGCTCAGCTGCAAATGGCGGCACCCCTGCAGATTTCCATACCGGTGCTGGCGGGCTTGCTGGCAGCGTTGCTGGTGCTGGGTGTGTGTGCTGCGTTGTGGCTGGTGCGCGCCGTGGGCCAGCCCCAGCGTTGGGGTGGGCGCTGATGCAGGCCATTCGTCGCCTGCTGCAGGCCTGGGCCAGCACCCTGAGCACCATGGCGCGTGACAAAGGGGTGTTGCTCATCATGGGGCTGGCGCCTCTGATTTACGGGTTTTTTTACCCCTGGCCCTACGCCACCCAGGCGGTCACCGGTGTGGCGGTGGCGGTGGTGGACTTGGACCACAGCAACCTGTCGCGCCAGATCACGCGATTCGCCCAAGCCAGCCCACGCCTGCAGGTGCGCCTGGTCACGGGTGACGAACGCCAGGCGCAGCAAGCCTTGTGGGCCGGTGAGATTGAGGGCTACGCTGTGCTGCCACCAGACCTCAAACGCCATGTGCTGCGCAACAGCCATGCGGTTGTCACGGTGCAGGGCAATGGCAGCTACACGCTGCTGAACAAGGCGGTGCTCACAGGGTTTTCTGAGGTGGTGGGCAGCGTGTCAGCCGGTGTTGAAATCGCCAAGCTGGAGGCGGGTGGCCAAGGCGCACGCCAAGCCCGGGCCAGCCGCAGCCCGATCAACACCCACATGGTGGCCTTGTTCAACCCCACCGAGGGGTATGGCAGTTATGTGGTGCCCGCGGTGGCCCTGCTGATCATTCAGCAAACCCTGTTGATGGGCGTTGGCATGCTGGTGGGTCTGTGGGCCGAAACCGGGCAACTGAGGGCTGACGGCGCGACTTGGCTCGGGCGCCTGTTGGCCTTTTCAACGGTCGGTTACGGCAGTGGCTTGCTGTACTTTGGCTGGATATTTATGCTGCAGGATTTTCCCCGTGGTGCCAACCCTGTAGCTGCCTTGTGGCTGCTGGCTTGCTACATTCCGGCCATTTGCACCTTGGGTGCCTTGCTTGGGGTGTGGTTTGGCAACCGTGAACGGGCCTTGCAGGTGTTGCTTTTCACCGCTTTGCCAGTGATTTTTGTGTCTGGCTTTTCCTGGCCTGCAGAGGCTTTGCCAGAAGTGTTGCAAACCTTGCGCTGGGTGTTTCCCAGCACCGCAGGTATTCAGGCATCACTCAAACTCAATCAGATGGGCGCGCCACTGGCCGATGTCATGGGGCTGCTGGGCGTGTTGTGTGGATTAACTTTTGTGGCGGGTGGGGTGCTGCTGCGGGTAGTGCGCCCGCGAATGACTGAATCTGACCAAAATGTATAAGAAGCAGACTTTCTCAGCCAGTCAAACCGTTGCAGCCACCTTTGGCGCAGGCTCATCGTCGGTCGCGCAAGCAGCGCCGCCGCACCCGTGAATGGTTTCGGCAGTCATGGCCCCGGTCCGCTGTCTAAAGGCCAGCGCCAGCAGGCCCGCCATCAGCAGGGCCTGCGGCGGCCCGGCTAAGGTGAACATTTCCCGCACGTAGAGCAGGGTGTAGCGCAGGGTTTGGGGCATGTTCAGGGGCGGGAGCGCCTATTTGACGGGCTCCAGCGTCAGCACGGTGTAGGCGCCGTTGATTTTGTCGGCGGTGAACCTGACTTTGTCACCTGACTTGACGTTGCCCAGCAGCGCGGGGTCTTTGACCTGGAACACCATGCTCATGGGCGGCATGTCCAGGTTCTTGATCTCGCCATGCTTGAGCGTGATTTTGCCGGCGCCTACATCGACCTTGCGTACTTCGGCCTCGCTCATCTCAGTGGCTCCCGCACTCGCGGCTGCAGTTGCTTCAGCGGCGGGCGTTTGGGCCAGGGCAATGCCGGTAGCGAACAGCAAATTGGCGAGGACCACGATTGAAAGACGTGTCATGATGAACCTCCTTCAAGCGTATTTTTGATAAACCGACGAACTGCCATCGCGCTGCACCAGCAGCACGGCATAGGCGTCTTTGCGACCCCCGTATTCGGGGCCGTCCATGCCGGGTGAGCCCATCGGCATGCCTGGCACGCTCAGGCCCAGCGCGCGCGGACGCTCACTGAGCAGTTTGCGGATGTCTTGGGCGGGCACATGGCCTTCGACCACATAGCCGCCGACCAGGGCGGTGTGGCAGGAGCCATATTTTTCAGCCAAGCCAAGTTGGTTGCGCCGGGTGGCTTTGACGGCTTCGCTGACGTCGTAAGTCTTGACCTCAAAACCGTTGTCTTGCAGGTGCTTGACCCAGTCTTTGCAGCAACCGCAGGTGGGTGTTTTCCACACTTCAACCAACGGTTTGCTGGCTTTTTGGCTGAGCGCGGTGGTGGGCAGCACGGCGGCGCCCAGCAGGGCGATGGCGGATTGAATCAGGGTGCGTCTTTGCATGGTGTGGTCCTTTCAGTGTGACTAACAGGGTGATTTTTGCGCGTTTCAAGGGGTGGGCGTCACGACAATCTGCCCCGTCATGCCCGCCTGATAATGCCCGGCAATCAGGCACGCAAACTTGAATTCGCCGGGGCGGTTGAAGGTCCAGACCAGTTGGCCGGACTGGCCCGGTGGCACATGGGCCATGTAGGGCTCGTCATGCGCCATGTCAGGAAACTTCACCATCAGAGCGGCGTGAGCGTCGAGCTCCTGCGAAGTGCCGATGACCAGTTCGTGCATCAGCTTGCCTTGGTTTTTGATGACCAGGCGCACGGTGTCACCTTGTTGGACGGTGAAGTTATCGGGTGTGAAGCGCATCTGGTCCGACATGGTCACAAGCAGAGTGCGCTGCACCGACTTGGCATCGCCGGCAATGCCCCAGTCTTTTTGCTCTTTGACCACATTGGTTTTGGCTTGGGTGTGGCTTTGATGACCAAAAGAGGCTCCAGCCCATACCAGTAAAGCACTAGTAGCTATAGTTTTAATATTCTTCATAGGTGGGTGTCAGTGATTGTGGTGGCCTGCGCCAGGTTTTTTCACGCGCAGTTCAGGTGAGGCTGTTGTGCTGGCGTTGCCCATGGGGGCTGGTTTGGCGCTTGCCGCCGGCGGCAGGTCGCCACCCGTGGCGGGCAAGGTACCGGTCCACTCAAAAGACTGTGTGCCGGGCGGTTGCATAAACCAGCCGGGGTCGCTGTAGTCGCCAGGTTTCTGGGTTTTGCGGACCTTGAGCGTGGTGAACATGCCGCCCATCTCGATTGGGCCGTAGGGTCCGGTACCGGTCATCATGGGCAGGGTGTTGTCGGGCAGGGGCATGGCCATTTCGCCCATGTCGGCCATGCCGCGCTCGCCCATGACCATGTAATCAGGGGCCACACGCTGGATTTTGCCCAGCAGTCCCCGGTGCTCCACGCCAATCATGTTCGGCACGCTGTGGCCCATCGGGTTCATGGTGTGGTGGCTCTTGTGGCAATGAAAAGCCCAGTCGCCTTCCTCGTCGGCCAAAAATTCGAGCTGGCGCATCTGGCCCACAGCCACATCGGTGGTCACCTCTGGGCAGCGTGCAGCCAGCGGCCAGGGCCCGCCGTCGCTGCCGCTCACCACAAACTCGTGACCGTGCAGGTGCATGGGGTGGTTGGTCATGGTGAGGTTGCCGACCCGAATGCGCACCTTGTCGCCCAGGCGCACATTCAGGGTGTCAATGCCGGGGAAGGCGCGGCTATTCCAGGTCCAGAGGTTGAAGTCCAGCATAGTGTTGGGCTTGGGGGTGCTGGCACCGGGCTCCACGTCATAGGCGTTGAGCAAGAAGCAAAAGTCGCGCTGCACCTCGTCAATCAGTGGGTGTTTGGCCTTGGGGTGCGTCACCCAGAAGCCCATCATGCCCATGGCCATTTGCGTCATCTCATCGGCGTGCGGGTGGTACATGAAGGTGCCGGGGCGGCGCGCCTCAAACTCGTAGACAAAGGTTTTGCCCACCGGGATTTGCGGTTGAGTGAGCCCGCCCACGCCGTCCATGCCGTTGGGCAGGCGCTGGCCGTGCCAGTGCATGGTGGTGTGCTCGGGAAGCTTGTTGGTGAGGAAAATGCGCACGCGGTCGCCTTCCACCACCTCAATGGTGGGGCCGGGCGACTGGCCGTTGTAGCCCCACAAAGTGGCTTTCATGCCTGGCGCAATCTCGCGCACCACGGGCTCGGCCACCAAGTGAAATTCCTTGACCCCATTGCGCATGCGCCAGGGACAGGTCCAGCCGTTCAAGGTGACGACCGGGTTGTAAGGGCGGCCGGTGGTGGGCACCAGCGGGGGCGCGGTGTTGGCGTGGGTCATGACGGCAGGCTCGGGCACGGCTGCCAAGGCAACCCGGCTGACGCTGCTGGCAGCTACGGCGCCCAAGGCGGCCCCTTGAAAAAAGTTGCGTCGGTTCATGGTCAGTGGCCTGGGTTGGCAGTCGGGGCTGAGCCCACTGCGCTGTTGGTGGATGAAAAATTGACAACGGCGCCGCTGAGCACCGCTTGCAGGTCGACATAGGCCAGCCAGGCGTCGCGCTGGGCCTGGTGGGCGGCGCTCTCGCTTTGCAGGCGGGTGCGGGCGCTGGCCAGCAGGTCCCAGGTGCTTTGCAACATGCCGTTGTAACGCACCTGGGTTTCGTCCTGCAGGGCGGCTGTCAGCAAGGCGGCCGCGCGCTGGTGCTGGGCCATATCCACCGCCGTACGGTAGCGGAAGTAGGCTTCGCGCGCCTGGCTGCGCGTGGCCACGGCCAG
>JBBQZG010000175.1:0-4834 GCA_038207945.1 Burkholderiales bacterium
CGACTCAGGAATCTCGCTGTGTGCGAGTACCTGCAAGCGCGGGGCAACGCGCCGTACCAGCCGGGCGATGGCGCTGCGAATTTGATCTGGCACCAGCAGGCAAGCCGGGATGCCAATTTCTTCTTGTTTGAGGGCCATCTCAGCTGCTTTTTGCGTCAGGATGTCGGCCACGCCTGGGTCAAGTGCCTGGCCCTGGCCTGACATATTGCCCAGCGCTTGCACCAGCAGGCGCTCCAAGGGTGGGTCGATGGCAATCACGTTCAGTTCATGTGTGGAGCCATAAATTTGCTGCACGATGGCCGGTGACAAGGCAATGCGCACACGCTTGGCCAGTTCAGCCGGGTCGGTGACGGTGGTGGCGTGCTCGGCGATCGATTCGATGATGGTGCGGATGTCGCGAATGTGCACCGATTCTTCCAGCAGCAGCTGCAGCACTTTTTGGAAGACGGCAATGGAGACCATTTTTGGAACCACTTCTTCGATCAGTTTCGGGGCCAGTTTGCTCACGTGTTCTACCAGTTGCTGGGTTTCTGTGCGGCTTAGCAACTTGGCTGCCTGCACTTGCATCAAGTGTGACAAATGGGTGGCCATCACAGTCTCGGAATCAACCACGGTAAATCCGGCCATTTGTGCGGCTTCCTTTTGCTGGCTGTCGATCCAGTGCGCTGGCAGGCCAAACGCCGGGTCGGTGGTGGGGGTGCCAATCAGCGGTGTGGAGATGCCACCCGGGTTGATGGCCAGAAACATGCCTGGGAATGCCTCGCCTTCGCCCACAATCACGCCGCGCAAGGTGATGTGGTAGCCGCTGGGCTTGAGCTCCAGGTTGTCACGCACATGCACGGGCGGCGGCAAAAAGCCAACTTCCTGGGCAAATTTGCGGCGCACCCCTTTGATGCGGGTGAGCAGGTCGCCCTGGCGGTTTTTGTCCACCAGGGTGATCAGGCGGTAGCCCAGCTCCAGGCCCAGTTGGTCCACGGGTTGCAGATCGTCCCAGCTGGCCTCGCCATCAGCGGCCGAGACGGCTGCCACTGGCGTTGGATCATCAACCGGCACCGGCTGGTGTGCCAGCATCCAGGCCCCATAACCCAGCATCATGGCAATGCCCAGAAACACCGTGTGCGGCATGCCGGGAATCACACCCAGGATGCCCATGATGGTGGCAGTGATGCCCAGCACCTTGGGCGAGATGAACATTTGTGTGACGATCTGGCTGCTCAAGTCACTGTCTTTACCCACCCGTGACACCACCATGGCGGCTGCCACTGAGATCAACAAGCCTGGAATCTGTGCCACCAGCGCATCACCCACCGCCAGCAAGATGTAGGCGTCAGCAGCTTGTGAGGCACTCAGCCCGTGCTGCAACATGCCCACCGTGAAGCCGCCAAAAATATTGATCAGCAAAATCAAAATACCGGCCACAGCATCACCACGCACAAACTTGGACGCACCGTCCATCGAGCCAAAGAAGTCTGCTTCTTCAGACACCTCAGAGCGCCGGCGTTTGGCTTCCTTTTCGTCAATCAGGCCGGCGTTCAGGTCGGCATCCACTGCCATCTGTTTGCCCGGCATGGCATCCAGCGCAAACCGTGCCGACACTTCCGCAATGCGTTCAGCACCCTTGGTCACCACCACAAAGTTGATCACCACCAAAATAGAGAACACGATCAAGCCCACGGCAAAGTTGCCACCAATCAAAAAGTGGCCAAAGGCCTCGATCACCGCGCCAGCTGCGCCGGGGCCGGTGTGTCCTTCAAGCAGCACCACCCGGGTGGATGCCACGTTCAACGACAAGCGCATCAATGTGGTGAGCAACAGCACCGCCGGAAACGCGGCAAAGTCCAACGGCTTGAGCATGTAAGCGGCGACCATCATCACCATCAGCGCCACGGCGATGTTGAAGGTGAAAAAAGTGTCAAGCAGCCAGGGTGGCATGGGCAACACCATCATCGACAAAATGGCCACCACCAGCATCGGGGCGGCGGCACCTTTCATCAAGGCGGAGTTGTTGCCAAACCAGTTTTTGAAAGCGCTAAAAGACGAGTTCATGGTGTGTCGGTGGTGGCAACCACTTTGGATAGGGGGTCAAGCTCTGGCGGTACAAAGGGCAAGGGAGGTTCATCCGGCATCGGGCCCTCGCCGCGCATGGCGGCTTTCAGGCGGTAGATGTAGGCCAGCACCTGCGCCACGGCGGTGTACAGGCTGGTCGGAATGTCCTGGTCAATTTCTGCGTTGGCATACAGTGCGCGCGCCAGCATGGGCGACTGCAACACCGGAATGTCATGTTCCCGGGCGATGTCACGAATCTTGAAGGCCAGCAAGTCTGCGCCCTTGGACACCACCCGCGGTGCGGCCATGCTGTCGTCATACCGGATGGCCACGGCGTAGTGGGTAGGGTTCATCAGCACAAAGTCGGCTTTCGGTACCGCGCTGATGCTGCCACCCTGGGCAATGTCGCGCTGACGCTGGCGCATGCGGCCCTTCATTTGCGGGTTGCCGTCGGACTCCTTGTGCTCCTGCTTCATTTCCTGCTGTGACATCTTCATGCGTGACGCATGCAGAAACTTTTGCAAGGGCACGTCGACCATGGCCACCAGCAACACCACCAGCAGCATCAAGCCCATGCCGCGGGTCAGCCAGTCCGACAAAAAGCCAATGGATTTGGCAGCGGGTTGCAACACCAGAGAACCCAGCGTGTCCAGACCGGAAGACAGGTAGGTGAACCCCACGGCCAGCAGCATGAAGGCAATAAAGCTCATCTTGAGCACTTCGGTCGCCTTGTCCTTGGTGAACATCCGGCCAAAGCCACTCAAAGGGTTCACGCGACTGAAATCCGGCGTGATGGGTTTCAAGCTGCTGACCCAGCCGCCTACCGCCAGGGTGCTGCCCACGGCAACCAGGCTGATGATGAGCCCAAACACCGCACTGGCGGCCAAGCCAACGGCCACCATGGCACCCAAACGGGTCACCATGAGCATAGGGTCTTTCATGGTTTGCGCATCAAACAACATTTGCAGCTCAAATGCGTTTTTGAGATGGTCAAACATCATCGGGGCCAGTGTGATCAGGCAAACCGCACCGCCGCCCAGCACCGCCAGATGCGACAACTCACGCGAGCGTGCCACCTGACCATCGTCTTTGGCTTTTTGCAGCTTCCGCTCTGAAGCTGGTAGGTTGCGGTCTTGGCTACTGGATTCCATGTTGGGGAGATGCTCTGGTTCTCCCCATTGTCATAACGCCACCCTGAAACTAAAGGGTAAAAAGCAGGTGTTTCACCCGCCTGTTTGGCGTTGGCTTAGAAGCCCAGGCTGGCAAGCAGGTCGTCCACCTCGGACTGGCCTTTGACAACGTCCGGGTTGCCTTCGGGATTGACCACCGGGCCTTGCAGAATAGGCTCAGTCACCTCAGTGACGGTCTCTGCGGCCGCAGTCGCTTTGACCGGTGTCTCTGATGGTGCCGTCAAAACCAGCAACTGCAGCAGTTGCTCTTCAATGTTGGCGGCGAGGGTGACTACTTTGGAGATCACCTGCCCGGTGAGGTCATGAAAGTCCTGCGCCATCATGATGTCGGTCAGATTTTTGTCAATTTCCTTGCTGGCCTCTTCCACGTCGGTGATGAAATTCATCACATGGCCCTTGGCGACCGCAGCCACCGGGTCTTTGACAATCAGGGCGCCAATACGGCGCGTTTCGGTGGCAATGTGGTCATGGTGCGCTTTGGCCAGGTCAACATTGTTCAGCACCTTTTCAGCAGCTTCACCCGTGAGGCGCGCGATGTAAGTCAAGCGGCTCTTGGCATCCGGGAGTTCACCCGCCCAACTTTTGACCTTGTCAGTCAAACCCAAACCGTTCAGGGAGTCATGCAATTGACGTGTCAGTATCCCCAGACGCTGGTGCACGTCCTGTGGAAGCTCAACCGTTGCTAAAGTGCTTGCAGTGTTCATTTCAGCCCCAGCTTGGTCAGGATCAAATTCACCTTGTCTTCCAGTGTGGCTTTGGTAAAAGGCTTAACGATATAACCTGCCGCACCGCTTTGGGCTGCCAGCACAATGTCTTCCTTGCGTGCCTCGGCGGTCACCATCAACACCGGTATGTGTTTGAGTTTTTCGTCGGCTTTCATTTCTTTGAGCAACTCAAAACCGTTTTTGTTCGGCATGTTGATGTCACTCACCACAAAGTCAAAGTTGCCGTTGCGCAGCTTGTGCAGGGCGACCACGCCGTCTTCGGCCTCGTCGGCGTCTGTGAAGCCGCTTTCCTTGAGCAGATTGCGCACGATACGCCGCATGGTCGAAAAGTCGTCCACGACCAAAAACTTAAGCTCATTTGCCATGGAATAACCTCTTGAAAGCACAATTGACGACTGACATAACTCGGTACCCTCATCTTGAAGATGGTTGATCTTACTGGGGAGCCACAGGCTTGGTGTCTGCCGGGCTGGTGTTTGTTTCGGTGACGACTTCTGCGCGGCGCGGGCCCAGCAAACGCTCTTCAGCCTCGCGGGTCATCACCGTGATGCTGATTCTACGGTTGGACGGGCTGCGCGGATTGTCTTCGTCAAGCAAGACGCTGGAGGCCAGCCCCATCACACGCGCAATTTTGTCGTCAGGCATGCCTGCGGCCACCAGCTCGCGGCGCGAGGCGTTGGCCCGGTCAGCCGACAGCTCCCAATTGCTGTAGCCGCGCGCACCGGCACCGTAAGGGGTTTGGTCGGTGTGGCCGTCCATGCTGATCTTGTTGTCAATGTCAGTCAATGCTGTGCCAATTTCTTGCAGAATGTCGCGCATGTAGGGCTTGACGCTGGTGCCACCGCTGTCAAACATGGGCCGCTTCTGGTCGTC
>JBBQZG010000176.1:0-4690 GCA_038207945.1 Burkholderiales bacterium
GGCTTTTTTGTTGCCGGTTTTCAAGCCCAAATCTTCCAGCGACACGGCCAGCGCCAAAAATTCGCCCAATGAGTCCCAGCGCAGGTGGTTTTCTTCGACCAGTTGCTTGACGTGTTTGGGGGCAGAGCCGCCAGCGCCGGTTTCGTACATGCCGCCACCGGCCATCAAGGGCACGATGGACAACATCTTGGCGCTGGTGCCGAGTTCCATGATCGGGAACAGGTCAGTCAAATAATCGCGCAAGATGTTGCCGGTGACCGAAATGGTGTCCATGCCGCGAATGACGCGCTCCAGGGTGTAGCGCATGGCGCGCACCTGGGACATGTGCTGGATGTCCAGACCCGTGGTGTCGTGGTCTTTCAGGTACAGCTCGACTTTTTTGATCAGCTCCGCCTCATGGGCGCGGTACGGGTCAAGCCAGAAAATGGCCGGTGTGCCGGAATTGCGGGCGCGGGTCACGGCCAGCTTGACCCAGTCGCGGATCGGTGCGTCCTTGACCTGGCACATGCGCCAGATGTCACCGGCTTCAACGTTTTGGCTCAACAGCACCTCACCCGTGGCAATGTCCACAATGTTGGCGGCACCGTCTTCTGCGACTTCAAAGGTTTTGTCGTGCGAGCCGTATTCTTCAGCCTGCTGGGCCATCAAACCCACATTGGGCACGGTGCCCATGGTGACCGGGTCAAAGTTGCCATTGGTCTTGCAGAAGTTGATCATCTCCTGGTAGATGCGGGCAAAGGTGCTCTCGGGCATCACGGCCTTGGTGTCTTTCGGACGGCCATCGGCACCCCACATCTTGCCGCCAATGCGGATCATGGCGGGCATGGAGGCATCCACAATCACATCGCTGGGCGAGTGAAAGTTGGTGATGCCCTTGGCTGAGTCGACCATGGCCAGCTCGGGGCGGTGCTCGTGGCAGGCGTGCAGGTCGCGTTCGATTTCTTCGCGCAGGGACTCCGGCAGCGTGGCGATCTTGTCGTACAGGTTGGACATGCCGTTGTTGACATTGACGCCCAGGTCTCCAAACAGCTTGGCGTGTTTCTCGAAGGCTTCTTTGTAAAAAATCCGCACGCAATGGCCGAACACGATCGGGTGAGACACCTTCATCATGGTCGCCTTGACGTGCAGCGAGAACATCACGCCGGTCTGGCGGGCATCTTCAAGCTGCTCTTCATAAAACTCGCACAGCGCTTTTTTGCTCATGAACATGCTGTCGATGATTTCACCGGCGAGCAGTTTGGTCAGGGGCTTGAGCACGGTGGTGGTGCCGCTTTTGCCAACCAGTTCCATGCGCACATTCCGTGCCTTGTCCAGCGTGAGCGACTTTTCACCGTGGTAGAAATCGCCCTTGGTCATGTGCGCCACGTGGGTGCGCGAGGCCATGCTCCACTTGCCCATGCTGTGCGCGTTCTTGCGCGCGTAATTCTTGACGGCATTGGGAGCGCGGCGGTCAGAGTTGCCTTCGCGCAGCACCGGGTTGACGGAGCTGCCCAGGCACTTGGAATAACGGGTCTTGATGGCTTTTTCTTCGTCGGTCTTGGGAGATTCGGGAAAATCCGGAATTTTGAAGCCGCGCGCCTGCAGCTCTTTGATGGCGGCGGTCAGTTGCGGCACCGACGCACTGATGTTGGGCAGTTTGATGATGTTGGTGTCAGGCAACAGCGTCAGGCGACCCAGTTCAACCAGCGTGTTTGGAACCTTTTGCTCATTGCTCAGGTAGTCGGCAAACTCGGCCAGGATGCGGGCGGACACAGAAATGTCACTTTTTTCAATGTCGATGCCGGCTGGTGCGGTGAAGGTGCGCACCACGGGAAGAAATGAACAGGTGGCCAGCAGCGGGGCCTCGTCTGTGAGCGTGTAGATGATTTTTGAATTGGCCATGGGTGTCCTCTTGCTTTTGGCGGGTTGATTTATCTCAACACTATAGAGGGGATCTCTGTCTCGAACCTTATCGTAGATTTACCTATTGCATTGTGAAATATCCCCAAGGCTTCAAATCATCCAGCCTGCCGGCACCGAGGCGGACAAAACACCTAAAATCGACGCTCTCCAAGGAGCGTTGCAGCAGGCTTAAGCAGCTTGTCAGGCTTGGATATTCACAACGACGCTCACCTGCTTTTTGATGTTTACAGGTGAGTTGCATGTCAGATTTTGTCGTCCCCCCCATGAAATTGTCTGGTCTGGAGCCAGTCACCATCGACACGGTGTCGGCCGCGCAAGACGGGGCTGCGCCGAGCGCGTCGTTTGTCAACATTGGCGAGCGCACCAACGTGACCGGCTCCAAGGCCTTTGCCCGCATGATTTTGAACGGCGAGTTTGACCAGGCGCTCAGCGTGGCGCGCCAGCAGGTGGAAAACGGTGCCCAGATCATCGACATCAACATGGACGAGGCCATGCTCGACAGCCAGGCCGCCATGGTGAAGTTTCTAAATTTAATAGCATCTGAACCTGATATATCAAGGGTTCCAGTGATGATTGACTCCAGCAAATGGAGCGTCATTGAGGCTGGTCTGCGCTGTGTACAGGGCAAGCCGGTGGTGAACTCGATCAGCATGAAGGAAGGTGTGGACGCGTTCAAACACCAGGCCAAGCTGCTGCGCCGCTACGGTGCCGCCGCCGTGGTGATGGCGTTTGACGAACAGGGCCAGGCTGACACCTATGAGCGCAAGATCCAGATTTGTGAGCGTGCCTACCGCATCCTGGTCGACGAGGTGGGTTTTCCGCCGGAAGACATCATTTTTGACCCCAACATTTTCGCCATTGCCACCGGCATTGAAGAGCACAACAACTACGCGGTGGATTTCATCAACGCCACACGCTGGATCAAACAGCACCTGCCCGGCGCCAAGGTGTCGGGGGGCGTGAGCAATGTGTCCTTCAGCTTCCGGGGCAACGACCCGGTGCGCGAAGCCATCCATACCGTGTTTCTGTACCACGCCATCCAAGCGGGCATGGACATGGGCATCGTGAATGCTGGCATGGTGGGTGTGTATGACGACCTCGAGCCCGAGTTGCGCGAGCGGGTCGAAGACGTGGTGCTGAACCGGCGCCCGGATGCGGGTGAGCGGCTGGTCGAGATTGCCGAAACCGCGAAAAGCGGGGCCAAGGATGAGTCCAAAAAACTCGAATGGCGTGGCACGTTGGAACAACCGGTGGGTGTGGAACAGCGCCTGAGCCACGCCATGGTGCACGGCATCACCGACTTCATCGTGCCAGACACCGAAGAGGCCTACCAGCAAATCGTAGCCCAAGGCGGGCGCCCGCTGCACGTGATTGAGGGCCCGCTGATGGCCGGCATGAGCATCGTCGGTGACCTGTTTGGCCAAGGCAAGATGTTTTTGCCGCAGGTGGTGAAAAGCGCGCGAGTGATGAAACAAGCTGTGGCGCACCTGATTCCGTACATTGAAGAAGAAAAGCTGCGTGACGAGGCCGCTGGGCGCGATGTCGCCACCAAAGGCAAGATCATCATGGCCACCGTCAAGGGCGACGTGCATGACATTGGCAAGAACATCGTCACTGTGGTCTTGCAGTGCAACAACTTTGATGTGGTCAATATGGGCGTGATGGTGCCAGCCCACGAAATTCTGGCGCGCGCCAAAGCTGAGGGCGCGGACATCATTGGCCTGTCTGGCCTGATCACCCCGAGCCTGGAAGAAATGCAGTATGTCGCGAGCGAGATGCAAAAGGACGACTACTTTCGCCTGCGCAAAATGCCGCTGCTCATCGGCGGCGCCACCACCAGCCGGGTCCACACGGCAGTCAAGATTGCGCCGCATTACGAAGGCCCGATCGTTTACGTGCCCGATGCCTCGCGCAGCGTAGGGGTAGCCCAGAGTCTGCTGGGCAAAGCCAAAGCCACGTTTGTGACGGAACTTGACGCCGACTACGACAAGGTGCGCACGCAACACGCCAACAAAAAGGTCACGCCGCTGTGGTCGCTGGCCAAAGCGCGAGCCAACAAGACGCCGATAGATTGGGCCAGCTACCAGCCCACCCAGCCCAAGTTCGTTGGAAAGCGTGTCTTCAAAAACTTTGACCTGGCCGAGATTGCGCAACACATCGACTGGGGCCCGTTCTTCCAGACCTGGGACCTGGCCGGGCCATTTCCGGCGATTCTGGACGACGAGGTGGTGGGCACAGAGGCCAAAAAAGTGTTTGCCGATGGCCAGGCCATGCTAAAAAAAATCATCGAGGGCCGCTGGCTCACGGCCAACGGCGTGCTGGGTATTTACCCGGCCAACAGCGTCAACAGCGACGACATTGAGCTGTACACGGATGAGACCCGCAGCACGGTGGCCATGACCTGGTACGGCCTGCGCCAGCAGGCCGCCAAGGAAGACATCGACGGTGTGATGCGCCCAAGCCGTTGCCTGGCCGATTTTGTCGCCCCAAGAGCTACTTCAAATAACATAGCTACTTACGCAATAAAAACGGGGGCTAGAGGTCAAAAAAACTTAAAAAAATCAAGTGTTGCAGCTTCCGCAGTGGTTGCTGATGCAACTGATGCCATCGGTACCGTCGATGCCGCCGGGCCTGCTCAGTTGAGCCTACAGGACTATGTGGGGGTGTTTGCCGTGACCGCCGGCATTGGCACCGAGAAAAAGGAAGCGCAGTTTCTGGCCGCGCATGACGACTACAGCGCGATCCTCTTCAAGTCGCTGGCCGACCGGCTGGCCGAGGCCTTTGCCGA
>JBBQZG010000177.1:0-4690 GCA_038207945.1 Burkholderiales bacterium
TCGGTGGTGGTGGTGTTCAACGGCGAAATCTACAACTACCAGCAGCTCATCCCCGAGTTGCAAGCGTTGGGCCACATTTTTCACACCAAAAGCGACACCGAATGCATCGTGCACGCCTGGGAAGCCTGGGGGCCAGACTGCGTCAAACGCTTTCGCGGCATGTTTGCCTTTGCTCTGTGGGACCGTAACCAGCAAACCTTTTTCATGGCGCGTGACCGCATGGGTGTCAAGCCCATGTTTTATGCGTTGCTTGACGACGGCACCCTGCTGTTTGGCTCAGAGCTCAAGTCGGTCATGGCGCATGGTGGCCTCAAGCGCGACATTGACCCGCTGGCCGTTGAAGAATACTTTGCCTTTGGCTACGTGGCCGAGCCCCGCACCATCTTCAAACAAGCTCGCAAGCTCTCGCCCGCGCACTCGCTCACCATCCGCCGTGGCCAGCCCTTGCCAGAGCCGGTTCAGTACTGGGACGTGCGCTTTACTTTAAACAACCCGATGTCAGAGGCTGATGCCCAAGCCGAGCTGGTACAGCGTCTGAATGAATCCGTGCGCCTGCGCATGATTGCCGAGGTTCCGCTGGGTGCCTTCTTGTCCGGCGGTGTGGACAGCAGCGCTGTGGTCGCCGTCATGGCCGGTTTGTCTCAGGAGCCGGTCAACACCTGCTCGATTGGCTTTGACGACCCAGCCTTTAACGAATCCGAATTTGCCCAAATGGTGGCCGACCGCTACCACACCAACCACCGGCTTGAAGTTGTCAAAAGTGACGACTTTGACCTGATCGACACGCTGGCACGCCTTTACGACGAGCCCTACGCCGACAGTTCCGCTATCCCCACCTACCGCGTTTGCCAACTGGCACGCAAGCACGTTACCGTGGCGCTGTCGGGCGACGGTGGCGACGAATCCTTGGGCGGCTACCGGCGCTACCGCATGCATTTGATGGAAGAGCGCATGCGCTCAGCCCTGCCACTGGGCTTGCGCCGCCCACTGTTTGGCACGCTGGGCCGGCTCTACCCCAAGGCCGACTGGGCGCCGCGCATGTTCCGCGCCAAAACCACCTTTGAAGGCATGGCGCGCACCCCGGTTGAAAGCTATTTCAACACCATTTCCATCATCCGCGACCCGATGCGCGATGCGCTGTTCAGCGACAGCTTCAAGGCCGAGCTGGCCGGCTACAACGCCATCGAAGTCTTCAACCGCCACGCCGCAAACGCCGGCACTGATGACCCGCTGGCTCTGATTCAGTACCTTGACTACAAAACCTACCTGGTCGGCGACATCAACACCAAAGTCGACCGCGCCAGCATGGCCCATTCACTTGAAGTGCGCGAGCCGCTGATGGACCACGAGCTGGTCGACTGGCTCGCCACACTGCCCACCAGCCAGAAAATCAAAGGCCAAGAGGGCAAATATGTCTTCAAAAAGTCAATGGAACCCTACCTGCCCAACGACGTGTTGTATCGCCCCAAAATGGGCTTTGCCGTGCCGCTGTCAAGATGGTTTCGTGGGCCTTTGAAGCAGCGCGTGCGCGATGCACTTTTGGGGCCGCGCCTGGCCGCCACCGGCTGGTTTAACCGCGCGTATCTGGAACACCTGGTCGATGCCCACAGCGCCGGCACCCGCGACTACAGCTCCGCTATCTGGACCATCCTGATGTTCGAAGCCTTCCTGCGCAATGTCATGCAAGAGGAATGTCTGTAACCCCGGAACCTCCCGCCTGCGCGAGGATGACGGGGGACACTTCACGTTAATTTTGGAAGGCCTCCACCTTCAAGCCCGAAAATGTCACCGCCGATTGCTGAAAGATTGGCAATCGCTATACTTTCAACACGTCAAACTCCGGCTTGATACGTCGCCAAAGCGGCGTATCTGCGCCACTAAACAGGGAAACTTTTGGCTTGTCCAATCGGATACTCGATGTTGCTAGTCGCAAAGGATTTATATGAACACTCGCTACGAGACAGATGTGGTGGCTTGGGCGAATGAACAGGCAGAGCTACTTCGTGCTGGTCGTCTAGACAAGCTTGACTTGGCCCATATCGCTGAGGAGATTGAAGACGTGGGCAAAAGCGAGCAGCGTGAGTTGGCGCACAGAATGTCAATATTGCTTATGCATTTGTTGAAATGGGAATTTCAACCTAGTCATCGAACCAATTCATGGACATCAACTATCCGGGACCAGCGCAAATCAATCGCTCGTCGTTTGGAGAAAACTCCGAGCTTGAAAAAAAGCTTGTCAGATAACGATTGGCTGGAAGATGTGTGGTTAGATGCCAGAAACGATGCAACAAAGGAAACCGGAATTGAGTTCGATAAATTTCCGGTGTGGTGCTCATGGGGCATGCTGCATATATTGCAGCAAGATTGGTTTCCATCTGAACCTGAACAAAGCAGCCAATTTCCCAATCCCGATCGCACATCCTGATGTTTGAAGCCTTCCTGCGCAATGTCATGCAAGAGGAATGTCTGTAACCCCGGAACCCCACGCCTGCGCGAGGATGACGGGGGACACTTCACGTTAACTTTGGAAGGCCTCGACCTTCAAGCCCGAAAAGATATTGAAATCAGCCACGTTGCGCGTCAACAGCGCATAACCGTGGTGCACCGCAGTGGCGGCGATCAGGGCGTCGTGTGCACCTGCAGTCAGGTTTTTTGGCAGGGCAGCCAACAGGCGAGCATGGGTGCGGCCAACCGGCAAAGAAAAATCCAACACAGGAATATTGGCCAGAAGGTATTCCACAAACGCACCCCGCTGCGCCTTGTGCTCGGCCGTATTGGCACGCTCCACACCCACAAGCAGCTCGCTCGCGGTTACGGCACTCATGTAAGCACCACCGTAAGATGTCCATCGGCTCAAGTCCAGTGAGCTGCTTGACTTTTCGGCCAGCACCCACACATCGGTATCAATCACAAGGCCCATGGGTTATCCCGGGTCCGCAGGCTTGACCGAACCGAGGCAACATCTTCGGCCATCGATTGACGGTCAGCTGCACTCAGCTGGGGCCCTTTGCGCAAAAAATCATCCAGCCGGTCAAGCGCAAAACCTTCAGGTGCTATGGCGGGCAATACCCGTGCCACCACACGCTTGCCACGCTGAATATCCAGCGTTTGCCCCTGGTATTGCACCTGGTTTAAGAAATCCGACAAACCACGCGAAAAATCGGTCACTGTGACGGTAAGAGTGCTCATGAATAGACCCTAAAAAACTAGAAAAATAATTTTATCTGATTTTCAGCTTATCGTTCATTCTCGCCCAGCGACCAATTTCACCTGTGGATAAAGGAATAATTTGGGTGTCACCACTGGAGCAGGCTGTTGTCACAGGGCATGTCTGAAGCTGAACAAAGCAAACAATTTCCCAATCCGGATCGCCCGTCCTAGAAATATCCCGGCCGCACCTGAATCAAATCCACTAATCGCCTGGCATAGTAGGCATTAATATAATTAACGCCTATTTAAATGAGCAATTTTGAAATTCCGATGGAGGCTGCTGAGCGCATCACCCAGTTGGGTCAGCGTATCCGGCTTGCACGGATTCGGCGTGGCTGGTCGGTGGCTGAACTTGCCGAAAAAGCCGGTATCAACCGTAACACCCTCACTGCGCTCGAAGCCTCTAGGCGCCCCAAGCGTGCAGGCCAGTCCAGCAAGCCGGGCGACGATTATGATTTCTGAGCGACAAGCCTACGTTTATGTCCAACTCACTGACACCGTGGAGACTGTGCCGCCCGCGCATTTGCTCGAACAACTCGACCCCGCTACCAGCATGGGCGGTGGGCTCAATAGCCAGCTGTAAGGGCTTGTTTTTTTCAAGCGCGCTTTGCTGCAGCGATGAATCTATAGTATTCTGACTATTAAGGTCAGAATACTGGAGGTTTTATGCACGCTTGGCAAATGCAGACTGCGAAAGCGCAGTTTTCCGAGGTAGTTCGGTCCGCAAAACTTGAGGGCCCACAAGACATCACCGTCCATGGAAAATCCGTTGCCGTTGTCGTGTCGCGAGAATTGTTTGACCGCTTGAGCGGCAACACCGAATCCCTGGTGCAGTTCATGCGCCAATCACCCTTGTATGGGCTAGATGAAATTGCGTTCGACCGAGACACCAGTCTGACGCGAGAGATCGACTTGTGAGCTACCTGATAGACACCAACGTGCTGTCCGAACTGCGCCGTAAGCTTCCAGATGCCAATGTCGTGACATGGTTTGAAGGCCGTGCCAGGCAGTCGCTGCATTTGAGCGTGCTGACTCTGGGCGAAATTCGCAAAGGCATTGAGCGTCTGAATGATCCTGCAGGCGCTACTCGTCAACAATCTCTCAATGACTGGCTGGAGCAAGACCTGCCCACCTTCTTCTTGGGGAGAGTGCTGCCCATTGACTCCGGTGTCGCTGATCGTTGGGGACACCTGCTGGCGCATGCTGGACGACCACTGCCGGCTATCGACAGTTTACTGGCCGCCACTGCGCTGCATCACAACCTGACCTTGGTCACGCGCAACGTCAAAGATTTTGCAGGAACGAATGTTCACCTGATCAACCCTTGGGATGGAAGCTAAAGCGAGCCACCGCACATTCATGTCGAGGCTGGTGATAGCGAATGCAAGTTTTGGCTTTCACCGGTGCTGTTAGCAAGGAGTCGTGGCATGAGCGCAGTTGAGATTCGAAAGGTAGAACGGTTGGTCTTTGAACACCAAGC
>JBBQZG010000178.1:0-4675 GCA_038207945.1 Burkholderiales bacterium
TGAGCCCGAGAAAAACAGCAGGGCGCGCATCACTTCTTCACGTGTGCTGGCTTCGGTCATGCTGCTCAGGTCGTCGGTGGCCACGGCCAGCAGTCCGCGCATAAAGAGCACTTCGGGTCGCAACACATAGCTTTTGAAGCCGCGTGTTTCGTAAGGGATGTCTTGCGCGATCAGGGCGTTCTCGATCTGCACCGACTGGTGCGGGTGGCGCAGCAAAATCGCGCACCCTGCAGCTTTGGTCTTGTTCTGTGCGCGCCAGGTTTTGGCGTCCTCCACCACTTGGACGGCGCACGCGTCATTGCTTTCGTAGCGGGTGAATGTGAGCTTGCTGGGGTGGGGCGCTTTGGAGGCATAGCGCTTGTTGGCCACTTTGCCCGCCAGACTGGCCACCACGGTGTTGAATCTGAAGCTGTGGGTCAGCGGGTACTTGACGATGGCGTGTGTGCTCAGCAGGGTCAGGTCTTCACGCATGAAGCGTGCGTCCGCGCCGTTGGCTTTGTGGATGACCTGGTCCACGTCACCTACGCCGCAGAAAAAGCAGCGGTTGCTCGCCAATACCTCTTTCAGAATGCAAAACATGGCGCGGTTCATGTCGTGCATCTCATCAACCACAACCACTTTCAGATTAACCGGCCACGCCCGGCAGGATCTGACTTCGCCTGCCTCATGAAGCAGGTGCGCCAGGTCGTAAGTGGCATCACTGGGGCCGCGAAACAGCGGCTTCTCAACGTCGGCCATGCGAATTTTCTCAAACGCCAGAAAAATCTTCAGCTGGGTGTATTCGATGCCAATAGATTCCGCGTAGTCGGGTGTCACGGCCTGTTCCATGCGCTCACACACATCGACCAGCGTGCCTTTGAGGTAGTCACTTTGCAGCACAAACAGGTCCACCATGGCGTGGTCGCCCGGTGTGGGCATAAGAAAATAGTCTCGCCATTTTTCCATCGGGTTGTCGGCTACACGCTCAATGGCTTGCCAAAGCACCGGGCTGATTTGCTCGGCCTCGGTGTAGACCGGCACCGCGTGGCCCTCAAACTCTTGTAGCACGCTGGTGCAGAAAGACTCAAACGTCTGAATCCTGAACTGTTGGATGACCGTTGCCGGGACACCCATTTTTTTCAGGGCAGTTTTCAGGGCCAGGCAAGCGGCATCGGTATAGGTGAGCGCCAGAATGTGCTCGGGCCGCGTGTGCCGGGCCCAGGCTTCTGCCATGCGCAAAGCCAACACCGTTGTTTTTGACGCGCCGGCATTGGCCTCAACCATGGCCATGCGCGCCGGGCTGATCTGAATCGCCTGTTGTTCAGCCGTGGGCATGATGCCTTTTGGTGAGAAGTGCGCCATCGTCTTGGGATGAGCTTCGCTGGCTAAATAGTTCATGAAAATCCGGGATTGAATGGGCATGGGGCGTGCCATTGTCAATGGTCGCAGCGATGATCCGGGAGCCTTGCTGCACAAGCGATGTGCAACCTCGCAGCGCGCCCAAAGCTGGCGAGCCAAATGCGCATGTTATTTGTGGGCAAACCCTTGGTCTTAAACTGGGACTGGGAGTGCTAACGGTTTACTCTTTAACCTCTGGAGGTTCTATGGCTACCATGATGAAAGCTGCAGTATTTGTTGAAGCGGGTCGTATCGACGTGGTTGACAAACGCATCCCCGACGTGGGGCCTAATGATGCCCTGGTGCGCATCACCACCACCACCATTTGTGGCACCGATGTGCACATTTTGAAGGGCGAGTATCCCGTGGCCAAGGGGCTGACGGTGGGTCACGAGCCGGTCGGCGTGATCGAAAAGCTGGGCAGCGCCGTGCAGGGCTACACCGAAGGCCAGCGCGTCATTGCCGGGGCGATTTGCCCGAATTTCAACTCCTACGCCGCGCAGGACGGCGTACCGTCGCAGGACGGCAGCTATCTGGTGGCCGCAGGAATGTGTGGCTGTCATGGCTATAAAGCCACCGCTGGCTGGCGCTTTGGCAACCTGATTGACGGCACGCAGGCCGAGTACGTGCTGGTGCCCGACGCGCAGGCCAACCTGGCGCCGATTCCTGATGGCCTGACGGACGAGCAGGTGCTGATGTGCCCGGACATCATGTCGACCGGCTTCAAAGGGGCGGAGAACGCCAACATCCGGATCGGTGACACGGTGGTGGTGTTTGCCCAGGGGCCCATTGGCCTGTGCGCCACCGCCGGTGCGCGTCTGCTGGGCGCCAGCACCATCATCGCGGTGGACGGCAACGATCACCGCCTGGACATTGCGAAAAAAATGGGGGCTGACCTGACCCTTAATTTCAGGAACTGCGATGTGGTTGACGAGGTCATGAAGCTCACAGGTGGCCGCGGCGTCGACTCATCGATTGAGGCCCTGGGCACTCAGCAGACGTTTGAATCGGCGTTGCGGGTGCTTAAACCTGGTGGCACGCTATCGAGTCTGGGTGTGTATTCCAGCGACCTGACCATCCCGCTGTCGGCGTTTGCCGCTGGCTTGGGCGACCACAAGATCAACACCGCGCTGTGCCCTGGTGGCAAGGAGCGTATGCGCAGGCTGATGAATGTGGTGCAGTCGGGCCGGGTCGATTTGGGGGTGCTGGTGACACACCAGTACAAGCTTGAAGACATTGTGGCCGCCTATGACCTGTTTGCCCATCAGCGCGATGGCGTGTTGAAGATTGCCATCAAACCCTGATTTGCCCGAGTGGTATCGCTGGGTGCACGGTGAACTCGACAGACTGGGGTACGCTACGGCCATGAACATCAACGACAAAAAAAAGCCCTTCTCGATGATTCGGGAGTTTTACCTGGCCGACTGGTTCACGCTGGCCAACGCGGTGTGCGGCATGGGGGCCATGTTTTCCATCATGACCTACCTGCAGACCAGCGACGTCACGCATGTGTACTTTGCCTGTGCTCTGGTGTTGGCCGCTTTTATCTTTGACGTGCTCGATGGCCGCATAGCCCGTTGGCGGCAAAAAACGTCCGTGATGGGACGTGAGCTGGATTCACTGGCCGACGTCATTTCATTTGGCGTCGCCCCCGCCTTGATTGCCTACGGCTGTGGCATGCAAGGGCTGTTTGACCGCATCATTCTGGCTGGGTTTGTGGCCTGTGGTGTGTCACGCCTGGCCCGTTACAACGTCACGGCCGAGGAACTGTCCCAAGGCCAGAACAAAGTGAAGTACTTTGAGGGAACACCTATTCCCACATCGTTGCTGCTCGTCTTCTTGCTGTTTTTCGCGGCCCGGCAGGGCGCGTTGCATGAGTCGATGTGGTTTGGGCAAGTGTCCATTGCAGGTTTCATCTTGCACCCGCTGGTTTTGCTGTTTGCCCTCTCAGGCTCACTGATGGTCAGTCGCATCCGGATTCCCAAGCTATGACTGGTTCAGCCTTTGCCAGCCCTTTCATGCCGCACCACGTAAAGGCCACTGGCAATGATGATGGCGCCGCCCAACAAGGTGTAGGCGTCGGGCAGGGCGTTCCACACTAGCCAGTCCACACCCAGCCCCCAGGCCAGCGCGGTGTATTCGAATGGCGCCACGGCGGACGCCTGGCCATGCCGGAAGGCTTCCGTGATGAACAATTGCCCACCAAACCCGGCGATGGCCAGTGCGGCCAACAACCACGCGTCGCCTGATTGCACCGGCACCCACTGCGGCGCAGCCAGCGTACTGGCACCCAGGGCCACCATCACCATGATCCAGAGCATCAGGCTCTCGCTGGAATCGGTGCGGCTCGAAAGCCGCGCAGCCACAGCCGCCACGGCGTAGCACACGGCTGACGCAAGCACCGCCAGCGCAGCCCAACTCACCCAACCATCCACACCAGGGCGCAGTGCCACCAAAACCCCCACCATGCCGCCAGCCACTGCCCACCAGTGCGCACGTGGAACCCGCTCACCCAGCACCGGCGCCGACAACACGGTGATCAAAATGGGGGCCACAAAGAACAACGTGTAGGCGTTGGCCAGGGGCAGTTGCTTCAGCCCATAGGTAAAAAATGTCAGCATGCCGATGGCCAGCACGCCGCGCAACAGGTGCAGTGGCCAGCGTATGCGCCATACCGTGTGCCAGGTGCCGCGCCACTGGATCCAAACCGCGATCAGCGGCAAGGCCACCCATCCGCGCAAGGCTGCCACCTGCAACGCCGGGTAACGCGTGGAGAGCACCTTCAGCACGGTGTCCATGAATGCAAAAAACCCCACAGCCACCAGCATGGCGGAAATGCTTCGCAGGTTGGCGTGGTGGTGCGCAGAAGGTTGACGAGTCACCAGATGACTTTGGCGATCAGTGGCCAAACTCGCTGCCAGAGGCGGTTGGACGGGTCTTGAAAAATGTCATCGGTGCGCCGGCACGCGCCTGTGCCAACTCTTGCCGCGACTGCTTGGCCACTGCCGGCTTCATCTTGCCTACCACATGCATTTCGCACGGTTTGCAGTCAAAACGCAGGGTGAGTTTTTCTTTGCCGTTGACCAGTTGCAAGGGCTCGGCTTTGACAAAACCCTGTACGCCGGTCACGCCTTTGGCTTGTTTGGGGCACAGGCTGAGTGAAAACCGCACGCAGTGTTTGGTGATCATCAGGCTGACCTCGCCCGGCTCTTCGATGGATTCGTAGGCGGCGGCGATCACCTTGACACCGTGGCGGGCGTAAAACGTGCGCGCAGCGCGGTTGAACACGTTTGACAAA
>JBBQZG010000179.1:0-4673 GCA_038207945.1 Burkholderiales bacterium
AAAACTGCTTTCCAACGTGGCCATCCAGTCCTTCGAGACCCGCGATGAGCAGGAGGTGGCAGGCTACGCCGAGTTGATGGACTTGGTGTTCAGCGCTTGGCGGGACATTCCGTTCAACGAGAACCATTTCAAGCAATTGCACCAGATTTTGCTGCGTCACAGCGAAAAGAACGCGCGGCGTAGAGGTGCGTACAAGACCAGTTCGAACAGCGTAGCCGCGTTTGATGAAAACGGGGTGCAAATTGGCATCGTGTTCGCTCTGGCAAGCCCATTTGACACGCCACGTCTGATAGCTGAATTGGTGGCCTGGGTGAATGAGGAGCGTGTCAAAGCTCATTTGCACCCGTTGCTGATCATTGCCATCTTCGTGGTGGTGTTTCTGGAAATTCACCCTTTTCAGGATGGCAATGGCCGACTCAGTCGGGTACTAACGACTTTGCTACTAACTCAGGCTGGCTATGCCTACGTGCCCTACAGCTCATTGGAAAGCGTTATCGAATTCAACAAAGAGGCCTACTACCTTGCCTTGCGGCAGACGCAGGGGTCGATCCGTACCGACGCACCCAACTGGCAACCGTGGCTTGTTTTTTTCTTGCGATCGCTGGCCGAGCAGGTCAGGCGACTTGAAAAAAAGGTCGAGCGCGAGCGGATTGTGCTGGCCACCTTGCCCGAGCTGTCGCTACAGATCGTCGAATTCGCCCGTGAGCACGGACGGGTCACGATCGGGGAAGCCATTAAATTGACGGGAGCCAGCCGAAACACGCTGAAGCAACACTTCCGAAATTTGGTCGAGCATGGTCATTTGAATCAACATGGCAGCGGACGCGGTGTTTGGTACGAACTCAAGTAATGGGGTTGATGGATGTTTAATTTGATTGTCTCGGGCTCAGGCTGGGAACCACAAGTTGCAGAAGGGGTATGACTTTGAAGCGAATATTTGATCTATTGCTGGCCCTGGCGGCCGCTGTAGTTTTGGCCATCCCGGTATTGCTGGTGGCGGTGGCAGTGCGGCTGACTTCGCCGGGGCCGGCCCTGTATTGGTCCGACCGGGTGGGGCGGGGCAACAAGCTATTCAAAATGCCCAAGTTCCGCAGCATGCGCGTGGGCACACCTGCGGTTGCCACGCATTTGCTCGCAGACGCCAAATCGCATCTGACGCTGATTGGTTCCTTTTTGCGCAAAAGCAGCCTGGACGAGTTGCCACAATTGTGGAGCATTTTGGCTGGCGACATGAGCTTTGTCGGGCCGCGCCCGGCCTTGTTCAATCAACATGACTTGATTGCGCTGCGCACGAAAGCCGGTGTGCATGATTTGGTGCCAGGATTGACCGGGTGGGCGCAAATTAATGGCCGGGATGAATTGCCAATACCCGAGAAAGTCGCCTTGGATGTTGAATATTTGCACCGAAAATCTTTGTTATTTGATATAAAAATTATTTTCCTCACAGCCTGGAAGGTGGTTAAACGAGATAATGTGACGCACTAAAAGAGTCACGCTCACGTGCCGACAGGATTTATAACTTTTCATATTCTGGCAATACCATGAACAATCTAATCGACATTCAAAATCAAATCGCCATCCTGCAAAAGCAGGCCGAAGAAATCAAGGCACAAGAATTCAATAAAACTGTAGAAGAAATCAAGGCCAAGATGGCCGCCTTCGGCATCACCGTGGCTGATCTGGATGGCAGCAAGAGTCGTCCGCGCAAAGTGGCTGTGGCCAAGTCAGCCAACCCGGCGCCCGCCAAATACCGCGGCCCCAACAGTGAAACCTGGAGCGGCCGGGGCTTGATGCCACGCTGGTTGGCGGCTTTGGTCGCGCAAGGGCAAAGTAAAGAAACGTTTGCCATCTGAGTGGTCACGTAAAATCTGGACAAGAAAAGCGCCTTTAAAGGCGCTTTAAGTTTTTAAGGGGGTTATTTTGCAAAGCCGGGTTTTATATTGGCCGCGCGCTGTCAAGCAATTGGTGGTGCTGTCGCTTGACGTTGTGTTGGCTTTGCTTGCCACATGGATCGCATTCACACTGAGGCTTGATGTACCCACTTGGCCAAGTGGTGCCCAATGGTGGGTATATACGCTGGCGCCAATTCTTTCGATTCCCATCTTCATTCGTTTTGGCTTGTACCGGGCTATTTTTCGCTATACCGGTCAGGCCGCATTACAAGCCACCGGCATGGCTGTGCTCACTTATGCCTGCCTGTTGACGGCGATCCTGGTATGGAAGCAGTGGCCGGGTGTGCCGCGCAGCGTGGGCGTATTACAGCCGTTGGTGTTTTTGTTTTTGGTCGGCGCCAGTCGGGCGGTGGCGCGGTTTTGGCTGGCAGACCTGAGTCAGGCCCGTGCCAAGAGTGAGGGTCGCTTGCTCATTTACGGCGCAGGCACTGCCGGCGTGCAGACCGCTTCGGCGTTGCGCCTGTCGCAGCAATACGCACTGCTGGGTTTTGTGGATGACGACGCCTCCAAGGTGGGCCGCAGCCTGAACGGTGTGCCGGTGTTTGCCCCAGGTGAAATCCCGCAGGTGGTCGCCAGTCAAGGGGTGACTGATATTTTGCTGGCCTTGCCAAGCGCCACGCGGGACCGGCGCAACGCCATTTTGGAGAGTTTGCGGCCTTTGCCCATTCACATTCGCACCTTGCCGGGCATGTCAGACCTGGCCAGCGGGCGTGTCACGGTGCAGGATTTCCGTGAACTCGATGTAGAAGACCTGCTGGGTCGCGACCCGGTGCCGCCAGATGCGGCGTTGCTGGCGCGTGACCTGACCGCGCAAGTGGTGCTGGTCACCGGCGCGGGGGGCAGCATTGGTGGTGAGTTGACGCGCCAGATCATTTTGCAGCGCCCACGCCAGTTGCTGCTGCTCGACCACAATGAATTTGGCCTTTACAGCATTCACCGGGAGCTGCAGGGTATTTGCGCCAGCCAAAAACTCGGGGTTGAACTGATTCCGCTGCTGGGCAGCGTGGCCAATCCTGCGCGTCTGGCTGCCATTTTTCAGGCTTATCGCCCGGCCACGGTTTACCACGCTGCGGCCTACAAGCATGTGCCCATGGTGGAGGACAACCCGGGCGAAGGCATCTTGAACAACGTGTTTGGCACGCTCAACACGGCGCAAGTGGCACAGATGAGCGGCGTGAAGCGTTTTGTGCTCATCTCTACAGACAAGGCCGTGCGCCCCACCAACGTGATGGGGGCCAGTAAACGTATGGCTGAGCTTGTGCTACAGGCACTCGCCCAGCAAAGCGCCACCACCTGTTTCACCATGGTGCGTTTTGGCAATGTGCTGGACTCCAGTGGCAGTGTGGTGCCGCTGTTTCGCCGCCAGTTGGCTGAAGGCGGGCCGTTGACGGTGACGCATGCGGAGGTCACCCGCTATTTCATGACCATTCCTGAGGCCGCGCAGTTGGTGCTGCAAGCCGGCGCCATGGCGGTGGGCGGCGATGTGTTTGTGCTCGACATGGGGCAGCCCGTGAAAATCATGGACCTGGCGCAGCGCATGGTGCAGCTCAGTGGCCTGACAGTGCGAGATGATTTGCACCCTCAAGGCGACATTGAAATTATCGTCACTGGTTTGCGCCCCGGCGAAAAGCTCTATGAAGAATTGCTGATTGGTGACAACCCCGAGCGCACGGCGCATGCCCGCATCATGAAAGCGCATGAGGCCGCACTGACCTGGGATGACTTGCAGCCGCATTTGCAGGTCTTGCGCGCAGGCGCGGAGCAGGCTGACACGGCCGCCATCAAGTCCGTGCTGCAAACCTGTGTGCATGGTTATGGAGGCGCGCCTATTTAGCCGTCGTCATTGCGTCAATGTTCAGGATTCAGGAAGGGGCTGAACATGCGGCACAATTTGCCGGTCTTTCGTTGTTACCCACACTGAACCCCGAGCCCACCATGACCGACGTTTCCCACATTTCCCCGCGCGACAAAGCTGAAATTCTGGCGCAGGCGCTGCCCTACATTCGCAAGTTTCATGGCAAAACCATGGTCATCAAATATGGTGGCAACGCCATGACCGACCCTGCCTTGCAGGCTGATTTTGCCGAAGATGTGGTGCTTCTCAAGCTGGTCGGCATCAACCCTGTTGTGGTGCATGGCGGCGGTCCGCAGATTGAAACGGCCCTGAAGCGCCTGGGTAAAAAAGGCGAGTTCATCCAGGGCATGCGTGTCACCGATGCTGAAACCATGGAAGTGGTGGAGTGGGTGCTGGGCGGCGAGGTGCAGCAGGACATTGTGGGCCTGATCAACCAGGCCGGCGGCAAAGCGGTGGGCTTGACCGGGCGTGATGGCGGCTTGATCCGCGCGCAAAAGCTCAAGATGCTTGACAGCCTTGACCCATCCAAAGAGCATGACATCGGCCAGGTAGGCGACATCGTCAGCATTGACCCCAGCGTGGTCAAGGCGCTGCAAGATGACGCCTTCATTCCCGTTATCAGCCCCATCGGTTTTGGCGAAAACAACGAGAGCTACAACATCAACGCCGACGTGGTGGCCGCCAAGCTGGCCACCGTGCTGAAAGCTGAAAAACTCATGATGCTCACCAACATCAGCGGCGTGCTTGACAAGGAAGGCAAGCTGCTTACCGACCTCACCGCCCGGCGCATTGACGAGCTGTTTCTTGATGGCACCATCAGTGGCGGCATGTTGCCCAAGATCGCCGGCGCGCTGGATGCGGCCAAG
>JBBQZG010000180.1:0-4520 GCA_038207945.1 Burkholderiales bacterium
ACAGGACTATGTGGGGGTGTTTGCCGTGACCGCCGGCATTGGCACCGAGAAAAAGGAAGCGCAGTTTCTGGCCGCGCATGACGACTACAGCGCGATCCTCTTCAAGTCGCTGGCCGACCGGCTGGCCGAGGCCTTTGCCGAATGCCTGCACAAAAAAGTACGCACCGATTTGTGGGGCTACGCGCCAGACGAAGCCTTGCCGGCCACTGACCTGATCGCGGAAAAATACCAGGGCATCCGCCCGGCACCCGGCTACCCGGCCTGCCCGGACCACAGCGCTAAGAAAGACATGTTTGAGCTGCTGCAATGCGCCGACATCGGCATGACGCTCACCGAGAGCCTAGCCATGAACCCGGCGGCCAGCGTTAGCGGCTTCTACATTGGCCACCCGGACAGCACGTATTTCAGTGTCGGAAAAATCGGTGAGGACCAACTCAAAGACCTGGCGCAGCGGCGCGGCATGCGTGAGCCTGACGTGCAACGCCTGCTGGCACCCAACTTGTAGAAACCCTCCCTTATGCCTAGCCCAACCGACACCCCAGCGCCTGATGGCCGCAAAACCTTGTGGGCAGCCACTTTGGTGCTGGTCGTGGTGGTGCTGGCCATGGGTGCCGCACTGATTCGCATCCAAAGCCGACCCATTGAGCCACGTCTGGCCGTACTGCCCAAGCCAAGCCCGACTCCGGCGACACCAACGACACCCAAAAAGCAAGCCGCCAATACGATTTCAGCCCCTGCAAATCAAGCATCATCAGCGATGGAAAACGCAGCGGGTTCAGCAACTGAAATCAGCGCCAGACCGCAACCGGTGATGCCAAACAAGGCTGAACCTGCTGTTTTGCGACCGCCTGAGATGGGTGCCTCAGTGCCTGTTCACCCTGAATCCCAGCAAACCTTTCCGCGTTGACAGGTCAGACGCCCATCGGTCAGTCGTCACTCACATGGTGCCGCTGCGCCAACGCCAAAGCGGCCACACCCAGCACGCTCAAGGCCAGCAACAGCCACAGGCCATGGCTGTAACCTGCCTGCGGTGACCACATCAGCCCCAGCAACAGCGGTGCTGCCGCCCTCGCCAAGGCCAGCGGTACACCCAAAGCGCCATTGAGCGTGGCCACGTGCTCACGGCTCACGTACTGCGCCATGGCGGTGCCTTTCACGATGGTCAGCATGCCGTTGCCCAGGCCATAAATCGCCACAAACAAACCCACCACAGCCACCTGCCAAGACCCCACAAAAGGCGCCAGCAGCAGCACCATCAGGCCGAGCGGAATCAGCAAGGGAATCAGGCGGTTCACCAGATGCAAGTCGACATGGTGCTCAAAAAAATACAGTAGCAGGCGCCCCAGCACCTGCGCCACACCAATGGCGGCGGGCAAGGCAATCACCCAGGCCTCCGGCAAGGCGTTCTCACGCAGCAGGCTCACCAAGTGCGCCGGAATGGCCACCGTGACCGACATCAGAAGCACTGTGAATGCACCAATCAGTAAAAATGGCGCACTGCGCAGCAGCGGACGTAAACTTGCCTCGCCCACATCAACCGCGGCAAGCTTGAGCCGCCTGGGCGCATGGCGCAGTGTGGCCCAATGCAGCGGCGCGCACAC
Organism: Burkholderiales bacterium; assembly: GCA_038207945.1. Taxonomy (GTDB): domain Bacteria; phylum Pseudomonadota; class Gammaproteobacteria; order Burkholderiales; family Burkholderiaceae_C; genus Rhodoferax. Next base: position 1,602 of record JBBQZG010000180.1, read on the forward strand.
CCCAAGGTGCAGCAACGCCAGCACCACCAGGGCATCGCGCCAACCCAAGGCGCCCATCAACCCGGCGATCAATGGAATGAACACGGTGCTGGCCAGGCCACCCAAAAAGGTCAACGTGATGATGGCGCGACGAAAGTCGTGCGGAAAGCGCCGTGTCACCAACGCAAACGCGGGTGAATACAACACCGCGGCCATCGCCACCCCCAAGCCCAGCCAAACCGCATACAAACCCATCAGACTGGTCACCCGGCTGTGCAGCACCAGACAGATGCCGGCCAGCACCGAACCCACGGTCATCACCAGGCGCTCGTGGCCCCGGTCAATCCAGCGGCCGACCGGGTAAGCCATCAGCCCCTCGGCCAGCAGGCCCAGGCTAAAGGCCAACGAGACCTCGGCCCGGCTCAGCCCCAAATCGCGTTCAAGCGGCTCCAGCACCAGCGAGAACATATAAAAAATGCTGCCCCAGCTGATCAGTTGCGCCAAGGACAGGCGCCAGACCAGGTGCGGGTTGTACACCATGTGTTGCCCCACGCTCACAGTGCAGCTTTGAGGGTCCGCCGGTATTGCATGGCTTCGGCCACATGGGTGACCTGCGTACTGTGGGCGCCAGCCAGGTCGGCAATGGTGCGCGCCACTTTCAAGGCGCGGTGCGTGCTGCGCGCCGACCAACCCAACCTGGCAGCCGCCACATTGAGGAACTTTGCCGCAGCCTCATCAAGCAACAGGTGCTGGTCAAACTCCTGGCCCTGCAATGCCTGGTTGGCCACACCCTGGCGCTCAATTGCGCGCTGGCGAGCGGCTGTGCAGCGTGCCTGAATGGCCGCCGTAGATTCGCCTGGCGGCGCGCTCATCAACTCCGCCGTGTTCACCGCAGGCACTTCCACATGCAAATCAATGCGGTCAACCAGCGGGCCGCTCAGCTTGCCCTGGTAGCGCGCGACTTGGTCGGGCGTGCAGCGGCAGGCTTTCTGTACGGAACCCAAGTAACCGCACGGGCAAGGGTTCATGGCGGCGATCAACTGAAAGCGCGCTGGAAAATCGGCACGCCGTGCCGCCCGCGAGATCGTGATGCGGCCGGTTTCCAGAGGTTCACGCAAAGCCTCCAGCGCAGCGCGCGGGAACTCGGGCAACTCGTCCAAAAACAGCACACCGTTGTGGGCCAGCGAAATCTCACCCGGGCGAGGCGGCGAACCGCCACCCACCAATGCCACTGCACTGGCGGTGTGGTGCGGGTGGCAGGTGGGGCGTTGCGCCCACTGGTCAAGCGAAAAACGCCCGCCCAGGCTGGCCACCGCCGCGCTTTGCAGTGCTTCATCGGTGGTCATGGCGGGCAGCAAACCGGCAAAGCGCTGCGCCAGCATGGATTTGCCCGCGCCCGGTGGACCCATCAGAAGCAGGCTGTGACCACCCGCTGCCGCAATCTCAAGCGCCCGCTTGGCACCCGACTGGCCTTTGACATCGGCCATGTCGGGATAACTCGCCTGCTTGCCCTGCAGAATGGCCACGACCCGGCTCCAACCCAGGCCGGGCTCGGTGGCAGCGGCCTCTGCGCCAGCCGGCAAGAAGTGTTGCACCACATCCAGCAAATGGTGGGCTCGGTACACCTGCGCATCAGGGATCAGGGCCGCTTCTTCAGCGCTGCCGGGGGGCAACACCAGTTGCGTCACCACATGGCCAGCGTGCAGCGCCAGGCTCATGGCCAAAGCGCCGCGCACGGCGCGCAATTCACCCGACAACGACAGTTCACCGGCAAACTCGTAACCCGCCAACCTTGCCCCATCAATTTGCCCGCTGGCCGCCAGAATGCCCAAAGCGATCGGCAAGTCAAAACGGCCCGAGTCTTTCGGCAAATCGGCCGGCGCCAGGTTCACGGTGATGCGTTTGTTGTTGGGAAACTCCAGGCCAGAGTTTTGAATGGCAGAGCGCACCCGTTCACGGGCCTCCTTCACTTCCACATCTGCCAGACCCACCAGCGTGAAGCTGGGCAGCCCATTGGCAAGGTGCACCTCAACAGTGACCGCCGCAGCATCAAGCCCCAACAGGGCTCGGCTTTGCACCAAAGACAGACTCATAGGCTTCCTTGCAAAACAAATGCACCATTATGGTGCTTACTGGTTATTTATACAGATATCTTATCGTAACGCTGGGGATACGTGTGGTTTATTGCACAAAATGCAGCTGTTAAAAAGTTTGGCACGAACCCTGCTTAATAGCCTGCGTCAGCCCAAAACGCTTGGACCAGACCATCTTTACTGCTCAAGGAGTTCGCATGAAACTTGTTACTGCCATCATCAAACCCTTCAAGCTCGACGAGGTGCGCGAAGCACTCTCGTCGATTGGCGTGCAAGGGATCACCGTCACTGAAGTCAAAGGCTTTGGCCGCCAAAAGGGCCACACCGAGTTGTACCGGGGCGCGGAATACGTGGTCGACTTTCTGCCCAAGGTCAAGGTCGAAGCCGCCATCGCCGATGAACTGGTTGACCAGGTCATTGAGGCCATTGAAGGCGCGGCACGCACCGGCAAGATTGGCGACGGCAAGATTTTTGTCACGCCGGTCGAACAGGTCATCCGTATCCGCACCGGCGAAACCGGCAAAGAGGCGCTGTAACCCGTCAACCCAGATACGAGAACATCACCATGAAAAAACTACTCGCAACCCTCACTCTAGGCTTGAGTCTGCTCATTGGCAGCGCCGCCATGGCACAGGCCCCGGCAGCACCTGCCGCCTCTGAACCCGTGGCTGTGGCATCCGAAGCCGCACCCGCCGTGCCTGAAGCCAAACCAGCTGACGCAGCCGCGCCCGCCGCGGCACCTGCTGCGCCGGCACCTGCTGAAGCAGCCGCGACCCCTGCACCCGTGCCCAACAAGGGCGACACCGCCTGGATGATGGTCTCCACCCTGCTGGTAATTTTAATGACC
>JBBQZG010000181.1:0-4501 GCA_038207945.1 Burkholderiales bacterium
CTGGCTTACCGGGTGGCCCTCAGTTACGCCGAAAAAGCCATTGACCAGTCGCTCACTCAGTCGGTGCGCTCGCTGGCGCGCCAGGTCAAGCCGATTGGCTCCGGGCTGCTGGTGGATTTTCCACGTGCAGCACAAGACATCATTGAACAAGACCCACAAGACCGGGTGAGCTACATGGTGTCAAGCCCGCCCGGCAGTTTCTTGCTGGGCAACAGCAAGCTGCCCGGCCCGTCTGCAGGTCAGGTGGTGGGCACCGGCGAGACCCTGCTGTACAACGCGCAGATTGACGGCAAACCCATGCGCGTGGCGCTGCTGGAGGTGGACTACGGCGACAGCAGCGCACCGCAACGCTTGCGCGTGCAGGTGGCGAAAAGTCTGGCAGTGCAACAACGCCTGACCACCGAGCTGATTGCCGACATGCTGGTTCCGTTGCTGCTGCTGGGCGCGCTACTGAGCATGCTGGTGTACGGCGGCATTTCCCGCGGCTTGCAGCCACTCACCCGCCTGCAAGCACAGTTGGGTGACCGGCGCAAACAGGTGTTGTCGGACCTGTCTCCGATTGAGCTCACCGAGGCGCCGCAAGAGGTGCACGCATTGGCAACCGCGCTGAACCAGTTGCTGGGCACCGTGCGCCGCAGTCTGGGGCAGGAAAAGCGCTTTTTGAACGATGCCGCACACCAGTTGCGCACACCGCTGGCGGGGCTGATCAGCCAAACTGAAATGGCGCTGACAGAGCGCGACCCGGCTGCTTTGCGCGCACGGCTGACCAAGGTGCTGTCCGGAGCCCAGCGCAGCGCCCACCTGGTGCACCAGCTGCTGTCGTTGGCGCGCAACGAGGTGGAGGTCAAGCTTCAGCCGCTCGATGTGGCTGCGTTGGCCCGCGAAGTGGCCCGCGAGTGGACCCCGCGGGCGCTCAAGGCGGGTGTTGACCTGGGCTTTGAAGGGGCTGACCACCTGAACGTGGCTGGCGAGGCGTTGCTGCTGCGCGAGGCCTTGAGCAACCTCATTGACAACGCCCTGAGCTACGCCGGTGCAGGCAGCGAGGTCACGCTGCGTGTGCAAGCAAAGGACAGGCAAGTGGTGCTGGAGGTGACCGACAACGGCCCGGGTTTGTCGGCCGACGAGCTGCCGCATGTGTTTGAGCGCTTTTGGCGCGCCAGCACCCTGCCCGGCGGTTGCGGCCTGGGGCTGGCCATTGTGGCCGAGGTTGCCCAGCGCCACGGCGGTGAAGCCAAAGTGCGGCAGGTGCAACCCCATGGCCTGAGCGTGCAACTGTGGTTGCCGGCGTCAAATCACAGTTGAATCGGGCCATGCACCAAGCTTGCGCACCCATTTAATGGTAAAAATGCGCTTGTGAGAACCCGCCCCGCCCCATTTGATGCCGAGCCCGCAGCCTCAGACCCACTGGATACCGTGCTGGAGAGCATCAGCCAAGGCGTCTACCTGCTGGACGCCGAGGGGCGGGTGACGCTTTATAACGACCGCCTGTGTGAATTGCTGGAAATCCCCAGGGCATTTTTGGACACCTTGCCATCACTGGAAGAACTCAATGCTTACCAGATGCAGCGTGGCGACTTCGGCCCCAACGCCAGCCTGGTTGACCAGCATGCCCGCAGCTACGTGCTCAGCGGTGGCAAAGAACCTGTACCCGAGCGCTTTTTACGCCAGACCCGAAACGGGCGCGCGCTGGAGGTGTGCTCCAAAATGTTGCCCGGCGGCGGCATGGTTCGCACCTTTGCTGATGTCACAGACTATGTGCATGCAGAAGCCGCACGCGAAAAAGCCAACCGGCTTTTGTACGCCACGCAAGAGATTGCCATGGTGGGTGGCTGGGAAATTGACCTGGGCGAGAACCTGGTGACCTGGTCGGATCAGGTGTACCAGATTTTTGACACGACACCGCAGGCGTTCACGCCCACGATGGCGTCAACGCGGCAGTTCTTCACACCCAAGTCCTGGGCGATTGTGAGTGCCTCCTACGCAGCCGCCGCCCACCAACCCAAAGAGCATGACTTCGAGATTGAAATGGTCACCCTCAAAGGGCGGCGCATCTGGGTCCATTCACGCGGCTACACCGAGTGGGCGAACGGGCAACCCCGCAAGCGCACATCCATCGTGCAAGACATCACCGAGCGCAAGCAGACCGAATTGGCGCTGCGCGACAGTGAGGCCCGCTGGAAACTGGCCTTGCAAAGCGTGGGCGACGGCCTGTGGGACTTGCAGGTGCAAACCGGCGAAGAGTACCTGTCGCCGCAACTGCTGCGCATGTATGGCTACAGCGACAAGGAACTCCGTCAATTTGTCGATGAGCTTGACCTGCGCACCCACCCCGATGACCGGGCACGCATGCAGCATGACCGCCAGGCGCATCTGGACGGCCTGACCGCCACCTACAGCAACGAGCACCGGGTACGCTGCAAGGATGGCAGCTGGAAATGGGTGCACAGCCGCGGCATGGTGATCAGCCGCGACATCAATGGCCTGCCGCTGCGCATGATCGGCACCCACACTGACATCACCGAACGCAAGCTGGCGGAGGCGCAGGTCTGGCAACAGGCGCATTTTGACGCCCTGACTGGTCTGCCAAACCGGCGCATGATGCAGGAGCGGCTGGCGCAAGATCTCAAAAAATGCCGCCGTGATGGCTTGCAGCTGGCGCTGTTGTTCATCGACCTGGACCACTTCAAGGAAGTCAACGACACGCTGGGCCACGACCGCGGCGACTTGCTGCTGACCGAGGCGGCCCGACGCATCCAGAACTGCCTGCGCGAAGTCGACACCGTGGCCCGCATGGGCGGCGACGAGTTCACCGTCATCATCACCGAGTTGTCTGACGCATCGCACCTGCAGGGCATCTTGCCCAAGCTGTTGCAAGCCCTGAGCGCATCGTTCCAGTTGGGCCTGGACCAAGTGTTTGTGTCTGCCAGCATCGGGGTCACCGTCTACCCCACCGATGGCCAGGAGATTGAAGACCTGTTGAAGAATGCCGACCAGGCGCTGTATGTGGCCAAGGGCGCCGGACGCAACCGCTTCAGCTTCTTCACGCCCGCACTGCAGGAGGCGGCGCGCCTGCGCTCCCAGCTCACCCATGACCTGCGCGCCGCCCTGATCGCCCAGGAATTTCGCGTGGTGTACCAACCGATTGTGGCGCTCGCCACGGGTGCCATACACAAAGCCGAGGCGCTGGTGCGCTGGCAGCACCCCACGCGTGGCCTGATCAGCCCGGCCGAGTTCATTCCGGTGGCCGAGAGCAGTGGGCTGATTGTGGAGATTGGTGAATGGGTGTTTGCCCAGGCGGCAGCCCAGGTGCAGGCCTGGCGCGCGGCTCTGCACCCCGAGTTTCAGATCAGCGTGAACAAGTCGCCGGTGCAGTTTGAAAACCCCAACCCCAAACACACACCCTGGATTGAGCAACTGCAGGCGATCGGGCTCCCTGGCGACAGCATCGTGGTGGAAATCACTGAAGGGCTGTTGTTGTCGAGCAGCGACGGCGTGGTCGAGCAATTGCTGAAGTTGAGTGACGTTGGCATCAACATCTCGCTGGACGACTTTGGCACTGGCTACTCATCGTTGTCGTACCTGCAGCGCTTTGACATCGATTTTGTCAAGATCGACCAGTCGTTTGTGCGCCACCTGGTGCCAGGCTCAACCGACCTGGTGCTGTGCCAGGCCATCATCGCCATGGCCCACGCGCTGGGCATGAAGGTGGTGGCCGAGGGGGTTGAAACCGCATCTCAAGCTGACTTGCTGGCGGCTGCTGGCTGCGACTTTGCACAGGGCTATTTGTATTCCAGACCGGTCAGCGCGCCCGAGTTCGAGGCGATGTGGCTCAGCGTCACGCCACAAAAACTCACAGCAGATTGGTCAATTTAAGCACCCTTTAACTCACGCGGGTGCCAAACCGCGTCACCCCAGACGCAGGCCGCTTTGTGCGTCAAACCAGTTGTTGTGGTTGCTGCTGACCGTCATGCCCACCATGTCACCCAACTTCACCTGGGTGCTCGGCGGGGTACGCACCGTGACCAACCCCACGCCGGTTTTCACCACCACATAGGTGTCTGCGCCGGTGGGCTCCACCAAGGTGACCTGGCCTCGCCAAGTGGCATCGTCGCTGAGGTGAATGTGCTCGGGGCGCTGGCCCAGAGTCACCTTGCCAGTGGTCGGGCAAGGCAGTTGCAGCGCGCCACCCTCAAAGGTAAATTGACTTGCAGCCCCCGTACCACTTGCGCTACCAGCTATAAAATTCATAGTAGGTGAACCAATGAAGCCGGCCACATAGGTGTTGGCCGGGCGGCGGTAAATGTCGTCTGGCGTGCCAATTTGCTGCAGGATGCCGTCTTTCATCACCGCAATGCGGCTACCCAGCGTCATGGCCTCGATCTGGTCATGCGTCACATACACCGTGGTGATGCCGCTCACCAGATGCAGGCGCTTGATCTCGGCGCGCATTTCCACACGCAGCTTGGCGTCCAGGTTGCTCAGCGGTTCGTCAAACAAAAAC
>JBBQZG010000182.1:0-4455 GCA_038207945.1 Burkholderiales bacterium
GGGTTTGCAAGACGTGTCGACCATGCTCATGCTGATCCGGAACATGGGAGTTGACGCAGAGCGTCAGGTGGGTGTCTCAAGCACCGTCACCATCAATGCAGGCGCATTAAGCTCGCCTGAAGCGCCGTATGAGCTGGTTAAAACCATGCGCGCATCGGTGTTGGCACTCGGCCCGCTGCTCGCTCGCTTTGGCGAGGCCACGGTGTCGTTGCCCGGCGGCTGCGCTATTGGTTCGCGCCCCGTAGACCAGCACATCAAGGGCATGCAGGCCATGGGTGCCGAGATCGCGGTGGAGCATGGCTACATGATTGCCAAGCTGCCAAAAGGCAGAACACGCCTGAAGGGTTGCAGCATTACCACCGACATGGTGACGGTCACTGGGACTGAAAACTTCATGATGGCTGCGACCCTGGCTGAGGGCGAGACCATTCTGGAAAATGCCGCCCAGGAGCCCGAGATTGCCGATTTGGCCGAGATGTTGATCAGCATGGGCGCAAAAATTGAAGGCCATGGCACCAGCCGCATCCGTATTCAAGGGGTTGACGCCCTGCATGGTTGTACTCACCAGGTGGTGGCTGACCGCATTGAAGCCGGCACCTTTTTGTGTGCCGTGGCTGCCACTGGCGGCGATGTGCTGGCCCAGCACGGCCGCATTGACCACCTGGAGGCGGTGGTCGAAAAACTGCGTGACGCGGGTGTGACGATCAGCAAAACACCCGACGGCATTCGGGTGCAGTCCGCTGGTGCCCGCCAACTCAAGGCCCAGAGCTTTCGCACCACCGAATACCCGGGGTTCCCAACCGACATGCAGGCGCAGTTCATGGCGCTCAATGCGGTGGCTCAGGGCACGGCCTTGGTGACGGAGACGATTTTTGAGAACCGGTTCATGCACGTCAACGAATTGGTGCGCCTGGGTGCCAACATTCAAATTGATGGCAAAGTGTCCATGGTGGAAGGTGTGCCCCGGCTGTCCGGCGCCACCGTGATGGCCACCGACTTGCGGGCCTCTGCCAGCCTGGTGATTGCCGGTTTGGTGGCCGAGGGCGACACCTTGATTGACCGCATTTACCACCTTGACCGGGGCTACGACCAGATGGAAGACAAGCTGCGCGCGCTGGGCGCTGACATTGAGCGTGTGAAGTGATGCCCGCTGGGTGGGTCAGGCACGATGCGCTGGCGTGCCAGCTGATGCCACACCGGTTTGTCATCGTGTTGTTATAAATTTAATAGCTATAAGCCCTTATAAAATAAAGGCTAGAGGCCAAAATGATCACTATTGCATTGTCCAAGGGACGGATCTTCGAGGAAACCCTGCCGCTGCTCAAGGCGGCTGGCATTGAGGTACTCGAAGACCCGGAAAAATCCCGCAAACTCATCCTGACCACCAACCAGCCAGACGTGCGCGTGCTGGTGGTGCGCGCCACCGACGTGCCTACCTACGTGCAATACGGCGGTGCCGACATGGGCATCACTGGCAAAGACACCTTGCTGGAGCACGGTAGCCAGGGCCTGTACCAGCCGCTGGACCTGCAAATTGCCAAGTGCCGCATCAGCGTGGCGGTGCGCTCGGATTTTGATTACAAAAGCGCCGTCAAAAAAGGCTCGCGCCTGACCGTGGCCACCAAATACGTGGCGATCTCGCGCGAGTTTTTTGCCTCCAAAGGTGTGCACGTCGACCTGATCAAGCTCTATGGCAGCATGGAACTGGCGCCACTGGTGGGCATGGCCGATGCCATCGTCGATCTGGTGTCCACCGGCAACACCCTCAAGGCCAACCACCTGGTCGAGGTGGAGCACATCATGGACATCAGCTCACGACTGGTGGTGAACCAGGCGGCGCTCAAGCTCAAACAAGCCCCGATTCGCCGCATCATTGACGCGTTTGAATCGGCCGTTGGTTAGTCCTGAAAGAAGTTTGCGATGACATTTGTAGCTACTCCCTCCCGTTTATCAACGGCCAGCAGCACATTTGATGCTGAATTCAAGGCACGCCTGCATTGGTCTGCCGAGACTGACGCCGGCATTGAACAACGTGTGGCCGACATCCTGGCAGACGTACAAAGTCGTGGTGATGTCGCCGTGCTGGACTACACCGCGCGTTTTGATGGCCTCCAAGCCGAAACCATGGCGGATTTGGAGCTGACCCAGGTTGAGCTCAAAGTGGCCTTTGAGGGTTTGCCAGACGCGCAGCGCCACGCCCTGCAAGCCGCCGCCGCGCGGGTGCGCAGCTACCACGAGGCGCAGCGTAAAGCCAGTGGCGAGAGCTGGAGCTACCGCGACGAAGACGGCACGCTGTTGGGTCAAAAAGTCACCCCGCTGGACCGGGTTGGCATTTACGTGCCCGGTGGCAAGGCGGCCTACCCCAGCAGCGTGTTGATGAACGCGATTCCCGCGCACGTTGCGGGTGTCGGCGAGATCATCATGGTGGTGCCCACGCCCAAAGGTGAAAAAAATGCCCTGGTGTTGGCGGCTGCGTACGTGGCGGGCGTCACCCGTGCCTTCACCATTGGTGGCGCCCAAGCGGTGGCGGCGCTTGCCTTTGGCACAGTCACCGTCCCGAAGGTTGACAAAATCACTGGCCCCGGCAACGCCTATGTGGCGAGCGCCAAAAAACGTGTGTTTGGCGTGGTCGGCATTGACATGATTGCCGGCCCGAGCGAGATTCTGGTGCTGGCCGATGGCAGCACGCCACCGGATTGGGTGGCGATGGATTTGTTCAGCCAGGCTGAGCACGACGAGCTGGCGCAAAGCATTTTGCTGTGCCCCGACGCCGCCTACATCGACCAGGTGCAGGCTTCCATCAACCGCCTGCTGCCTGAGATGCCGCGGCGCGAGATCATTGCCAAATCGCTCAACGGCCGTGGTGCCTTGATCCACACCCGCAGCATGGAAGAGGCCTGCCAGATCAGCAACACCATTGCGCCAGAACACCTGGAAGTCAGCAGCCGTGAGCCGCACCGCTGGGAACCCTTGCTCAAACACGCCGGCGCGATCTTCTTGGGCGCCTACACCAGCGAATCGCTGGGCGACTACTGCGCCGGCCCGAACCATGTGTTGCCGACCAGCGGCACGGCGCGCTTTTCGTCACCCTTGGGTGTTTATGACTTCCAGAAGCGCAGCAGCCTGATCGAGGTGAGCGAGGCCGGAGCCCAGACACTGGGCCAAATTGCCTCCGTGCTGGCGAATGGCGAAGGCCTGCAAGCCCACGCGCGGGCAGCTGAAATGCGGCTGAAGGCTTCCACGCCATGAGCGCGCCGCTGGTCAGCGTCATGTCCCGCATTCGCTCCGACGTGCAAGCCATGCACGCCTACATGGTGCAAGACGCGCACGGCATGGTCAAACTTGATGCCATGGAAAACCCGCACAGCTTGTCGCCCGCGCTGCAAGCCGAGTTGGGCCAGCGCCTGGGTGCCCTGGCGCTGAACCGGTATCCGGCGGGTCGCATCAATGACCTGCGCCATGCGCTGGCCAGTTACGCGCAGATGCCCGACGGGTTTGCGTTGACGCTGGGCAATGGCTCAGACGAACTGATCAGCATGCTGGCACTGGCCTGCAGCGTGCCACCCAGTGAGGCCAATGGCTTCAAAAAAGCCGTGGTGCTGGCGCCGGTGCCGGGTTTTGTCATGTACGCCATGAGCGCCCAGCTGCAGGGGCTGGATTTTGTCGGTGTGCCGCTCACGGCAGACTTTGAGTTGGATGCATCGGCTATGCTGGCGGCCATTGCCGAGCACCAGCCCGCCATCACCTACCTGGCCTACCCGAATAACCCGACCGCTAATTTGTGGGGTGATGAGGCCATGGAAGCCGTCATCAGCGCGGCGGGTGACGTGGGTGGTCTGGTGGTGATTGACGAGGCCTACCAACCCTTTGCGGCCAAAAGTTACCGGGATCGGCTGACCCGTCATCCGCATGTGCTGCTGCTGCGCACCCTTAGCAAGTTTGGTCTGGCCGGCGTGCGGCTGGGTTACCTGATGGGGCCTGAGGCTTTGATTGCCGAGATTGACAAAGTGCGTCCGCCCTACAACGTGAGTGTGCTGAACTGCGAAGCCGCCTTGTTTGCACTTGAACATCAAGAGGTATTTGAGGCTCAAGCCGTTGATGTCTGTGCACAGCGCGCTATGCTTTTTGAATCATTGGCGAGGCTGCCCCAAATCCATGCTTTCCCCAGCCAGGCCAACATGTTGCTGGTGCGTGTGTCCGATGCCCAAAAAACCTTTGATGGCATGGCAGCGCGCGGTGTGCTGGTCAAGAACGTTTCTAGAATGCACCCACGCCTTCACCAGTGCCTGCGCCTGACCGTAGGCACCGCGCCTGAAAATCACCAGATGTTGACTGCTTTGGAAGCTTCCTTATGACCAACTTTGCTTTGACCGAATTGCCTGAAAACCATGCGGCGCGTGCGCCCCGCACTGCCGAGGTGGTGCGCAACACGGCTGAGACCAACATCACCGTGCG
>JBBQZG010000183.1:0-4370 GCA_038207945.1 Burkholderiales bacterium
AACACGACCGAGACCTCGCACTTTGGTTCCACCGCTTGCAAGGCGCTGTACCGCTGCCTGGATTGTCTGGAACCTTTTGATTACTTCAAACCCTATTGAGTCGCCATGTCCAAATCTCCACGTTTTCACGATTTACGCGTAACGCGCATCAGCCCCGAGGCCGCAGGCTCGGTGGCCATTGGCCTGAGTGTGCCTGATGCACTGCTGGAAAGCTTTGACTTTCAACCCGGCCAATACCTTACATTGCGCAGCAAAATTGACGGCGCCGATGTGCGGCGCAGCTATTCGATCAGTTGCACCCACAACCATCTCAAGCAGCAGCACGAACTGGTGGTGGGCATTCGCCCGATGGCGGGCGGTGTGTTCTCAAACTGGGCCGCCACCCAACTCAGAGCGGGTGACACGCTGGCCGTGATGCCGCCCGATGGCCGCTTTGTGTCCAAGCGCCCGCGTGCGCTGCACCGGGTGGGCTTTGCTGCGGGCTCGGGCATCACGCCGATTTTGTCCATCATGGCGAGCACGCTGGAAGACCAGCCCGACGCCAGGTTCACCTTGGTGTATGGCAACCGCAGCATGGCCAGCGTGATGTTCAACGAAGCCTTGCAGGACCTGAAAGACCGTTTTGCCGACCGCCTGACGTTGATCCACATCCTGTCACGCCAAGCGCAGGAAGTGGACCTGTTGCAAGGCCGTATTGACGGCGACAAGGTGCGTGCCATCATCGCCAACCTGTTGCCCGTGGCCAGCATGGACGAGGTGTTCATCTGTGGCCCCGAAGCTATGATTGAAGCCACTGAAAAAGCCTTGCTGGACGCGGGTGTGCCCGCCAAGCAAGTGCACACCGAGCGCTTCACCTCGCCGGTGCTCGAAACCCTCACGCCCGAGGCGCGCCAGGCTGTTGTGGCCAGCAGCATGAAGCTCCCCGCTGGTGGCCAGGTGGCGCTGACCGTGGTGCTGGACGGCAAGGCCCATGCGCTCAAAATGAACCCGGACCAGCATGTGCTGGACGTGGCCATGGCCGCTGGCCTGGACTTGCCTTTTTCATGCAAGGGCGGCGTCTGCGCCACCTGCCGCTGCAAAGTCATGGAAGGCAGTGTGAGCATGGACAAAAACTATGGCCTGGAACCCTGGGAAACCGAAAAAGGCTTTGTGCTGAGCTGTCAGTCGCGTCCGACCAGCGAGAGCGTCACGCTAAGTTTTGACGAACGATGAAGGTTTACAGCTACTTTCGCAGCGGTACCTCACACCGCCTGCGCATCGTACTCAACCTCAAGGGCCTGGATTGGGACTATGTGGCGGTCGATCTCCGTGCCGAAGCCCACTTTGAGACGGCCTTCAAAGCGCTCAACCCGCAAGGTTTTGTGCCTACCCTGATCGACGGCGACCTGGTCCTCACGCAGTCACCGGCCATCATCGAGTGGCTGGAAGAGCGCCACCCCACACCACCGTTGTTGCCCGATGACGTGAATGACCGTGCCAGGGTGCGTGCCCTGGCCGCCATCATCGGCTGCGACATCCACCCGCTGAACAACCGCCGCGTGCTGGAGTACCTGCGCCACACGCTGGGCTGCAGTGAGGACGCTGTACTGGTCTGGTGTGCCACCTGGATCAACGCCGGTTTTGAGGCGCTGGAGCACATGCTGGCAGCTGACACGCAGCGCGGCAGCTTTTGTTTTGGCGGCCAACCCGGGCTGGCTGACGCCTACCTGGTGGCGCAAGTGGAGAGCGCGCGGCGCTTCAAGGTGCCGTTGGCACCGTACCCCAACATTTGCACCATTGACCAGGCTTGCGCGCAATTGCCCGCCTTTCAGCGAGCGGCACCGCAGAAGCAGCCCGACGCGTTCTGACGTAAAAACGCCAAAGTTTGTAAGGAATATCACGTCATTCGAAAGCGGTTGTAACGGATGTCACGGCAGGCGCTGATCCGTTACGTTTGACTTCCAATTGTCAAAAACGCGCTGTATCTTCGAGACACGTCGATGCCATTGGGTCCCGCTTTTTCAGGCTCGGCTTGGCAACCACCTTACCGCACAGGAGTTCCCGCATGAACAAATTCATCTCTTCTTTGAAGTTCGCCACCGTGTCTGTGGCTGCTGCCGGAAGCGCATGGGCGCAGGGCGCAAGCGCCAACAACCTAATGCCCGTGATCCAGGTCGCAACTGCAAAACCGGTCGCCCCCATCATGTCGCATGAAGTGGCCACCGTGATCAAGCTGACGCACCAGGCTGAAGCGCAATACCGTCGCAGTGGCAGCCCGCAAGATCTGGCACGGGTGAAAGCCATGCACAGGGAGCTCGCCAGCCGTGGTTTCGGCCGGGCCACCCAACCGGCGCCGGCTGTGATGGCCAGTGACATGCAATTTGCTGCCACACTGTCAGTCAACAGCCAGTTTGTGGCGTCTGCTGCACAGTAAACCCAGCATATACGCCGCCACACTGGTCTTGGCGTCGGCCAAGGTGGGTGGCATGCCCCGCAACAGGCCTGACTTAAACTTGCACCAACTTCACTTTACAGAGTTGGTGCCATGCCCCAGCAGCCCGTATCTTCCGTGCCAGCCCAGCCACACCCCGCTGCCAAGCCATCGGCGCCAGAACACATTCACCAACTGTTCAGTCAGCATGGCGTGCGTGATGTGGAGTGCATTTTTCCTGACATTTCCGGCTACCCGCGCGGCAAGCTGATGCCAGGCACCAGCTTTCTGGCGGGTACAGAACTGCGCATTTGCCAGGCTATACCGATGCAGGCTGTTACCGGCGAGTACTCGTACAACCCGGTGTTTCCTGACTCCGACCCCGATGTTCAGTTGCAGCCCGACTACGCTGGCGTGTCGTTGGCGCCGTGGTCCAGCGTGCCGCGCGCCGTGGCTATCCATGACTGCGTGGAGCTCAGCGGCGAGCTGTGCCAGTTTGCACCGCGCAGCATTCTGAAACACGTGCTGGCAAGTTACACGGCCTTGGGACTGAGCCCGGTGGTGGCGCCCGAGATCGAGTTTTACCTGACAGCCGCCAATGCTGACCCGTCGCAACTGCTGCAGGCGCCTGCGGTGCGCGGTGGCCGCGCCGAAGTGGGTCAAAGCGCCTTCAGCCTGAACATGCTCAATGAGTTGGCCCCGTTCTGGAACGAGTTTCGTGACGCCTGCGACACGCTTGGCATTGCTGCTGACACCTGGATTCATGAGGTCGGTGCCACGCAGTACGAGATCAACCTGATGCACGGTGATGCGGTCGCTGTGGCGGACCAGGCCTTCCTGTTCAAGTACGCCGCCCGTGAAATCGCCTTGAAACATGGGCTCAATGCCGTCTTCATGGCCAAGCCCATCGCCGGTAGCTCAGGCAGCTCCATGCACCTGCACATGAGCGTGGTGGATGCACACGGCCTCAATGTGTTCAGTCAGGGCGATGGCAGCGCGAGCGCCAGCTTCAAACATTTCATTGCTGGCTTGCAAGCCTATGGACCCGACCTGATGCTGATGTTTGCACCCAACGTCAATTCTTACCGGCGCTATGTGGCGGGCAGCCAGGCGCCAACCAACTTGCAGTGGGGTTACGACAACCGCACGACCGGGCTGCGTATCCCTGCAAGCGGCCCGGCTGCTCGGCGAGTTGAAAACCGAGTTGCCGGGGCGGACGCCAACCCCTACCTGGCGATGGTTGCCTCGCTCGCCGCTGGCCTCAAGGGGATTCAAGAGCAACTCACCCCGTCTGAGCCACTGTCTGGAAACGGTTATGACCAGGCGCACAGCCTGCCGCGCAGCATGGACGCCGCGTTACAAAAAATGCAGCACAGTGCCGTGGCCCGAGCGCTTTTTGGTGACGACTTTGTCACCGGCTATTGCGCCGTCAAAGCGCTTGAGTTTGAGAGTTTTCAGAACGAAATCAGCGCTTGGGAGCGGCGTTTTCTGTTGCCCCAAGTGTGACCTGTGGCTGCCACGTTCACCGACCGCCGGGCGCCGCGTGTTTACGTTTGCTTACACCGATCCAGACGACAAAATCCTAGAATGACCAGATGAAAAAATCAAATTACTTATTGGGCTTTGCGCTTGTTGCTGCAGCGCTTCACACGTCGGCATCGGCATCGGATGTGGGTGTGTCAGTCAATGTCTCCCAACCCGGGTTCTATGGCCGCATTGACATTGGTCGCGTCCCCCAGCCGGTGGTGATTTACCCGCAACCCATCATCATCGAACAACGACCCGTGACCGTGGTCCGCCAGCCCATTTACCTGCGTGTGCCGCCAGGCCACGAAAAGCACTGGAACAAACATTGCCGCAGCTACGGCGCCTGTGGCCAGCCGGTCTACTTTGTGCAGGACAATTGGTACCGGGAAGTCTATGCACCACGCGCCTATGGCCCGTCTGAACGCCGGATGGA
>JBBQZG010000184.1:0-4368 GCA_038207945.1 Burkholderiales bacterium
TGACCGTCAACCTGCCCTATGGCCGCAAGCGCGCACTGGAACTCGCCACCACACTGGCGCTGGAGCCCGAACTGATGCTGCTCGACGAACCCACGCAGGGCATGGGCCACGAAGACGTGGACCGGGTCACGCAGCTGATCAAAAAGGTATCGGCAGGGCGCACCATTTTGATGGTGGAACACAACATGAATGTGGTGTCCAAAATTGCCGATCGCATCACGGTGCTGCAGCGTGGTGCCATCATCGCCGATGGCCCGTATGCCGAAGTATCCAAAAACCCGTTGGTGATTGAGGCCTACATGGGCACCGTGGCCACGCAATTGCAGGGTGCACATTGATGACCAAAGAATTGCTTCACATCGAGGATCTGCATGCCTGGTACGGCGAGTCGCACATTTTGCACGGTGTCAACCTGAGGGTGAACGAAGGCGAAGTAGTCACCTTGTTGGGACGCAATGGTGCCGGGCGCACCACTACCCTGCGCGCCATCGTTGGCCTGACCGGTAGCCGCAAGGGCAGCATCAAGATTCATGGCACGCAGACCATCAAGTTGGCACCCCACAAGGTAGCCCGCCTCGGCGTGGGGTACTGCCCGGAGGAGCGCGGCATTTTCGCCAGCCTGACCGCTGAAGAAAACCTGATGCTACCGCCCACGCTGGCACCCGGTGGCATGAGCCTGGACGAGATTTACACCATGTTTCCCAACCTGCAAGAGCGCGCCGCCAGTCCCGGCACCCGCCTGTCAGGGGGCGAACAGCAGATGCTGGCGGTGGCGCGCATTTTGCGCACCGGCGCGCGCCTGTTGCTGCTCGATGAAATCTCCGAGGGCCTGGCACCGGTGATTGTGCAAAAGCTGGCCGAGATGATTCTGATGCTCAAAGCCAAGGGTTACACCATCGTGCTGGTGGAGCAAAACTTCCGTTTTGCAGCCCCCCTGGCCGACCGTTTTTACGTGATGGAGCACGGCACCATCGTCAAACAGTTTGCCCAACATGAGCTGGCCCACAACATGGGCATGTTGCAGGACTACCTAGGCCTTTAAGGCTGCTTGCGCCCATTACCGAATCGATTTCCCCCGCCTCTCAATCCCTCACCCTCAGGAGACACCATGAAATACAAGACTCTCGTTGCCGCCATGGCCCTTGGTTTTGCCGCAGCTGCATCGGCACAAGGCACCGGCCCGGTCAAAATCGGTTTCATTACCGACATGTCCAGCGTCTATGCCGACCTCGACGGCCCGGCCGGCGGTGAAATGGTCAAGTGGGCGGCGCAAGATTTTGGCGGCAAGGTGCTCAACCGCCCGATTGAAGTGGTGACCGCCGACCACCAGAACAAAGCCGACATTGCCAGCGCAAAAGCCCGCGAATGGATCGACAAGGATGGGCTGTCGGTGCTGATTGGCGGCACCAATTCCGGCACCTCGTTGGCCATGGCGAAACTGGCCGAAGAAAAAAAGCGTCCATTTTTCTCGATTGGCGCGGGCTCGGCCCGCCTGACCAATGAAGCTTGCTCGCCTTACACCGTGCATTACGCGTACGACACCGTGGCGCTGGCCAAGGTTGGTGCCGCCGCCCTGGTCAAGGCCGGCGGCAAAAGCTGGTTCTTTCTAACGGCTGACTATGCGTTTGGCCACTCGCTGGAAGCAGACGCGTCCAGCATCGTGAAGGCCAACGGCGGCACGGTGGCGGGGGCGGTGCGCCACCCGCTCAACGCCTCCGACTTCTCGTCCTTTTTACTGCAGGCCCAGTCGTCCAAAGCCCAGGTGTTGGCGCTGGCCAATGCCGGTGGTGACTTCAGCAACGCGATGAAGTCAGCCAAGGAATTTGGCATCTTGAAGACCATGAAGCCGATCGGCCTGCTGGTGTTCATCACCGATGTACACAGCCTGGGCCTGGCCAACGCCGAAGGGCTGCAGGTGGCAGACAGCTGGTATTGGAACCAGGACGATGCGTCACGCAAATTTGCCAAACGCTTCTTTGAAAAATACAAACGCATGCCCACCAGCGTGCAGGCGGCCGACTATTCAGCGGCAAGCAATTACCTTAAAGCCGTGCAAACCGCCGGCACCACCGATGCCGACAAGGTGATGACCACCCTCAAGAGCATGAAGATCGACGACTTCTACAACAAGGGCCAGATCCGCGCGGATGGCCGCATGATCCACGACATGTACCTGTACCAGGTCAAGTCCGCCAAAGACTCGACCACACCCTGGGATTACTACAAAATGATTGCCAAGGTGCCCGGTGAACAGGCATTCACCTCCGCCGCCGAGTCCAAGTGCGCGCTGCTGAAGAAATAAGTGCACGGCGCGCATGTGTCGTCAAATGTGAACGCAAGCCTGGCAATCCACCCTGGATCGCCACGGCCTGCTGCCTTTCCATGAACACATGCTGTCATTGCGAACAAAGTGAAGCAATCCATGAATTCCGAATGCATGGATTGCCGCGCTACGCTCGCAGTGACGGGGACATTTTTCAAGGTCCGTGTGCGATTTCGGGCCGGATACGGCTGGCTCGCAATGACGCATCTTGAGTGACTTCGCAACACATGAATTGACCGACCTCCATGGAAATTTTTGGCATTCCCCTTCAAGCTTTTCTGGGCCAACTGCTGCTGGGCCTGGTCAATGGTGCGTTTTATGCCCTGCTCAGCCTGGGGCTAGCGGTGATCTTTGGCCTGCTGGGGATTGTCAATTTTGCACACGGCGCGCTTTATATGTTGGGCGCCTTTGCGGCCTGGATCATGCTTGACAAGTTTGGCATCAACTACTGGTTTGCGCTGCTGCTGGCACCCCTTGTCGTCGGGGCGCTCGGTGTCGTCATTGAGCGGCTTTTTCTCAAACACCTCTACAAGATCGACCCCATTTACGGCTTGCTGCTCACCTTTGGTCTGGCGCTGATTGCCGAGGGCATTTTCCGGGAGCTGTATGGCGTATCGGGCCAAAACTACGACGTGCCCGAACTGTTGTCGGGTGCCACCAACCTGGGTTTTATGGTGCTGCCCAATTACCGGGCCTGGGTGGTGGGGGTGTCGCTGGCGGTGTGCCTGGGCACCTGGTACCTGATTGAGCGCACCCGGCTGGGCGCCTACCTGCGCGCCGGCACCGAGAACGCGGCGCTGGTGCAGGCCTTTGGCATCAACGTGCCCTTGATGGTGATGCTGACCTACGGCGCGGGTGCCGCGCTGGCGGCGCTGGCCGGTGTGCTGGCCGCGCCCATCATCCAGGTCAATCCGCTGATGGGCTCAAACCTGATCATTGTGGTGTTTGCGGTGGTGGTGATTGGCGGCATGGGCTCCATCATGGGTTCGATCCTGACCGGCCTGGGCCTGGGTGTCATTGAAGGCCTGACACGGGTGTTTTACCCCGAGGCGTCGAGCATCGTGGTGTTCATCATCATGGTGATTGTGCTGATGATTCGCCCCGCCGGCCTGTTTGGCAAGGAAGCATGAGATGACCCCCACCCTGAACCCCCTGACGCACAATAAGCTGATGCCACAAACGGCCAAGCGACTTCGGTTCACCTATCTGGCGCTGCTGATCCTGCTGCTGCTGGCGCCCACGCTGGGTCTGTACCCGGTGTTTGTCATGAAGCTGCTGTGTTTTGCGCTGTTTGCCTGCGCCTTTAACTTGTTGCTGGGTTTCACCGGTTTGCTGTCTTTTGGCCACGCCGCCTTCTTTGGCTCGGCCGC
Organism: Burkholderiales bacterium; assembly: GCA_038207945.1. GTDB lineage: Bacteria > Pseudomonadota > Gammaproteobacteria > Burkholderiales > Burkholderiaceae_C > Rhodoferax. The sequence goes on from JBBQZG010000184.1 coordinate 3,694, forward strand.
TTATGTCACTGGCTACCTGATCAAGTCGCACAACTTCACGCCTGAACTGGGCATTGCCGGGGGTGTGATCGGGGCGGCGCTGATCGGCTTGGTGGTGGGCCTGGTGGCCATTCGCCGCCAGGGCATTTACTTTGCCATGATCACTCTGGCAATGGCCCAAATGGTTTACTTCATCTTCCTGCAAGCGCCTTTCACCGGCGGTGAGGACGGTCTGCAGGGCGTGCCCCGTGGCGCCCTGTTTGGCCTGCTGTCGCTGCAGTCAGACACCGCCATGTACTACCTGGTGGTGGCGGTGTTTGTGGCGGGCTTTCTGGCGGTGTCCCGCATCGTGCATTCCCCGTTTGGCCAGGTGCTGAAGATGATTCGTGAGAACGAGCCGCGCGCCATTTCACTGGGCTACCAGGTTGACCGCTACAAATTGCTGGCGTTTGTGCTGTCTGCGGCGCTGGCCGGGCTGGCGGGCTCACTCAAGACCTTGATCATGGGCTTTGCCACCCTGTCCGATGTGCACTGGACGATGTCGGGCGAGGTGATCCTGATGACGTTGCTGGGCGGCGTGGGCACCTTCTTTGGCCCGGTGATGGGCGCCGGCATTGTGATTTCGTTGCAGGACACGCTGGCCGACAAGGTCGGCTCCTGGGTCAACGTGATCATTGGCGTGATTTTTGTGCTGTG
>JBBQZG010000185.1:0-4179 GCA_038207945.1 Burkholderiales bacterium
TTTTTTGATGACTAAAGAAGTAGTAGTTTTAAGTGCCGCCCGTTCTGCCATTGGCGCATTCGGGGGTTCGCTCGCCAACATGGAGCCGGCTGAACTGGCTGGCATCGTGATGAAGGAAGCCATTGCACGTTCTGGCGTTGACCCGCTGCAAATTGGCAATGCGGTGGTGGGCAACTGTATTCCGACCGATTCGCGCTACGCCTACGTCTCGCGTGTTGCCTCCATTCAGGCCGGTATGCCCATGGACTCCATCGCCATGCAGGTCAGCCGTTTATGCTCTTCGGGGCTGCAGGGCATTGTCACCGCGGCGCAAAACATCATGCTCGGCGATTTTGATTACGGCGTCGGTGGTGGCGTCGAAGTCATGTCGCGCGGTAGCTATATGATGCCGGCTCTGCGCACAGGTGCCCGAATGGGCGACACCAAGGCGATTGACATGATGGTCGCCGTGCTGACTGACCCGTTTGGTGTCGGCCATATGGGCATCACTGCCGAAAACCTGGCCACCAAGTGGAACATCAGCCGCGAAGAGCAAGACGCCTTTGCCTGTGAATCGCAACGCCGCGCAGCAGTGGCCATCAGTGAGGGCCGCTTCAAGTCACAAATTGTGCCTATCGTCCAGCAAACGCGCAAAGGCGAAGTCGTCTTTGACACCGACGAACACGGCAAGGCCAACACCACAATGGAATCGCTGGCCAAAATGAAACCCGCTTTCAAGAAGGATGGCACCGTCACAGCAGGCAATGCTTCTGGCATCAACGATGGCGCAGCCTTCTTCGTGCTGGCTGCCGCCGATGTGGCCGCCAAAGCGGGCCAAAAGCCAATCGCACGCATCGTGTCTTACGCCATCGCCGGTGTGCCGAACGAAATCATGGGTGAAGGCCCGATCCCGGCCACCAAATTGGCTCTGAAAAAGGCCGGTTTGACAATTGACCAGATGGATGTCATCGAAGCCAATGAGGCGTTCGCAGCGCAGGCTATTGCCGTGAACAAGGGCCTCGGACTCGATCCTGCAAAGACCAATCCCAATGGTGGCGCCATCGCATTGGGTCACCCGGTGGGTTGCTCAGGTGCCTTCATTGCGACCAAAGCGGTTTATGAGTTGCAGCGCACCGGGGGCAAGTACGCATTGGCCACCATGTGCATTGGTGGCGGTCAGGGTATTGCTGTGATTTTCGAACGCATCTGACCGCGGCTGCCATTCAGGCCTCAGGAAGCCAAGTCATCACCAGCCCGTTCAACCATGCGGATCACGTTGAACGGGCATGTCGTCGCAACGAGTGCCGACTCAATTGGCCTGGGGCGGAATTTTGTTGCCCAGTCCGACGCGAAACTTCTCCAGCTTGGCCTCATAGTCTTCGGCTTCGCCATAAGCCAAAAATCGGGCATAGCGTGAATGGGCACCGAGTACCTTGCGTGCATGCTTGATCGGGCAAAAATATTCCTCAGTGCGCCCGATGATTTCGGTGATGTAAGCCAACAGGCCATTGCCGTAAGCGCAGTAGGTGCAATGAAACTTCTCAATGAAGTTGAGGTAGTCAAGCTGCTGGCGGTCAAACATCAGGTAGTCGCCGCGGCGCACCCTGGTGATGCCGTAAATTGGAAAACAGGTCGCCTGGTAGAAGGTCACACACAAATCTAGCAAGATCAGCGGCACGATCATGCTGTAGATGATGGGGCCGGTGATCAGGTTTTGCGGCCGGTACGCCACCAGCCAGCGGAAAAAGCCGGTTTTGAGTTGGCGGTGGGCCTGCCTGACGGCCGCCTCGAACTCGACTTTTTTCCCCTTGATCTGGTACAGGGCGTGGGCCTCCTGCTGTTGCACCTCGCGGCGCAAATCGTCTTCAAGTGCGCTCATCTGGTCGACTAATTGACGGATTTTTTCGTTCATGGTGTCGGTATTGGAACACGCCATTTAATATTTATACATTTTTGCTCTATAGCCCTTGTCAAATATGCATAGTTTGCTATTTAAAGCATAGTATTTTTGACGTTAGTTTTTAGTGTCGTAGGGCGGGCACAAGTACGAGTTTGCCCGCGCAGACGCGCCGCCAGGTCAAAAAACCTGTGTGCGCAACGCCTGTAAATTCGTCACTCGCAGGCCACCGTATTCCACCTGAATGGCACCGGCTGCAGTCAAGGTGGTCAACGCTTCATTCACCCGCTGGCGCGACAGACCCACCAGGTAGGCCAACTCTTGCTGGGTGATGCGCAGCACCGCGCCCAGACCGGGGTAAAGCACCGGGTTGAACAGCGCCGCTAGGCTGCGGGCCACACGGATGTTGGGGTTGGTCATGCGGTCAATCTCGCGTGCGGCAATGAATTGCCCGAGCCGCTCGTTGAGCTGGTTCATGACAAAGCGGTTAAAGCCAATCGAGTGGTCCAACAGCCAGTGGAAGGTGTCCACGTGCAGACCGGCCACCAGGCTTTTGCGCAGCGCCTGAATGTTGTAGCGGTAACTTTCGCGCTTCAGGGCGGTGCCCTCGCCAAACCAGCCGCCCGGGGGCACACCGGTGAAGGTCATGGTCTGGCCCTCGGCGTTGTCGCTGCTCATCTTCAGCAAGCCATCCACCACGCCAAACCAATAAGTGACCGGGCGCCCGGTACGGCACAGGTAGTCACCAGCCATGGCGTCGGTGACCTGCAGGTCTTCAATGGCCCGCTCGCGTGCGTCCGCTGAGAGCAGCTTGAGCCACGGAATCACGTCAAGTTCTGCGACGCTCAAGGGGCGCCGACGCTGGAACAGGGAAGCTTCGTTTTTCATGAATTGGGGCTCGGCGGGGGATGGCGGCGGGGTTTGGGTGCAGGGAAAACACCTACCAGCAAACCGCTGAATTGTCGTCCAAACGACAACTTAACGTCAAATGGCATCTTATTATTCAGGCCATTCCAGTTGGCCCATTTGCGGTTCGCTGGCACTGATTTGAAGACAAGGTGTTGCGATGCAAACGACATTTCCCAGACTACTTTTGAACCACGCCGCCCAGCGCCCAGGGGACGCGGCCATGCGTGAAAAAGAATACGGCATCTGGCAGGCCATCACCTGGGGCGACATGGCCAAACTGGTCGAGCAATTGGCTTGTGGCCTGCATCAGGCCGGCTTGCGCCAACACGATCACATGATTGTGATTGGTGCCAACCGTCCGCGTCTCTACGCCACCATGCTGGCAGTGCAATCGCTGGGGGCGGTGCCGATTGCGCTGTACCAGGACGCTGCTGCGCTTGAATGTGTGTTTCCCATCAACAATGCCGAGGTGTCTTTTGTCTTTGCTGAAGACCAGGAGCAGGTTGACAAGTTGCTGGAGATTCGCGAACAGTGTCCCAAAATCTCAAACATCTACTTTGACGACCCGCGTGGCTTGCGCAACTACGACGAGCCTGGCTTGGCCTCACTTGACGAACTGATTGCGGCAGGTAAAGCCTTTGCCACCATTCACCCCGATTTTTTCACGACGCAGGTGGACAAAGTCTTGCCCGACGATGTGGCGGCCATGTTTTTTACCTCGGGCACCACCGGTAACCCCAAGGGCGTGGTGCACACGCATGACTCCCTGCTGAACCGTGCCCGCGCTGGCGCAGAGTTTGATAAATTGACCCACGCTGAAGACGTGCTGGCCTACCTGCCGCCGGCCTGGATTGGTCAAAACATCTTCTCTTACGCCCAGTGGCTGTCATGTGGTTATGTGGTGAACTGCCCTGAGTCAGCGGCCACCGTCACGATTGACCTGAAAGAAATTGGTCCGACCTATTACTTCGCGCCACCCCGCGTGTTTGAGGGCTTGCTGACCAGCGTGATGATCCGCATGGAAGACGCGGGGGCCCTCAAACGCAAGATGTTTCACTATTTCATGGACGTGGCCAAGCGCGTAGGCCCGACCCTGATGGACGGCAAAAGCGTGTCAATGACTGACAGCCTCTTGTACGGCCTGGGCAACTTCATGGTGTATGGCCCATTGCGCAACAGCCTGGGTTTTAGCCGGGTGCGTGTCGCCTACACCGCAGGCGAGGCCATCGGGCCAGACCTGTTCAGCTTTTACCGCTCGATCGGGGTCAACCTGAAGCAACTTTACGGATCAACCGAAACGGCGGTGTTTGTCTGCCTGCAGCCTGACCATGAGGCGCGAGCTGACACTGTGGGGGTACCCTGCGCCGGAGTGGAGATCAAGGTAGCTGAGAACG
>JBBQZG010000186.1:0-4178 GCA_038207945.1 Burkholderiales bacterium
TGCCCACGCCGCCACCGGGGCCCGGCCCCACACCGCTGCCCCGGCCTGTCCCAACGCCCGAACCGACGCCGCCCCCAGAGCCTGACCCACTTCCAGCGGTTCCATCGTTACCGGTACCGCCACCGACACCCGTCATCGGCGCTGCCGATGCGGAAGGTGGCAGATCATTTTTGATCTCGGCCTTCGATTCGGCTTTCGCCTCGACGGGTGGCGGCGTAACCGGAGGTTTCACTTCCGGTGGCTTGACCACTTCCGGCGGTTTGATTTGCGGGACGATAGTGGGCTTCGGAGCTCAATGCGCAAAACGACCCCTTCATTCCCCCGGCCAGCTTGCCACAACCCAAAGCCACGGGGCACCATGTCACCTTATGGCAGCCGCGCCATGGCGGGCACGTCGGTTTTGCCCAGGGGCCCTGGCCGGGCCAACTCAACACCTTGCCCGAAGCGGTGGTGGGATGGATGGCGCAACAATCGGGGACTATTTTGAAAGCGCACCCACATGGATGACATCGTCAAACAAGCCATGGCCAAGTGGCCTAACGTACCAGACTGCTACGGCTGGCTGGGGCTGGACGCCCGCGGCAACTGGTACATGCGTGACGACCAGGTACAGGCCTTGGGCCCGTTCAACGGCCTGGCCCCCGGTTGCAAGGGGTCAGCGCTGCGTCACGGCAAGCTCATCGACTTCATTGCCCGAAACTACGCACCCGACGCCCAAGGTTGCTGGTTTTTTCAAAACGGACCACAGCGTGTGTTTGTTGAACTGCAAGCCACGCCTTTGGTCTGGCGGCTTCAACCCGATGGCAGCGTGCACGACCACATGGGTCATCACGCATTGATCCAGGGTTGCTGGCTGGACGAGTCAGGGCACCTGTACCTTGAGGCTGACCTCGGTTTTGGTCTGGTTCACAGCCAGGACATGCACCAAGCCGCCGAGGCCATTGAGCAAGGCCGATGGCTGCCGAAAGAAGTGATGCAGGCGAAATTGCCTGCGCACTTTGGTTTTGTCAAAAGCCCTCAGACACTACAAAAAACGTAGTGCCCTTCGCAATAATCACGAGGACTACAGGCCTAAAAAGGCCTAAAAATTATTTGGCAGCAGAGGCTGGGACCGCCGCCGCATCCGCGGGTGCCGCAGCCCCTTCAGGTGCTTTGGGTTCAGCAAACTTGGCACCACCCGCATTGGCCATGTACACCACGGCACGCGCCACCTCGTAGTCAGAAAACGCGCCGCCGCCTTGCGCCGTCATGGCGTTCTTGCCTTTGAGTGCCGAATTCAGCAGGGTGTCATACCCTGTCGCAATACGTGCACCCCATGCGGCTGCATCGCCAAATTTTGGCGCAGCCAACAAACCCGCAGTGTGGCAGGTGGCGCACTGGGCCTTGAACACTTCTTCGCCTGTTTTCAGCTCACGTTTGGATTGACCCAATTGCAACATGCCTACTTTTTGAATGCGTGCGGCCACCGCTTCTTCGGACATGCTGCCAGCCGGGGCGCGGTCATGTGACTTGTAATAGCCAATCAAGGCAGCCACAGTGAGCACCGGCACAGCCACCAAGACGACCAGGTTAATCACTTTTTTAGCTGCACTGCTGGGCGCGGCATGCGCATCGTGCCCGCTGGCGTGGTGGTTGTCGCTCATGGTGACCTCTTTTGAATTGTGGAAGAAAACTTGAACAAAATTATAGAGGCCACCCTGCAGTGCGCCCATTGCGCGCTTGGCGTCTGGCGATGTATGGCCACCATGCCCAAAGTCCGTGTGAGAGAATACGTCCCTTGTGAATGTCAAGCAGCATGCGGCTGTAGCTCAGTGGATAGAGTATTGGCCTCCGAAGCCAAGGGTCGTGGGTTCGATCCCCGCCAGCCGCACCAAAGCCAGCCCTTGCTGCGCAAGGAAATGAGCACCAATTGGTCGACCTGAAGTCCAACCAGCGAATTGGACCTATTGGGCCAAGATGCAAAAGCGTGCGAGGGTCACCAGTTTTTCTGCCAAGCTCGGGCCCCCACATGGCCCGAGCTTGGCACACAATGCAAATAGTCCGCCTCTCGCTTTGTCAATTGTGACCATCACCTTGTGACCCGCGTTCATGACACAGGATCTCTCAAACTTGTGTTTTCAATCAGTCACGCTTTGGCCTACTGCGATTCATAACCCTGTGCTCCAGCGCTTCCAACATAATTTCACCAGAGCCTGTTCGTGGCTTTTGTGACGCGCACGTACAGCCCTTTAGTGGCCTTCGCCAGCCACACGCCGCCACCCGGCGCATCGAAGTTCGCAATCCCTTTAGAGCACCGTGCAAATCCGAAACCAGCCGTCTCCGCTCAGGACTGGATGCACCGTTTGCCAGCATCTCGACCAGCCCACTACCTGGCTGCTAAAACAGCCTTTGCAACACCATAAAAACGTCTGTGGCGAAGCCATGCGGTTGGGGAAATATGCCGTGTGGCGGACAAGCACAACCTGAGAAGGCGGCTTGTCACCATGGCCCCATGGAACTACCATGCCAGGATGCCAATCTCCAGTTCCCGCAGCAAACGGCCCGTACTGGGTAAGCTCATGCCCCCCCGGCTGGGCCGCGTGTTTGATCGCGAGCGCCTGTTCTCGTTGCTCGACACACGCTTCGAAGCGCCTGGCGTCTGGATTGCCGGGCCACCCGGGGTAGGAAAAACAACGCTTGTCGCCACCTACCTTGAAGCGCGCAGCGTCCAGACGCTGTGGCTTCAGATCGACGCAGGGGATGCAGACCCGGCAGCGTTTGTACATTTTTTGAACCTGACGCTCGCTGACGCCGTGCCCCGCCGGCGCCTGGGGCTCGCTGCACCGACTGCAGACGACCTGCGGGACGTTGCGGGGTTCATCCGTCGCTGTTTGCGCCACCTCGCTGCCACGCTTGAAGTGCCCTGGGTTCTGGTGCTGGACAACATGCAGGAAATCGCAACGGCATCGCATCTTCACGCAGGCCTGGCTGCCATGCTGGCTGAGCTGCCCCCGGCAGCCCACCTGATATTCATCAGCAGGGACCTTCCACCAGCGGCGTTCACGCGTGCGCTGGCCGGGCAGCAGCTCGGATTGGTAGACGCCCAGGACTTGCGCTTCACACTCGACGAAACCCGGGCGCTGGTGGCGCTTCATGGGCATGCCATCCGGGCGGATGCGTTGCAGGACAGTACCGACGGATGGGCAGCCGCGATGATTCTGATCATGGCCGCACGTGGCACGCTGACGCCAAACGAAGCGATCAACAACGGGCCGGCGCGCGGCCCGTTGTTTGCATTCTTTGCGGGCGAGGTGCTGGCCAGGATGCCCTCCGGTGACGCCGCCACGCTGGCATGCATTGCTTTCCTGCCAAGCACGACGCCAGCCATGGCGGTATCCCTCAGTGGGGATTCCCGAGCCGGTCTGTTGCTGGCCGACCTGGCCGCGCGCAGCCTGTTCACCGACCGGCGATCCGGCGCGGAGCCGGTCTACACCTTTCACGCCCTGTTCGGAGAGTTCCTGCGTGCGCACGCAGTGGCCTCTCTGACGCAAGATGCATTGCAGAATCTGCACCTTCGGACCGCGCGGCTGCTGGCCGCACATGGACAGGTCGACGTCGCGATCACCCAGTTGATGGCCGCCGCTGCGTGGAACGACGCCACCCTGCTGCTGGAGGAACACGCCGGTCACTTCATGGCGCAAGGGCGCACGGCCTCAATACGGGACTGGATTCTCGCCCTGCCAACCGCCCTGCAGCAACCGCCCGCCATGCACTACTGGCATGGCGTTTGCGAGCTGGCCTCCAACCCGGCACTGGCGCTGAACGAGCTGGAGCGGGCCCGGCACGGGTTCGATGCGGTAGGCGATACGGCTGGCTTGTTCCAGACGGCCGCCGCAGCGGCCGATGCCATCGTCTTTCTCGGCGACCGGCTGGATGTGCTGGAGCCGTGGATCGCCATTCTGAGCGCGCATGCGCCGGCCTATCTGGCACTGCGCCTGGTATGGCCTGATATTGACCTCGACCTGCGGGTCTTGCCCGGACTGCTGGCCGCTTATGTCAACCGAAGAACGGCAGACCCGCTCACCGCGCGGCTGGCGGATGTGGCCGAAGGCCTGCTCGACCAGCCGCACGCCGCCAGCCAGCGCATCCTGCTGGGCTCGCTGGCGACCTATCTGATGTGGACCGGCCAACTTGCGCGG
>JBBQZG010000187.1:0-4174 GCA_038207945.1 Burkholderiales bacterium
ACGCTGCCACCCACACCAACGCATCGGATGCGGCGTGCGGCTGCAAGGCCAGGTGCAATTGCGCCGGATCGTCCAGCAGTTGGTCTTCCAGCACACCCTCCAGAATGGTCCGCAATCGGGCACTGGCACGCTCGCCCGACAAGGCGCGCGGCACACTGCCTGCAGGCAGCTTCACCTGGTGCCATGAAAGTGCCTGTGCGGGCACCAGCGCCACCACCTCGGCGTGCGTGGTGGGCAACAGATCCAAAGCCACACTGGCTTGGGCACTGGCAGTCAGGCCGTCCGTGCTGAGCACAGAGTCATACAGCGCGACCACATCAGGGCCAGCCGGGGGTAAGGTGATGATCAGGGTTGTCATGGTCTGGGGATCAAATCATTGTAGGGGCGCCCCATCAACCGCCACCTCACGCGCCCGGCTCAAAATCTTCACCTCCAGGCCGTCGCGCTGCAGTGTGGAACGCTCTTGCATTGTGGCCTGCCCGATGCGCAGTTGCCCCGTGACGCGGAAAAATCGCGAAGCCACGCCGTGCTCTGCCGAATCAAAACGTACCTCCGGGTTGGCCACCAGTCGCGCCGCATCCATCAAGGTACCGATGGGCTTGAGGGCGCGTGACTGCACCAGTTGACGGGCCTGGGCCAGCTCCAGCCCTGTCACGCTGGCCACCAGCACCTCAGGCGGCGCGGTGTTGAGGTTGACCGGCGTACGCTCGGGCAGCAAAGTGACAAACGGTGTCATCACCTGCAAAGTGGAGGCGGACACCCCCAGCCAGGCCAGATCTGCCACGGTGTTTGGCCACAGCGGCGCTTGTGGGTCGCTTTTGCCCTTGACGAGGGATGCGCTGGCCTGCAGCAGGCCTTGCGTCATGCTGTCAAGTTCGTTTTCGGGCAGATTCAATTGTTTGAACAGCCTTTCCCAGGCTGCCACGGTTGGGGCATGCAGCTTGCCGTTGTCAATCAAGTTGCTCACATTCAGGCGCGCTTGCATGTCCTGGATGTAGCCGGACAAAAAGGCTTCGCTGTCAGGGTCGGTGTCATCGGTGACAAGAGCTTGGCCACGCTCTGCGGCGAGAAAGGTTGACAGGCGCGCCGGGGCCAACGGCACGGCCCAGGGTTCGGCCAGATGGTCAGAGCCGCCCTGGCGCGCATCTTCACGCAGAATCAGCCGCGCCCAATCCAGCGCACCAGTCAGTATCCAGGCCGACTGCACCCGCGTGCGCAGGGCAGATTCCAGCGCTACCCCGCGCCACTGTTGCCACATCATGGCGGATGCCAGGGTGGCCACCAGCACCACCGTCAGCATGGCCATCAGGATGGCCGCGCCGCGCTGCGTGCTGTGGCGGCTGGCCCGCCATGTGTTCATTTGCCACCTCCAAGCACAGGGCGCACCCAATCGCGCGTGAGGGTGCCGCTGATGGCTTGACCGCCAGAGAGGTTGAGTACCAGCCGCACACCATCCGGGGTGACGGCCATGGCAACAGTCGTGGCAGCAGCAACAGCAGTTGGCGCGGATGCCGCAGCCGCTGTGCTGCTGGCGACGTCTGCGCCGCCCTGCGCAGTCCCGGCGCTGGACAACGGGTTGGTCCAGGCGTTGCCGCGATAGTAAAAAATTTGCCAGGCGTCAAGTGCCACCGTGCGCACCTCTCGCAAGCGGTCTTCATCACTTGGGGTTTGCGCCCAGAGTTGGGCCTTTTGCCAGGCCAGGTCAAGCTCACCGCGCGTGCGCAACTCGGGCGACTGCCAGCGCAGCCATTGGCCCACGCCGTCCACATTGCGCCGCGCCCATGCCACCACCCGCAAGCCTTCGCCCGGGTCCGCACTACCCCGACGCAAGATGCGCATGGCGCGGCCATCCCAGTCCAGGCTTGGCGTGTTGGGCTGCTCGGCCAAGGCATCCAGGTCAGCACCCCACTGCGCCAGTGTGGCCTGCAAGGCTTGCACATCGTCGCTGCGCTGCTGCAACTGGGTTTGCGCGCGGCTGATGCCATCCAGACCGCGCCAGCTCAATACCGCCATCAACGCCATCAGGCTGATGGCCACCAGCAGCTCGATCAGGGTAAAGCCGTGCGTGGACGACCTGGATGGTGTGTGCGCCATCAGTAGCGGCCCACCACGGTGCTGACGCGCCAGATGGGCACCTGGCCGTCCAGCACCTGGGCATCCACGCGCTGGAAATTCGGGTTGGGTGTGGCTCGCACCGCCAGCGCCACCGTCAGGCTGCGCCCGGCCTGGTCACAGGCCATCTGGCTGTCACCACTGCCAGGCAATTGGCGCGCCAGGCGCACCCGGGTCAGTTCGTTTTCAGCGCACAACTGGGCCAGCAGCATGTCCGACTGGCGCTGTGCATGGCGCGTGATGGCGCCGGTGGCCTGCAGGCCTGCGGTCAGGGCAATGGCCACAATGCCCAGTGCCACCAGCACTTCCACCAAAGTAAAGCCGCGGTGCGTCACTGCGCTCACGGCTGCACCTGTACTGCAAAAGGCCGCACGCCATCGGTGCCAAGGCGCAAGCGTTTGTCGGGTTGACTGCGCGACGTGAGGGTCACGCTTTGCGGCGCAATGATGGGCTCCGGGCCCAAAAGCAAGGCGGCCGGCTGGCCGGTGGCGCCAGCAGTGCGATCCAGGTCAACTTCAGCACGAATGTCGGCATCCAGCCAGGTGTTGGGCAACTCTGCCTCAGGGCCGGTCTGGCCGCCCAGGCCATCAAAACGAAACCCCTGGGCTGTGGGCTGCCAGCGCACGGTTACGCCGCTGAATTGCGACCGCGCGCGGGCCGACTCCAACACGGCGGACAAGCGCAAGGCCTCGCGCTCCAGCTGGTTTTGGGTGCCGTCACGCATGGCAAAGCCCACAGCGGCCGAGCCGATCGCCACAATCGCCAGCACCACCAGCAGCTCCAGCAGGGTGAAGCCTGCCTGAAAACGCCTGATCACACGGGTCTCAAGGCTGCCAGCTGCCCACGTCCGCATTTTTGCCCTCGCCACCAGACTGGCCGTCGGCGCCGTAAGACATCACATCCACCTCACCCTTGATGCCGGGGTTCAGATACACATAGGGTGTGCCCCAGGGGTCTTTGGGCAATTGATCCAGGTAAGTTTTCCAGTTGTTTGGCACAGGTGGCATGGTCGGCTTGGCCAGCAGCGCCTGCAAACCCTGCTCGGCCGTCGGGTAGCGCTGGTTGTCAAGCTTGTAAAGCTTCAAGGCTTGCATCAGGTTGGTGACGTCGGTCTTGGCCGCCGTGACACGGGCATCGTCGGCGCGGTCAAGCACATTGGGCACAATCAGTGCGGCAAGCACGCCGATGATGAGCAGCACCACCATGAGTTCGATCAAGGTGAAGCCGCGTTGAAGACGGTGAAAGACTGGGAAATGTTTGATTTTCATGAGCGTCAGGTGTAAGGCCAGGAAACGTTGCGATGATAATCGCGCTCATGCAGAGCTTAAGCCTTCATTCTTCCCCAAACCCCTGGCTGGTTCGTCTTGTGACATTTGTGCTGGCCGCGCTCGCCGCTGCCAGCGTCGTCTACTGGGTGTTGAAATGGCCCGCACCCGCCAGCACGGTGCGCGCCATGGCATCTGAGCCAGCCACTGCCCCCATAGACACCGCCAAAGTGGCTTTGCTGCTTGGCGCCAACCCAGGTGCCTCAACCTCCACGGTCAGCACACAGTCAAAGTACAAACTGCTGGGCGTGATTGCCGAGGGCGCACGCGGTGGCAGCGCCTTGATTGCCATCGGCGATGAACCGGCAAAACCTTACCGTGTCGGCGAGCGCCTGACCGATGACATGGTGCTGCAGTCTGTCAAATCCCGCAGTGCGACCCTGACTGCTGATTCACTGGGCAGTGGCGGTGTCACTCTGGAAATGCCGCCCCTGCCTGGCACACCCTGAGCCCATGCACTGGCCGGCGCGATACGCGCATGGGTTCTGGGGCATCCAACCCGGCGCAGCACCGCCTGAAACTTTCACCGTTAGCATCACACCATGAGTTCAACACCCAAATACCAACTTCTCGTGCAGGTGAAACCGCGCTACCTACCTGACCAGTCAGACCCCGCCCAAAACCTGTATTTTTTTGCTTACACCATCAGCATCCGCAATACCGGCAACATCGCCGCGCAATTGATCTCTCGCACCTGGAACGTCAACGACGCACAGGGTCACACCGAAAAGGTCAAA
>JBBQZG010000188.1:0-4168 GCA_038207945.1 Burkholderiales bacterium
AATTTTCGTGTTGAAGGCCTTTTGTGCCCGTCAACGTTGGCCCGGCTGTCGGAGAGCAATTTGTCATCAGCGTTCATACTCGAAACTCGTGGGTTAACCAAGGAATTCAAGGGTTTTGTGGCGGTCAATCAAGTCAACCTGAAGGTTCAACGCGGCCACATACACGCATTGATTGGCCCCAACGGTGCTGGCAAAACCACTTTCTTCAACCTGCTGACGAAATTTTTGCAACCCACCAGCGGCAGCATCTATTTCAACGACAACGACATCACCTCCGAGAAGCCGGCACAAACCGCCCGCCGGGGAATTGTTCGTTCGTTCCAGATCTCGGCGGTGTTTCCACACATGACCGTGCTGGAAAACGTGCGTGCCGCGCTGCAGCGCAATCTGGGCACCTCTTTTCACTTCTGGAAAGCCGAGAGCACGCTGCTGCCGTTGCATGCGCGTGCCCGCCAGCTGCTGGCTGAAGTTGACTTGCAGGAGTTTGCCAATGAACTGACGGTCAACCTGCCCTATGGCCGCAAACGCGCACTGGAGTTGGCCACCACGCTGGCGCTTGCGCCAGAGCTGATGCTGCTCGATGAGCCAACCCAGGGCATGGGCCACGAAGACGTGGACCGGGTCACACAGTTGATCAAAAAGGTGTCCGATGGACGCACCATCCTGATGGTGGAACACAACATGAAAGTGGTGTCCAAGATTGCCGACCGCATCACGGTGTTGCAACGTGGCGCCATCATTGCCGACGGCCCGTATGCCGAGGTGTCCAAGAACCCACTGGTGATTGAGGCCTACATGGGCACCGTTGACACTGAACTGCAGGGTGCGCACTGATGGGTAAGGAACTGCTTCACATCGAGGACCTGCATGCCTGGTACGGCGAATCGCATATTTTGCATGGCGTCAATTTGACCGTGAACGAAGGCGAGGTGGTGACGCTGCTGGGCCGCAACGGTGCCGGACGCACCACCACCTTGCGCGCCATCGTGGGGCTGACCGGGCGCCGCAAGGGTTTGATCAAAATCAATGGGGTGGAGACCACCAAACTGGCGCCACACAAAGTGGCCCGCCTCGGTGTCGGTTACTGTCCCGAGGAGCGCGGCATATTTGCCAGCCTGACGGCGCAAGAAAACCTGATGCTGCCACCTGTCATTGCACCCGGTGGCATGAGCGTGGACGAGATTTACACCATGTTCCCCAACCTGCAAGAGCGCGCTGCCAGCCCCGGCACCCGCCTGTCAGGGGGCGAGCAACAGATGCTGGCGGTGGCGCGCATTTTGCGCACCGGCGCGCGACTGCTGCTGCTCGACGAAATCTCGGAGGGTCTGGCGCCGGTGATTGTGCAAAAGCTGGCCGAGATGATCCTGACACTCAAAGCCAAGGGTTACACCATCGTGCTGGTGGAGCAAAACTTCCGCTTTGCTGCACCGCTGGCCGACCGTTTTTACGTGATGGAGCATGGCGCCATCGTGAAACAGTTTGCCCAACCTGAGCTGACCCAGAACATGGGCATGCTGCAGGACTATCTGGGCCTTTAAGGCGGCTGATTCACAGCCAAACACCGATTTCCCTCGCCACTCAATCATTCACCCTCAGGAGACACCATGAAAACAAAGACTCTCGTTGCTTCAATGGCTATTGGCTTTGCCGCAGCTGCATCGGCGCAGGGCGCCGGCCCGGTCAAAATCGGTTTCATCACTGACATGTCCAGTGTCTACGCCGACCTGGACGGCCCGGCTGGCGGCGAAATGGTCAAGTGGGCGGCGCAGGACTTTGGCGGCAAGGTGCTGAACCGACCCATTGAAGTGGTGACCGCCGACCACCAGAACAAGGCCGACATTGCCAGCGCCAAAGCCCGCGAATGGATCGACAAGGACGGCCTGTCGATGCTGATCGGTGGCACCAACTCCGGCACGTCGCTGGCCATGGCCAAGCTGGCAGAAGAAAAAAAGCGGCCGTTCTTCTCGATTGGTGCTGGCTCTGCCCGCCTGACCAATGAAGCCTGCTCGCCCTACACCGTGCATTACGCCTACGACACCGTGGCACTGGCCAAAGTGGGCGCTGCCGCCCTGGTCAAGGCTGGCGGCAAAAACTGGTTCTTTCTGACGGCCGACTATGCGTTTGGCCACTCGCTGGAAGCAGACGCGTCCACCATCGTGAAGGCCAACGGCGGCACGGTGATGGGGGCAGTGCGTCACCCGCTCAATGCCTCCGACTTTTCGTCCTTTTTGCTGCAGGCCCAGTCGTCCAAAGCCCAGGTTTTGGCGTTGGCCAACGCTGGTGGCGACTTCAGCAACGCGATGAAGTCAGCCAAGGAATTTGGCATCTTGAAGACCATGAAGCCGATCGGGCTCTTGGTGTTCATTACCGATGTGCATAGCCTGGGGTTGTCCAATGCCGAAGGGCTGCAGGTGGCTGACAGCTGGTACTGGAACCAGGACGACGCGTCACGCAAGTTTGCCAAGCGTTTCTTTGAAAAATACAAACGCATGCCGACCAGCGTGCAGGCGGCTGACTATTCCGCCGCATCCAATTACCTTAAAGCCGTGCAGACCGCCGGCACCACCGATGCCGACAAGGTGATGAGCACCCTCAAAAGCATGAAGATCGACGATTTCTACAACAAGGGCCAAATCCGCGCCGACGGCCGGATGATTCACGACATGTACCTGTACCAGGTCAAATCGGCCAAAGAATCGACCACCCCATGGGATTACTACCGGATGATTGCCAAGGTACCCGGCGAACAGGCGTTCACCTCCGCAGCCGATTCCAAATGCGCATTGTTAAAAAAATAAATTGATCCCCAGGGCGGTTGGTGGCAGTGCCGCCGACCGTCATTTCATACCTCAAGGACATCAACCCACAGGTCTCCATGGAAATTTTTGGTATTCCCCATCAAGCCTTTCTGGGCCAGCTGCTGCTGGGCCTGGTCAATGGTGCGTTTTATGCCCTGCTGAGCCTTGGTCTGGCGGTGATTTTCGGTCTGCTGGGTATTGTCAATTTTGCGCACGGCGCGCTGTACATGCTGGGCGCCTTTGCCGCCTGGATCATGCTGGACAAGTTTGGCATCAATTATTGGTTGGCGCTGCTGCTGGCACCTCTGAGCGTGGGTGCGCTCGGTGTCGTCATCGAGCGGCTTTTTCTCAAACACCTCTACAAAATCGACCCGATTTACGGCTTGCTGCTCACGTTTGGTCTGGCGCTGATTGCCGAAGGTATTTTCCGCGAGCTGTATGGCGTATCCGGCAAAAATTATGACGTGCCCGAACTGCTGTCGGGTGCCACCAACCTGGGTTTCATGGTGCTGCCGAACTACCGGGCCTGGGTGGTGCTGGTGTCACTGTCGGTGTGTTTGAGCACCTGGTACTTGATCGAGCGCACCCGCCTGGGCGCTTACCTGCGCGCTGGCACCGAAAACGCGGCGCTGGTGCAGGCCTTTGGCATCAACGTGCCTTTAATGGTGATGCTGACTTACGGCGCCGGTGCTGCACTGGCAGCCCTGGCCGGCGTGCTGGCCGCGCCCATCATTCAAGTCAATCCGCTGATGGGCTCGAACCTGATCATTGTGGTGTTTGCGGTGGTGGTGATCGGTGGTATGGGCTCCATCATGGGATCGATCCTGACGGGCCTGGGTCTGGGCGTGATCGAGGGCCTGACACGGGTGTTTTACCCGGAAGCGTCGAGCATTGTGGTGTTCATCATCATGGTGATTGTGCTGATGATCCGTCCCGTCGGCCTGTTTGGCAAGGAAGCCTGAGATGACCCTAACCCTGAACCCCATCACGCAAAAGCAGCTCATGCCACAGGCGGCCAAGCGCCTTCAGTTCACCTACCTGGCGCTGCTGATCCTGTTGCTGCTGGCGCCCATGCTGGGTCTGTACCCGGTGTTTGTCATGAAGCTGTTGTGTTTTGCGCTGTTTGCCTGTGCCTTCAACTTGTTGCTGGGCTTTACCGGCTTGTTGTCCTTTGGCCATGCCGCGTTTTTTGGCTCGGCGGCTTACATCACCGGCTACTTGATCAAGTCACACAACGTCACGCCAGAGCTGGGCATAGCTGCCGGGGTGATCGGCGCTGGCCTGATCGGACTGCTGGTGGGTCTGGTGGCGATACGGCGCCAGGGCATTTACTTCGCCATGATCACCCTGGCGATGGCGCAAATGGTTTA
>JBBQZG010000189.1:0-4058 GCA_038207945.1 Burkholderiales bacterium
AGCTTGAACACCGCCACGGTTTGCACCAGCTCTTGCGCTTGGGATTTGAGGCTGCTGGCTGCAGCGGCCATTTCTTCTACCAGCGCGGCGTTTTGCTGCGTGACCTGGTCCATTTGCATCACGGCTTCTCCCACCTGGCTGACGCCCTGGCTTTGCTCGCGGCTGGCCGCGCTGATCTCGCCCATGATGTCGGTGACCCGGCGAATCGAGCTCACCACCTCTTGCATGGTGGTGCCGGCCTGGTCGACCAGTGTGGTGCCTTGGGCCACGCGCTCGACGCTGGCGTTGATCAGGGTCTTGATTTCCTTGGCCGCCTCGGCACTGCGCCCGGCCAGGGAGCGCACTTCGCTGGCCACCACGGCAAAGCCCCGGCCTTGTTCACCGGCGCGGGCCGCCTCCACTGCGGCATTCAGAGCCAGAATGTTGGTCTGGAAGGCAATGCCGTCAATCACACTGATGATGTCGCTGATCTTGCGTGACGCGTCGTTGATGCCTTTCATGGTGTCTACCACCTGCGCTACGACTTGGCCGCCACGCACGGCCACAGTGCTGGCGTTCAGGGCCAGCTGATTGGCTTGCAAGGCACTGTCGGCGTTTTGTTTCACGGTGGCGTTGAGTTGCTCCATGGAGGCGGCGGTTTCTTCCAGCGCGCTGGCTTGGCTTTCCGTGCGCGCCGACAGGTCGTGGTTGCCCTGTGCAATCTCGGCGCTGGCCGTGGCCACATGTTCAGCGCCCTGGCGCACCTCAGAGACGATCAGGGCAAACTTGTCGCGCATGTGGGCAATGGCCTTGAGCAAGCTGGAGGCTTCAGGGTGTTGCAGCGTGATGCCAACGGTCAGGTCACCGTCGGCCATGCGTTGGGTGATGGCGGTGGCGTCGGCGGGTTCGCCCCCAAGTTGCGCCAGGATGCTGCGCGAGATCAGCAAACCAGTGGCCAGCAGGATACCAATCAACACCAGTGTGCCAGCCGCAAAATTGACGGCGCGGCTGACCACGGCGGCATTCACCGTGTCGACATACACGCCTGAGCCAATCACCCAGCCCCACGGCGCAAAGCCTTTGACATAAGAAATCTTGGGCACGGGCTCGGTGCTGCCGGGCTTGGCCCACAGGTAATTGACAAACCCGCTGCCCTGGGTTTTGACCGTGTCTGCAAATGCCACAAACAGGTGTTTGCCAGCGGCGTCCTGGTTGCTGGTCAGGTCCTTACCTTCGAGCTCAGGCTTGATGGGGTGCATCACCATGGTAGGGTGCATGTCGTTGATCCAGAAGTACTCGTCGCCGCTGTAGCGCAGTTGCCTGATGGCATCTTTGGCTTGCTGCTGGGCCTGCGCCTCTGGCATTTTTCCCTCGGCGGCAAGTTTCTGGTGGTGCACCACCAAGCCATGCGCAATTTCCACGGTTTGCCGCACCCCGCTTTGGCGCTCAGCCATGATCAGCGCGCGCTCCGAAAACAAGAACACCGCTGCCAGGCCCACCATGCCGAGCACGGCAATGGCCACCAGAAACCCGAGGCGCCGGACAACGGTCATGGATGAAAAATTAAACATGCTTCCAACTTTCTCTTATGTTGACGAGTAACTGATCGGTGCGCGCTCGCCTAAGAATGTAGCAAGAAATATCTTCCCCAATTTGCTGCTGCGGATTTGGGCGCGCTGCGTCGTTGCAAAGCGTGCATCCCGATTTCTTGCAGCAAACCGGGGCGTTATTCCTTGCCACATCCTAAAACGTTTCCCAGTCCCCGTCACTGTTGCCACTGGTCTGCGCAGCGGGCTTGGGGGCAGGTGCGGCCAGTGGTGCCGGTCTGGCGGGTGTTGGGCGGCTGGGCGTGGCGGTGTGGCTACGTGCGGCGGCGCCTTTGGGGGTGCCGGTGGCGCGCCAGTCGGCCCCCTTGAAGTTGCTGGCCTTGGGTGGGTGTGCGCGCACCGCCGCAGTGGGCACGGCCATGTGGGTGGCGTCGCCAGCCCCGAGCTTGAACACCGCCACGGTTTGCACCAGCTCTTGCGCTTGGGATTTGAGGCTGCTGGCTGCAGCGGCCATTTCTTCAACCAGCGCGGCGTTTTGCTGCGTGACCTGGTCCATTTGGGTGACGGCTTCACCGACCTGGCTGACGCCCTGGCTTTGCTCGCTGCTGGCCGCGCTGATTTCGCCCATGATGTCGGTGACCCGGCGAATCGAGCTCACCACCTCTTGCATGGTGGTGCCAGCCTGGTCGACCAGTGTGGTGCCTTGGGCCACGCGCTCGACACTGGCGTTGATCAGGGTCTTGATTTCCTTGGCCGCTTCGGCACTGCGCCCGGCCAGGGCGCGCACCTCGCTGGCCACCACGGCAAAGCCCCGGCCTTGTTCACCGGCGCGGGCCGCTTCCACTGCGGCGTTCAGGGCCAGAATGTTGGTCTGGAAGGCAATGCCGTCGATCACACTGATGATGTCGCTGATCTTGCGTGACGCGTCGTTGATGCCTTTCATGGTGTCTACCACCTTGGCCACCACCTCGCCGCCCTGAACCGCCACGGTGCTGGCGCTCATGGCGAGCTGGTTGGCCTGGCGCGCGTTGTCGGCGTTTTGTTTGACGGTGCTTGAGAGTTCTTCCATGCTGGCCGCGGTTTGCTCCAGTGCGCTGGCCTGGTTCTCGGTGCGGCTGCTCAGGTCGTGGTTGCCCTGGGCAATTTCGGCGCTGGCCGTGGCGATTCCCGCTGCCGAGTCCCTGACGCCGCTCACCAGCATTTTCAGTGAGGCGTCCATTTGCATGATGACGCCCATCAAACTGCCTGCATCTCCGGCGTTGTTGATGGCAGTGTTCAGGTTGCCTTGCGCAATGGCTGTTAGCGCCTGGCACGCATCAAGTGGGTCGCCGCCTAGCTCCTTGCGAATCGTCCTGTTCATTCTGAGGTTTAAAACCAGGGCCACCAAGGCCGCCAAAATTGCCAGACCGCTGGAGACGCCAATGGCCACGGTCGACGCGCTGTTGACACTTTGACGGGTTTCCTTGGAACTTTTTTCGGCCGCCTGACTTTGCTTGATCAACTCGGCCTTGAGATTGCGCCAGGCAGGTGTTTCTTCTTTGTTGATGACTTCTGTGGCATTGCCGTTGGCGCTTGCTTCGGCCAGCACCTTCTCTTGTGCCTTGGATTGTGCTTCCCGCAAGGGCGGGAGCTTCTGCAGATCTTTTTCAAAAACACTGTTTTTGGCACTTAGCTGGGTCTGGGAGAACGCCTTGTCGTAGGCGAGCTGGGCGGCTTTCAGGTTGTCTAAAGCTTTGGGATTCTTGGGGTCGAGCAGAATATTACGCAAGGCCTGCCCCATTTGCAGGCCCTGTGCGTACATGTCTGTGAGCCCTCTTTCTACGGCCTGTTCCGCGTCAATGTAGCGGTTAAATTCACGCTGCGTGTGTATCAGGCTACCAATGCTGCTGACCAGGCCAATGACAAACAGGAGGGTTGGAATCGCTACAAATAAAGCGATCTTGGAACTGAACTTCATGACCTTACTCCGTTAAATGAACGAGATGAAACTGGATGGAAACAGCGCTTTTTGCCAGCGACCGGGCTGTGGGTGCGCGGGCGTGTGGCTGGCCATAATATGACAAGGCGTTGTCCGATCCGTTGGGTTTCACCCGCAGACCACATGGCAGCCCCCTGCAGGGTGACCATACTGTTGAACTTTGTTGACGCGAGCGCCTGTTCTAAAGCATTTCCCAGTCCGAGTCGTTGTGTGCCGCTGTGGTGACTGGTTTTGCGTGGAGTGCGACCGGCTTGGCTGAAGTTGCAGGTCGACCGGGCGCGCTGTGCCCACGGATCGCAACGCCGATGGTGACGCCGCCAGCGCGGCGATCCGGACCCTTGCAGTTGGACGCCTGGGACGCCTGCGAGCGAACCGCAGCGACGGGCAGGCGTGTCAGTTCGCGGCCTGTGCCCAGCTTGAACACCGCCACGGTTTGCACCAGCTCTTGCGCTTGGGATTTGAGGCTGCTGGCTGCAGCGGCCATTTCTTCTACCAGCGCGGCGTTTTGCTGCGTGACCTGGTCCATTTGCATCACGGCTTCTCCCACCTGGCTG
>JBBQZG010000190.1:0-4016 GCA_038207945.1 Burkholderiales bacterium
GATGTAAAACCCGACGGCATCCGGGCCGTGCTGCGCGATGGTGCTGGCAAAACGCGCAGCGGCTAGGTCAAGTGCCTGGTCCCAGGCGATGGGCTGTGTGGCACCGTCGCGCTCAAAACGCTGCAGGGGTTGCAGCAAACGAGCCTGTGCCGTGATGTCGGCGCTGGCGGTCAGGTGCAGGGTTGACCCTTTGGTGCACAGGCGCCCGAAATTGGCCGGGTGGTCCGGATCGCCCCGTACCCCGGTGATCTGGCTGCCGCTGGATTCGATGATCACGCCGCAGCCCACACCGCAGTAGGGGCAGGTGGAACGTGTGTCAGTCATGGCAGGGTGGTCTTTCACGGAAAGCTGTGGCTGAGTTGGCGGCGGCGAACACGCGTGTGGTCACACGCAGGCGTTGCTTTTTTTTGGTCCAGCCACCGGACGTGTCAGGTCGGTGGCGTGGCTGGCAAGCTCTGAGGCTTTCAGGAAGACTTGGCCGGTCTCTACCTTGACCTCAAAACGCGGCGTGCAGCCCACATCGGGGGAGGCCGCTTGCCCGGTACACAGGCCAATGGACCAGTTGTGCAAGGGGCAGGCCACAGTGGTGCCAAACACAATGCCCTGGCTCAACGGCCCGCCTTTGTGCGGGCAGCGGTCGAGCAGGGCAAACACCTCGTTTTTGTCATTGCGAAACACCGCCACGTCCATGCCGTGTGGGCGGGTGACGCGGCGCGCGCCCAACACCGGGATGTCTTCAACTTGGCAGATGGTGGTCCATTCGTTCATTATGCTATTTCCTTTGTAGCTGCTTACGCAGGTTATATATGGGCTAGAGGCCAATTTGTTATAAAAATTTCAATGGCGCAATTTGTTGCAATTTTGATGGCCCCACAAAGACCACCACCGCCGCTTGCGCAAGGGCACTCACACATTCAAGGCGTCAAACTGCCGTGCGTCCACTGCAGCCTTGTCAAACTCAAACCAGGGATCGGGTTCACCATCGAGCGCAAACTGCAAGTTTTCCCACAGTTCGGCGCGCCCAGTTGCGTCTTCCACAATGCGTTTTTTGACATAGTCCAGCCCGACACGGTTCACGTAATGCACCGTGCGCTCCAGGTACCAGCCTTCCTGCCGGTACAGTTCACAAAACGCACCGGTGTACTCCAGCACCTCAGCCGACGTTTTGACCTTGACCAGGAAGTGCGCCACCTCGGTCTTGATGCCACCGTTGCCCGCCACATACATCTCCCAGCCACTGTCGACGCCGATGACGCCGACATCCTTGATGCCGGCCTCGGCGCAGTTGCGCGGGCAACCGCTCACCGCAAACTTGACCTTGTGCGGTGCGTACATGCGCCACATGGCGCGCTCCAGGTCTTTGCCCATTTGGGTGCTGTCTTGCGTGCCCATGCGGCACCACTCGGAACCGACACAGGTTTTCACCGTGCGCAGCGCCTTGGCATAAGCGTGACCAGACGGCATGCCGATGTCTTTCCAGACGTTCACCAGGTCTTCTTTTTTGACACCCAGCAAATCAATCCGCTGGCCGCCGGTGACTTTGACGGTCGGAATGTTGTACTTGTCGACCACGTCGGCAATGCGGCGTAATTCACTGGCCGTGGTCTCGCCGCCCCACATGCGCGGAATCACGCTGTAGGTGCCGTCCTTCTGGATGTTGGCGTGGCTGCGCTCGTTGATAAAGCGGCTTTGCGGGTCGTCTTTGGCCAGCTTGGGCCAGGTGCTGATCAGGTAGTAGTTGACAGCAGGGCGGCAAGAGGCGCAGCCGTTCGGCGTTTTCCATTCCATGAAGTTGTAGACCTCAGCCAGCGTGAGCAGCTTGTTGGCTTTGATGGCATCACGCACGGCCTGGTGGCCATGGTCGGTGCAGGCGCACATGGCCTTGGTTTTGGGTGTGGCGGAGTAGTCAGCACCGGCGGTGAACATCAACAGCTGTTCCACCAGGCCGGTGCAGGAGCCGCACGACGCGCTGGCTTTGGTGTGTTTGCGCACCTCGTCCAGCGTGAACAGACCTTTTTCCTTGATGACTTTGCAAATGGTGCCTTTGGTGACACCGTTGCAGCCGCACACCTCGTCGCTGTCTTTCATGGCAGCGGCCTTGTTCTGCCCCTGGTGGCCGACATCACCCACATTGCTTTCGCCAAACATCAGCCGGTCGCGGATGTCGGCAATCGGGCGACCATCTCGCAGCAGCTTGAAGTACCAGCTGCCGTCCACCGTGTCGCCGTACAGGCACGCACCGACCAGTTTGTCGTCTTTCAGCACCAGCTTCTTGTAAACCCCACCTTTGGGGTCGCTCATGATGATTTCTTCTGTGCCCGCGCCGCCTGCGAAGTTGCCCGCTGAAAAAAGGTCAATGCCGGTGACTTTCAATTTGGTCGAAGTCAGAGAGCCGACATAACGGCCAATGCCAAACTGCGCCAGGTGGTTGGCCGCCACCTTGGCTTGCTCAAACAGCGGCGCCACCAAGCCATAAGTTGTGCCACGGTGGGCGGCGCATTCACCGACTGAATAAATGCGAGCGTCGGTGGTGGTTTGCAGCGTGTCGTTGACCACAATGCCTTTGTCGCAATGCAGGCGCATGCTCTGGGCCAACTCGATGTTGGGGCGAATGCCCACCGCCATGACCACCAGGTCGGCTGGCACAACGCTACCATCTTTGAAGCGCACTGCGCATACCCGGTCTGGGCTAGAGGCCAATTTTGCTTGTAAATCCTGCACACAATCAGCAGCCGCTTTGGCAACGGCGTGGGGGTCTGTGCCAGCCAGGTCGGTGGGTTTGAGCAGCGCCTGCGTGTGTGCACCCATCAAAAAGTTCAGACCACGCGCTTCCAGGGACTTTTGCAGCAGCTTGCCCGCCACCTCGTCGAGCTGGCGGTCCATCAGCGTGGGAGTGACGTGCACCACACTCACCTGCATGCCGCGCAGCATCAGGCCGTTGGCCGCTTCCAGCCCGAGCAGGCCGCCGCCAATGACCACGGCGTGTTTGAAATGGGTGGCGGCATCAATCATGGCCTGGGTGTCGGCAATGTCGCGGTAGGCAATCACACCAGCCAGGTCTTTTCCGGGAATGGGCAGCATAAAAGGGTTGGAGCCGGTGCACAGCAGCAGGCGGTCGTACACCGCGCTGAGGGCTTCACCGCTTGCGTTTTCCGCATGGACGACGCGTTTGACCCGGTCCACTGAGGTAACGCGCCAGCCTGCATGCAGGGTGATGTGGTTGTCGCTGTACCACGCATACGAATTCAGCACGATCTGGTCCAGCGTTTGTTCCCCGGCCAGCACCGGGCTGAGCAAGATGCGGTTGTAGTTGGGGTGCGGCTCGGCGCCAAAGACGGTGATGTCGTACAACTCGGGGGCGATTTTTATCAATTCTTCCAGCGTGCGAACGCCGGCCATGCCGTTGCCGACCATCACGAGTTTCATTTTTTTCATAAGTTTCTCCAGATTGACCAGCAGGTCACAAGGACAGGGCAAGCACGGCGGTGATGCGGTTTTGCATCGCCAACGGCATCACGATGCGCTCACCTTCCAGCGCGGGCACACCGGTGCTGAACACCTGCCCTACGGTGGTGTCGCCAAAAGCCAGCATTTCGTCGCTGACCAGTGCTGCGCCAGGTGCGGCGTCGGAAAAGCTGAAGCTGTGCACCAGGTGTGACTGCAGGGCATCGGGTTGCCACACGTCCACCTGGCTGGCAATCGGGGTCGCCAGCGCGCTCAAAAATGCCAGCACATAGACGTGGCCGTCGATGGAACTGCAAGGCACCGCAAAGCCGCGGTTGATGCCGACCTTGATGGCGCTGTCGGCACGCAAAAAACCGGAGCCTCGTCCCAGATCAGGCATGAATACCGGTGTTTGACTGGCCCAAGTGAGACCGGGCAGACCGGTGCCGCGCCGAAAGCTGGTGTGGCTGGAGAGGAATTCAAAGGTGTCGCCAGTGTTGCCGTAATGGCCGCTTTGCAGCGTCATGTCACTGGACTCTTCGGGCTCGTTGTGCCAGAGCTCAATGGCACCC
>JBBQZG010000191.1:0-3904 GCA_038207945.1 Burkholderiales bacterium
AAAGCCCGCTGGCAACTGGCTGGCCAGCGCTTCCATCTCAGTCAGCGCGGCACCCGTGCTGAAGCCGGGGGCGGCGCTGCCGCTGATGCGCATGGCGGGGTAGCCGTTGTAGCGCACGGTTTGCATGGCGCCGGTCACCCAGCGCGTGCTGGCAAAGGCCGACATCGGCACCATTTGGCCCTTGTTGTTGCTCACATTGAGCTTCAGCAAGTCATCCGGCTGCATGCGCGCCGGGGCATCGGCTTGCACCACCACCCGCTGCAGGCGGCCGTTGTTGGGAAAGTCGTTGGCATAGGCCGAGCCCAGGGCGGTGGAAATCGTGGCGTTGATGGCATCGAAACCGACACCCAGCGCGCTGGCCTTGTCGCGGTCAATGTCCAGCTGCAATTGCGGTGCGTCTTCTAGGCCGTCGGGACGCACCTGGGCCAGCACCTTGCTCTTGCCAGCCATGCCCAGCAACTGGTTGCGTGCACCCAGCAGGGCGTCGTGGCCCAAACCGGCGCGGTCTTGCAGCCGGAAGCTAAATCCAGATGAGGAGCCCAATTCAGGAATGGGCGGCGGGCTCAGCGGAAAGATGAACGCGTCACGAATGCCAGACAAGGCGCCAAACGCGCGCCCGGCCAAGGCCTGGGCTGAGCTGGCGGGCCCGGTGCGCTCCGACCAGTCTTTCAGTGTGACAAACGCCAGCGCCGCATTTTGGCCCTGGCCGGAGAAGCTGAAACCCAGCACGCCGACCATGCCTTGCACTTCCGGCTGTTTCAAGAGGTAGCTTTCGACTTGTTGCATGACCGCCAAAGTGCGCTCTTGCGTGGCACCGGGCGGCAATTGCACGTTCACCAGCATCGTGCCCTGGTCTTCATTGGGTAAAAACGAGGTGGGTAAGCTTGTGTACATCCAGGCCGCGCCGGCGACGATAGCCAGGTAAATCACCAGGTAACGTGCGGCTTTGGGCAGCAGTCTGGCCACGCCGCTTTCATAGGTTTTGGCGGTTTTGGCAAACCCCCGGTTGAACCAGCCAAAAAAGCCGGTCTTTGCGTGGTGGTGCCCGGCCTCTACCGGCTTGAGCAAGGTGGCGCACAAGGCCGGCGTGAGCGACAGCGCCAAAAACGCCGAGAACGCAATCGACACCCCCATCACCGTCGCAAATTGGCGGTAAATGTTGCCGATGGAGCCGCTGAAAAACGCCAGCGGCACAAACACCGAGATCAGCACCACCGTGACACCAATGATGGCGCCAGAGATTTGGCCCATGGCCTTGCGCGTGGCCTCCAGCGGTGACAAACCTTCTTCGCTCATGATGCGCTCGACGTTCTCCACCACCACAATCGCGTCGTCCACCACAATGCCGATCACCAGCACCATGGCAAACATGGTCAGCACGTTGATCGAGAAGCCCAACGCCAGCAGCGTGGCAAAGGTGCCCAGCAGCGCCACCGGCACCACCAGCGTGGGGATGAGGGTGTAGCGCCAGTCCTGCAGGAACAAGAACATCACCAGGAACACCAGCACGATGGCCTCCAGCAACGTCTCTGCCACCTGGCGCAAAGAGGTCTCAATAAATCGCGAGCTGTCGTAGGGAACCGCCCAGGTCATGCCTTTGGGGAAGAATTTTTCCAACTCGGCCATGCGGACACGCACGGCTTTGGCGGTGGCCAGTGCGTTGCCGCTGGGGGACAGCTGGATGCCAATGCCGGTGGACGGTTTGCCGTTGAGCCGCGCCGAGGTGGCGTAGGCCTGGGCACCGAGTTCGATGCGCGCCACGTCTTTCAGGCGCACGCTGGAGCCATCGGTGTTGGCACGCAGCACCACGTTGCCAAACTGCGCCACGCTGGTGAGCTGGCCAGTGACCACCACGGTGGCAGCAATACCCTGGCCGACCACATTGGGCAAGCTGCCAATTTCACCGGCCGAGACCTGCGCGTTTTGGGCGCGGATGGCGGCGGTGACCTCGCTGGCCGAAAGGTTGAAGCCCTGCAGCTTGGCCGGGTCGACCCAGATACGCATGGCGCGCTCGGTGCCAAACAATTGGGCTTGACCCACGCCAGGCAGGCGTTGCAGTTCAGGCACGATGCTGCGCGAGGCGTAGTCGCCGAGCGCCACCGGGTCGAGTTTGGGGTCGTCAGATGAAAGGATGGCAAACAGCAAAAAGTTGCTACGCGCCTTGTCGACCCGCACACCTTGTTGGGTGACGGCTGAGGGCAGCCGCGGGCTGGCGCGGCTCAGGCGGTTTTGCACGTCCACCTGCGCCAGATCGGCATTGGTGCCGGGCTGAAAGCTCAGGGTGATGGAGCCGGTGCCGTTGGCTTGCGCCACCGATTCCATGTAGATTAGGCCGGGTGAGCCGTTCATTTCCTGCTCGACGATGGACAGCACGCTGTCCTCCAGCGTTTGGGCCGAGGCGCCTGGGTAGCTGGCCGAAATGACGATGGAAGGCGGTGCCACCGGCGGGTACTGGGCAATCGGCAGCTGGGTGATGGCCACTGAGCCCATCACGATGATGAACAGTGCAATGACCCAAGCAAAGATGGGCCGGTCAATAAAGAATTTAGCCATGGAACAAGCTCCTTAGCGCGCCGCGCTTGATGCGGCGCTGGCTGGGCTTTGCGCTACGGGCGCAGGTGCGGTAGCGGCGGCTGGCGCGCTGGCTGCCTTGGCGGGCATGCTGCCAGGGGCTTGCCACGGCACGGCTTTCACCGGTGCGCCGCCACGGAGTTTCTGGAAGCCGTCGACCATCACCTGATCGCCGTTTTGCAGGCCGTCCAAAATCACCCACTGGCCAGTTTGCTGGCCACCGACCTTGACCGGGCGAGGGGCCACTTTGCCGTCGGTGCCCACCACCATCACCGAGTCGCCTTGGGGCGTGCGTGTCACGGCCTGCTGCGGCAGCGTGATGGCGTTGCTCACTTGAGCCTGCTCCAGGCGCACGCGCACAAACAGGCCGGGCAACAAGGTGCCAGCGGGGTTGGGAACCTCAGCACGCAGGGTGATCTGGCCGCTGGTGGCGTCTACGGTCAGGTCAGAAAACAGGAGTTTGCCTGGTTTGGCGTATTCAGAGCCGTCTTCCAGCACCACCCGCACACTGGCCGCTTGGGCACCGACGCGCTTGAGTTGGCCCGATTCCATCGCGCCGCGCAGCTTCATGACCTCGGCGGCGGATTGGGTGAAGTTAATGAACATCGGGTCGGTTTGCTGGATCACGGCCATGGGGGTGGCTTCGCCCTGGCCCACCAACGCGCCTTCTGTCACCAGGGCCCGCCCAATGCGGCCGCTGATGGGCGCGGTGATTGACGCGTAGCCCAGGTTGATGCGTGCGGTTTGCACGGCAGCGCGGGCCACGGCCACATCCGCTTCCGCCAGTTTTTGTGACGCTTGTGCGTTGACGAACTCTTGTTGGCTGATGGCCTTGGCTTCGATCAGCGGCTTGAAGCGGTCCGCCTGCGCACTGGCTTGCATCAGATTGGCCTCGGCTTTGGCCACTGTGGCCTGCGCACTGGTCAATGTGGTCTGGTAGGGGCTGGCGTCAATTTGAAACAAGGCTTGCCCGGCGCGCACGGTGCTGCCTTCGACAAACAAGCGCTTTTGCACGATGCCTGCGGCACGCGCCCGCACCTGTGCCACGCGGGAGGCTTCCAGCCGTCCTGGCAATTCGGTGACTAGGCCCACATCACCTGTTTTGACCGTGACCACGCCCACTTCAGCGGGCGGTGGCGCGCCGCCCGGCCCACCGGGGCCAGCCGCCGGTGCACTGCCCTGACCGCAGGCAGCCAGCAGCAGGGTCAAACCCAGCGCTGTAGGTGCCCAGATGCGGTGATGTGATGAGAATCGGTTGGGGTGGGCGTCAGCAGAGGGTGCGCAGGGGAGCAACATGGCGGGATTCCTGAAAAAAAGAAAGCCCAAAAGAGGG
>JBBQZG010000192.1:0-3870 GCA_038207945.1 Burkholderiales bacterium
CGATGTCGACGTTGTGCTTGCCATCGCCCAGCATCAGCACACCCTCTTGAACAGTGGCCTGCAGTGCCATGTTGCGCTGCGCCATGGGAATCAGCGCTTGCGCGGTGGCGCTGGGAATACGCCACACCTGCAGCCGGTCCAACCGGGTGAGTTTGGTCTGGATGCCGCGCCACCAAACGTCTGCCGCCTGGCTAAAGGGGTAGAGCACCACCGCATCGGCCTTGTTGCAGGCTTTGGCAAGCGGTTTGTCTTCGGGTTGACCCACTTCAATCCACAGCCTAGTGAGGCCAGTGAAGTCGCGCAGCCACACATCGGGCTCGTCGGGGTCACTCAGGCCCGCACCAAAGGCCAGCGTGCCGTCTCCGCCGCAGACGCTTTGCAACTGGTGTGCCTGCAGCGCCAGCGCGCACAGCCGCACCATCATGCGCTCGTCCGTTTCGCTGGGGTGGCGCGCCAGGGTCAGCGCGTGGTCGGCGTAGTAGCTGTGGTCGATGTCTGCAATTTGCAGGCTGGCTTTGAAGATGGTGGATTTGGTGGCCATCAGACGCGTTTGGCCAACTCAGCCGCCATGCCCACGTAGCTGGCGGGTGTCATGGCCAGCAGGCGGGTTTTTTCTGCCTCGGGCAAGTCCAGGCCAGCAATGAAGCCTTGCATCAGCTCACGCGTCATGGCTTCGCCACGGGTGAACTTTTTGAGCTGCTCATACGGCTGGGGCAGGCCAAAGCGGCGCATCACGGTTTGAATCGGCTCGGCCATCACTTCCCAGGAAGCGTCCAGGTCATGGGCAATGGCCGCTTCATTGATTTCCAGCTTGCCCAGACCGGTCGCGAGTGACTGGTAGGCCAACACGGCATAGCCCAGGGCCACGCCCATGTTGCGCAGCACGGTGCTGTCGGTCAGGTCACGTTGCCAGCGGCTGATGGGCAGCTTGTCACTCATGTGGCGCAACATGGCGTTGGCCAGGCCCAGGTTGCCCTCGGCGTTTTCAAAGTCAATTGGGTTGACTTTGTGCGGCATGGTGCTGGAGCCCACCTCGCCGTCGCGCAGTTTTTGTTTGAAGTAACCCAGGCTCACATAACCCCACACGTCACGCGACCAGTCAATCAGGATGGTGTTGGTGCGGGCCACCGCGTCAAACAGTTCGGCCATGTAGTCGTGCGGCTCAATCTGGATGCTGTAGGTTTGAAACGTCAGGCCCAGGCCCAGCGGCTCGGGGGTTTCAATGACCTTTTTGCTGAAGGCTTCCCAGTCAAACTCGGGCCAGGCCGACAGGTGGGCGTTGAAGTTGCCCACGGCGCCATTCATTTTGGCCATCAATTTGACAGCGGCAATGCGCTCTCGCGCTGCCACCAGACGCACCACCACATTGGCTATTTCCTTGCCCACAGTGGTCGGGCTGGCCGTTTGGCCGTGCGTGCGGCTGAGCATCGACACCTCGGCAAACGTATGCGCCATGTTGCGCAGCTTGGTGATGATGGCGTCAAGCGTGGGCAGCAGCACCGCATCGCGACCGCTTTTCAGTTGCAGCGCGTGGCTGGTGTTGTTGATGTCTTCGCTGGTGCAGCCAAAGTGCACAAACTCCTGCACCGCCAGCAGTTCCGGGCGGGCTTCAAACTTGGACTTGAGCCAGTATTCGACCGCTTTCACGTCGT
Source organism: Burkholderiales bacterium (assembly GCA_038207945.1). Lineage (GTDB taxonomy): Bacteria > Pseudomonadota > Gammaproteobacteria > Burkholderiales > Burkholderiaceae_C > Rhodoferax. Next base: position 1,653 of record JBBQZG010000192.1, read on the forward strand.
GGTTGGTGACCTTTTCAATGTCCTTGATGGCTTTGCCATCGGTCTCGGAAAAGTTTTTTACCAGACCCAGCAAGTAAGTGCGCGCGCCGGGTGACAGCGGCTTGAATTCCTTGAAGCCGCAGTCGCTCAAGGCGATGAACCAGGCCACTTCAACCTGCACGCGGCGGTGCATGTAACCCTGCTCACTCATGGCAGGGCGCAGTTTGGCAAGTTTGGCGGCGTAGCGGCCGTCCAGCGGGGAGAGGGCGGAAATGGCGGAGGTAGTCATGCGCGGCATTGTAGGGGCCCCCACCGGGTAAACCCGCAAACGCGGCGTCAGTTTGTACAGATGCAACAGCCCGTCCGCTGCCAGCGTAAAGGCCATGCAAACGGTGCCTGCCGGGCCACACTTGCCTGTATAGAATCGCTTGATAACTACACGGCTCACCCCCAAAATTCTCCCATGCCAATGAAACTGATCGGATCCAACTCAAGCCCTTACGTGCGCAAAGTGCGCGTGGTCATGGCCGAGAAAAAGCTTGACTACGAGTATGTGCTGGAAGACGTGTGGTCGGCCAACACCGCGATCGGCCTGTCAAGCCCGCTGGGCAAGGTGCCCTGCCTGGTGATGGAAGCTGGCGAGGCCATTTTTGACTCGCGCGTGATCGTGGAATACCTGGACACCCTGTCACCCGTGGGCAAGCTCATTCCCAGCGTGGGCCGTGAACGTGCCGAGGTGAAAACCTGGGAAGCACTGGCCGATGGCGTGCTGGACGCGTCCATTCTGGCTCGGCTGGAGGCCACCTGGGGCGGACGCACGGCCGAGCAGCGCTGCCAGGCCTGGATTGGTCGGCAGTTGGGCAAGGTGGATGCGGCTTTGCAGACCATGAGCAAAGGCCTGGGTGACAAGGCGTTTTGTGTTGGCATCCATCTGAGCTTGGCCGACGTGGCAGTGGGCGTGGCGCTGGGCTACCTGGATTTCAGGTTTCCACAAATCAATTGGCGTGAGCAATACCCCAACCTGCTTAAATTGCAGGACAAGCTGATGCAGCGTGCCAGCTTTGCCGACACCAAGCCGTTTTAAGCCCCACCGCGCGCCTTCAACTGCGGGCGCGTTTTTTAAGCCAGCGCATCACACTGCCCACCACGGGCAGTTTTTCATACAGCTCTTGTGCGGCGTCCCAGTAATCGCGGTGCACAGTGATCAGACCCGCGTCTGACAGCACCAGATGGCTGGCACCCAAAATCACTTGTTCCTGATTCGACTTGTAGCCCTTGAAGTAAAAGCGGAACTCCCAGGTCAAAAAGCATTGCGCACCTTGCAGCACACGTTCCACCACGACAAAGCGCGGCCGCGTCAAAGTGACAAACATGTGCTCAAAAATGTGGGTGATGGCGGGCACACCGGTCACGTCGTTGAAAGGGTCGGTAAAGCGCGCTTGCGGGTCATAAAACTGGCCCAGCTGCGCCACGCTCTGCGGCGTCAGGGTCTCAAAAAACTGCACCAGTTGGGCGACGTGTGCGGTGTGGTCTGTGGCGTAGGGAGTCATTGTGTGGCGCGTCTCACCAGGTCAAAGTAAGCCCGGTAGGGCAACAGGCGCAGGGCTTTGAGCCAGAGGGTGAAGCGTTTTGGGAAATGGATCTCAAACGCGCCACGGGCCCAGCCCGCCAGAATGGCTTGTGCTGCTTGCTCGGGCGTCAGCAGTGCCGGCATGGCAAAGCGGTTGCCCGCAGTAAGCGGTGTCTGTACAAAGCCGGGGTTAATGAGTGACACGCCCAAGCCCTTGTGATGCAGGTCCAGGTACAGCGTCTCGGCCAGGTTGATCAGCGCGGCTTTGGTCGGGCCGTAGGCCAGGCTGTTGGGCAAGCCACCGAAACCGGCCACGCTGCCAATCAGGCTGACGTGCCCCTGGCCGCGCGCGAGCATGGCAGGCAAGACGGCGTCCAGCACATGCAGCGCGCCGGTGTAGTTGACATCCACATGGCGCTTCATGTCGAACAAGTTCATCTTGTCGGCGCGCATGGCCTGGTAGTGGCCGGCGCAATACACCACGCAGTCCAGCGGGCCAAGCGCGAGCAGCTTGGCCGCGGCGGCTTTGACGCCTGGTGCATCGGTCACGTCGAGCGTCAACGCCTGGCTGCCGGGGTGCGTGTGCACAAAGTCATCGAGCAGCGCGCGCTGGCGGGCCGACACCACCACCTTGGCACCCATGCCATGCAGCGCATGGGCGGTGGCCTG
>JBBQZG010000193.1:0-3720 GCA_038207945.1 Burkholderiales bacterium
CCAAAAATGTGCTCATGCTGCGCTCGGCATCGGGCGTCACCATCACCATGCAACTGCCGGTCTGGCCCTCGGGCGGCTTGGTGTGCGTCAGGTTGGTGGCCACGCCATGCGACAAAAGGTCTTTGGTGTAAAAGTCGCCCAACTCATCATCGGCCACGCGGCACGAATAAAACGCTTTGCCACCCAATTGAGCCAGCGCCACCACGGTGTTGCCCGCCGACCCGCCACCGGTGCGGTGCGATTTGGCAGCCTGCACATGCTTGAGCAATTCCGTGCGGCGCTCGGCGTCAATCAGCGTCATGTGGCGTTTTTCAACGCCCGCAGCCAACAGTTGGGCGTCAGACACCTCATATTCAGAGTCAACCAGCGCGTTGCCGATGGCGTAGAGGTGATGCGTCATGCTCATTGCTCCACAAAGGCGCGTTCAACCACAAAGTCGCCTTGCTTGGTGGTGTTGCCTTCCATGAAGCCACGTTTTTCCAGAATGTGTTTCAGGTCTTTGAGCAAGGCCGGGCTGCCGCACATCATGGCGCGGTCGGTGGCCGGGCCAAACTTGGCCAAGCCCAGGTCGGTCTGCAATTTGCCAGATTCGATCAGGTCGGTGATGCGACCCTGGTTTTTGAACGGCTCACGCGTTACGGTGGGGTAATAAAGCATTTGTGCGCTGACCATCTCCCCCAGAAACTCATGTTCGGGCAACTCATGCGTGAGGTAGTCGTGGTAGGCCAGTTCAGCCACTTCGCGCACACCGTGCACCAGAATCACTTTTTCAAATTTTTCATAGGTATCCGGGTCGCGCACGATGCTCAAAAACGGGGCCAAACCGGTGCCAGTACCAAACAGGTACAGGTTTTTGCCCGGCAGCAGGTAGTCAATCAGCAACGTGCCCGTGGGCTTTTTGCCCACCACAATCTGGTCACCCACCTTGATGTGTTGCAGTTTGGACGTGAGCGGGCCGTCTTGCACCTTGATGCTCAAAAACTCCAGGTGGGTTTCGTAGTTGGCGCTGACGATGCTGTAGGCGCGCAACAGCGGCTTGCCATTCGCATCACGCAGGCCAATCATGGTGAAGTGACCATTGGAAAAACGCAGGGTTTCATCCCGCGTGGTGGTAAAGCTGAACAGTCGATCGGTCCAGTGATGGACGCTTAAAACAGTTTCATTCAAAAAAGCACTCATGGGTCGCCTTGGAAGTGGAGGGCAGTCAAAAGGGTATGAGTCTAAAACACCATGCAGAAATTGCCCTGACATATCGCAATGCCCGAAATTTTCTGACACGGGTCAAGACCGAATGGCGGCATATGCCGCATCAGTCCGGGTTCAAAAAAGCGCCTGCAGCAACCGGCTGGCGGGCTGGTCCGTCCAGTCCACTTCACCTTGCACCACTGAACGCACTTTGCCGTCAGCCGCCACCAGCACCGTGGTCGGAAACGCCTTCACGCCCCACTGACGGGCCACCAACCCCTGCGGATCAGGCAACACGGGCAACTGCAATGCCGTTTTTTGCACAAAATTCTGGATCGTCGGGTTGGATTGCTTGAAGTTCACTGCCAGCACCACCAGCTTGTCTGGCCCATAGAGCTCAGCCACGGTTTGCAGCGAGGGCATCTCGTTCAGGCAGGGTTCGCACCAACTGGCCCAAAAGTTGATCAGCACCGCCCTGCCCTTGAGGTCTCGCAAGCGCCAAAGGTGGCCAGTCATGTCACGCGTGGCGAATTCAGGCACGCTTTGCCTGGCAGGCCAAGCCCGCACCTGATAGCCCTGCGCCGCCGCCGGTAATGCCGCACCCAGTGCCAGCACGGTCAGTCCAAAGGTGAGCAGCCGTCGTTTTGAATTATTTTTAGTCAAATTAGCCTCTAGCCCTTATAAATAATGCGCAAGTAGCTATTATTTATATAGCAATTATAGTTTTGGCGACACCCAGTCCCGCACACTGGCCAAGGCATCGGTGAGTTTGTCCGGCTCGGTGCCACCGGCCATGGCCATGTCAGCTTTGCCGCCACCCTTGCCGCCGACTTGCGCCGCCACAAAGTTGACCAGTTCGCCGGCCTTGACCTTGGCCGTGGTGTCTGCGGTCACACCCACAGCAATTTGCACCTTGGCGCCATCGACCACACCAAGCACGATCACCGCAGTTTTGAGCTTGTCCTTGAGCTTGTCCATGGTGTCGCGCAGCGTTTTCACATCCGCCCCTTCGAGCTGGGCGACCAGCAGCTTGACGCCGTTGATGTCTTGCGTCTGGGTCAGCAATTCATCACCCTGGGCAGAAGCCAGCTTGCCTTTGAGCGCCGCCACTTCTTTCTCGAGCGCTTTCATGTGTTCCAGCACTGACGTCAGGCGGTCATTCACTTCCGCGACCGGCGCTTTAAGCAGGTTGGCAGTGATGCCAACAGCGTCTTCCATGTGCTGCAAATAGGCCAAGGCGTTGTCGCCCGTCACGGCCTCAATGCGCCGCACGCCCGAGGCCACACCGCTCTCGGCCACCACCTTGAACAGGCCAATCTCGCCGGTGTGCTGCACGTGGGTGCCGCCGCACAACTCGCGGCTGGTGCCGATGTCCAGCACCCGCACTGACTCGCCGTATTTCTCGCCAAACAGCATCATGGCACCGGTTTTCTGCGCTGATTCAATGTCCATCACGCGTGCCTGGGTGGCGGCATTGGCCAGGATTTCATGGTTCACACGCGCTTCAACCTCGCGGATTTCAGCATCGGTGACCGGGGCGTTGTGGGCAAAGTCAAAGCGCGTGCGCTCCGGGTTGACCAAGCTGCCTTTTTGCTGCACATGCGCGCCCAACACTTCGCGCAGGGCTTGGTGCATCAGGTGCGTCACCGAGTGGTTGCGCTGGGTGGCCGCACGCAGTGATGAATTCACATGCGCCACCACACTGTCGCCCACTTTGATCACCCCTGTTTTAAGCATGCCGTGGTGGCCAAACACGTCGGCCTTGATCTTTTGTGTGTCAGCCACGTCAAACAAGGCGTGGTCGCAGAAGATGGCACCTGCGTCACCAACCTGACCGCCGCTCTCGCTGTAAAACGGTGTGGTGGCCAGCACCAGCACGCCGCTTTGACCGTCTTTTAGCTCTGTAGCGCTTGTCCCGTCTGCGTAAATCGCCACGATTTCAGTAGTCACCGTCAAATGCCCATAACCAACGAATTCGTTGCCAGAGCCGGTGTACTCCAGCGCCCGGTCTTGTTTGAACTTGCCTGCGGCTCGGCCCTGGGCCTTTTGTTTTTCCATGGCAGCCTTGAAACCAGCTTCATCCACAGTCAACCCGCGCTCACGGCACACATCGGCCGACAAATCCAGCGGGAAGCCATAGGTGTCGTGCAGCTTGAAAGCCACATCACCCGGCAGCACCTTGACATCACCCGCCAGCGCCTCGTCCAGAATCTGCATGCCCACTTCAAGCGTTTCAAAAAAGCGCTCTTCTTCCACCCGCAGCACCTCCATGATGCGCTCGGCCTGTGCCACCAGATTGGGGTATGCGTCACCCATCACCGCCACCAGATCGGGCACCAGCTTGTGAAAAAACGGTGTTTTCTGACCCAGCTTGTAGCCATGGCGAATGGCACGGCGAATGATGCGGCGCTGCACATAACCGCGGCCTTCGTTGCCCGGCAGCACGCCGTCGCTGACCAAAAATGCAGTGGCGCGAATGTGGTCGGCAATCACCTTGAGCGAGTTGTTGCCCAAGTCAGCGCAATGGGTTTCACG
>JBBQZG010000194.1:0-3696 GCA_038207945.1 Burkholderiales bacterium
CAGGCCGTACACATAGGCCGGGTCCAGTCCGATGTCATGGGTGCGCGCCAGCACCTCTTTTTTGTGCGGCATGGGAAAGCGCTGGGCCAGGTCGATGACGCCCTTGGTGCGTTCGCTGGTGTTGATGCAGCGGTCCCACACCTCGCGCTGGCAGGCCAGATCGGCCGCCGCCAGCAGTTCGCGGTCGGTCATGCCGCCATTCTGGTGCAGGTTGGTGCTGTAGTTCCACTCGCGCACGCCTTCGGAGCGCAGGCCGATCTCAATGGCGGCCAGCGCCCGCTGCAGGCCCGGGTTGGCACGGGCGGCGCTTTTTTCAGCAGCGGTGAGGGGCTCGGGTGTAACGGGCGGGGTGATGGGCAGGCCCAGTTCCTCTTGTGCCAGCATCTCATAAAACCCGCGCACACCGGCAATGCTTTCCAGCAGTTGTCTGGCTTGCAGCTGTTCGGGCTCGCCAGTCGCCAGCGCCTTGAGGGCGCGGGCACGCCAATACACCCAGACGGACTCATTTTTGGCGTCATCGCTCATGGCCTCAATGGCGGCGCGCACTTGCGGCCATTTGCCGGTGCGCAGGGCAGCGCGGGCGCGCCAGGCCAGGTGCTCGTCGCTCATGCCCGCCGGGTTGGCGTTGGCAAACAGGGCCAGCGCCTTGGGCGCGCGGGTGTGCGCCGCTTGTTTGCCCACAGCACCCCAGGCCCAGGCACGCTGTTGGGCATCCAAGGTCTTGGCCCAACGGTTGCTCAGCAGGCTGGCTGCCGCATCGGGATCAGTCTCTGCCAGCCGGATCAGCGCCAATATCGCCAGCTCCTGGTTTTGACGCAGTTCGCTGGGCGCGGTTCTGGTCAAATAAAGCTCCGGCTTGGCCAGCAGTTCAGTCATGGCCGTGCCGGTTTGCGGCGCCACCATGTCGACGGCCTGGCGGGCCGCCTTGATCTGGCGCGCTTCCAGGGCCAGGCGGGCCTTGCGCCAGATGTCTGCCGGTGTCAGTTTCTGGTTGTCAAAGTGTGCCTGGGCCGCCAGGGTACAGCCTTCACCCGACGGCTTCGGGCCGTACCACAGGTCCTTGACCTCCTGCGACATGTCCACCTTGGCCAGGATGTGCTCCATGGCCAACGTGTAGCAGCGCACTTCGCGGTCATCCTTCATGCGATAGCCGGGCGCCTCCACCACAAAACGGCTCCAGTCGCGGTTTTGGCCAAGCAGCAGCAGCCAGTCGTTGCGCAGACGGTCTTCCTGGTAGGTACCCTGGTAGCGCTTCAAAAACGCGGTGATTTCGTCCGCGCTGGCGCTGTTCAGGCGAGCGCTCAACTCCCAATAGGCGGCCCAGGGCTCAAGCAGATGGCCGCGCGCTTGCGGCAACAACTCGCTCAAGCGCTTGGACTGGCCTTTTTTGAACGCCTGATTCATTTCCAGCAACACATCGTTTGACGTGCCGGGGTTGCTGGCTGCGGCCAGCGCCGCGCCAGATGCCCCGCACAGTGTGCTGGCGAGGGCAATCGATGTCAAAATAGTTAAGAACTGCATACGGACATTATGAATAATTCTGAAGGAAAAAGGGCGCTTGATAAAAAAGCCTTGCGGCAACAATTGATTCAGCAGCGCTTGCGCCTGCCAGACCGCGAGCAACGCATTGCCAACCTGCAGCAAATCATGCGCATCTGGCTGGTGGGGCGACCCGACACAGTGATTGGCGCCTACTGGCCGATCAAGGGCGAATTTGACCCGCTGCCCGCGCTGCACCGCTGGAAGGAAGACGGCGAACTCATCGAACAACCGCAGCTACGCAAGATTGGATTGCCGGTGGTGGATAAAGTTCATAAAACCATGATGTTTCACACCTGGTACCCCGGTTGCCCGATGGAAGACGATGCCTATGGCATCCCCAAGCCCAAAGACACTGAGGTGATTGTGCCCAGCCTGCTGTTTGTGGCCTGCGTCGGTTATGCCGCGGGCGGCTACCGGCTGGGTTATGGCGGCGGGTTTTATGACCGCATGCTGGCAGGTCTGTCACCCCGGCCGTTCACCGTGGGCCTGGGCTTTGGCAGCGACTTTCTGCCCGACTTTGAACCCGAGCCGCACGACTTGCCCATGGACGCCATCCTGAACGACTACGGCGTGGTCTGGCCGGTGTAACTTTTTTCAGCGTTTGCCGTTCACGGCGGGCATCAGGGCCCGCGCATCCAGTTCGTAAACCTTGAGGGTTTCGGCCAATTTTTGTTTCTGGGCCAAGGATGTGCTGTTGTGCAGCGCCGTGAAAGTCTGGCAACTCTCCAGATTGAGCAAGTCCGCTTGCTGGCGGTAAGCGGCGTCAGGCGAGCGCATCAATCGCCACAGCAGTTGCCTGGTTTCATCTTCGGCGCGTTGCGCAGTCACACCGCCTCGCGCCAGCATTTGCGCGGTTTGCCAGACGTCCTGATGGCGGCGCAGCATCTCGGTCTGCATCAATTTTGGGTCGAATCTGGAGGCCAGCACACTGGCACGCAGCAAGGCACGTTGCGCGTCGTCCAGCCGTCCGTAAAACATCTCGCTGCGGTCAATGAGGCGTTTGCTGCGTTTGACAAGGCGGTCTGCGGGGTCGTCGCTCAACCAGTCGTCGCGCCAGGTTTGCTGCCGTTTGGCAAACTGGTGCTGCAGGTGGGTGAGTTGGTCTGGCGTGAGGCTGACCGCCAGCCTGGCCAGCATGGGAGTGGCCTGGTCTGCCAGGGCTTGCAGGCGTGGGCGCAACTCGTCTGTCACCCGGCAAATGGCCACGGGTGTGGTGTCATGCAGCGCCTGTGCCTGCAATTGCGCCAGGGTCTGCGTCAATGGCAGCAACTCTTGGCTGCGGTGCCAGTCGTGCAGTTTGGCCAGGTCATTGCGCAGCGCCACACTTTGGGCATCGCCCAAGTCAAGGTAGCTGTCCACCCACCAATACGAGAGCTCTGGCAACTGGCCGTAGCCCAGCCGCACCATGCTGCAGCCAGCCAGATACAGGGTGAAAATCAGGCACAAAAGCCCGCCGATAATGTGGCGGACATACTTTGAATTGGCAATGGAGCTTGGCATGACATCTACTTTAGACATTTTTTCCGCCCTGCCGGTGGATGTGGTCATCATGGCCGCTGGCAAAGGCACACGCATGAAAAGCAAGCTACCCAAAGTGCTGCACCGTCTGGCCGGGCGCGCCCTGGTGCAGCACGTGGTGGACACCGCAGCCAGCCTGGGGGCCCGCCAAGTGACCGTGATCACTGGTCATGGTGCTGCAGAAGTAGAAGCTGCTCTGGCAGTTAATACGGGGGCTACAGGCCAATTTACCTTGAATTTTGTGCGCCAGGAGCCGCAGCTGGGCACGGGCCACGCGGTACAGCAAACCGTGCCGGTGTTGCAAGACGACGGCATTGTGGTGGTGCTCTCGGGCGACGTGCCGCTGACGCAGGCCGACACGCTGACGCAGCTGATCACCGCCTGTGACGGGACCAAGCTGGCGCTGCTGACCATTGACTTTGCTGACCCCGCGGGTTACGGCCGCATCGTGCGCGCCGGTGACAAAGTGCAGGCCATCGTCGAGCAAAAAGACGCCACGCCAGAGCAACGCAAAATCACCGAGGTTTACAGCGGCATCATGGCGCTGCCCGCTGCCCAGCTCAAAAAATGGCTGGCCCGCCTGGACAACAAGAATGCCCAGGGCGAGTTTTACCTGACCGACATTGTCAAATTTGC
>JBBQZG010000195.1:0-3673 GCA_038207945.1 Burkholderiales bacterium
CACCAGCTTCACCACCTCGTTATGGCCGGTGCTGCCACTGCACACCTGCTCATAGCTGGGCTCAAGCGTCTGGCCATTGCAATAGCCCGATTCCACATCCAGCACCCCTTTGACGCGCACAAACACCGCTTCCGTGCACCAGAAACAACCACCTCCAAGCGTGAGGGTTTGAAGGTTTGGGTTCATGTGTGGGTTCCTTGAAAGATGTGAATGCAAAGTGGTCAGCGCCTGCATGCTAGCCATAAACTGGCAAGCGTGATGCGCGCAGGTCTTTGCCAGAATGCACACATGGCGTTGTCACGGGTCGCGCCCATGCATGGCCCGTTCAATTGACAACGCGGGTGGTGAAAGCTATATTAATAACCTGTCAGTCATTAATTAACACTCAATTTGACCCCCTCTGATTTCCCCTTGCCCGACGGACAAACACGCCGTTTGCGCCGCAAAAACGCGCGCCCGGGCGAGTTGCTGGCTGCGGCATTGGACTTGTTTGTAGAAAAAGGCTTTGCCGCCACCCGCGTCGAAGAAGTGGCGCAACGTGCCGGCGTGTCAAAAGGCACCCTGTTTTTGTATTTCGCCAGCAAAGAAGAACTCTTCAAAGCCGTGGTGCGCGAAAACATCTCTGGCCGTTTTGCCGAGTGGAATGACGAATTTGACCGCTTTGACGGCAGCACCCAGGACATGTTGCGCTATTGCTTGTTCAGCTGGTGGGAACGCATCGGCTCCACCAAGGCCAGCGGCATCCCCAAGCTGATGATGAGCGAGGCACAAAACTTCCCGGAACTGGCCAGCTTCTATCAGCATGAAGTGATGCAACCCGGCAACACCCTGATTGAGCGCATCCTGCAGCGCGGCGTGGCACGTGGCGAATTTCGCCCGATGGACCTCACCTACGGCGTCTACCTGGTCTTGGCACCCATGCTGTTTCTGGCCATGTGGCGGCATTCCCTGGGCGCCTGTTGCGGCAGTCAGGCGCAACTTGACCCACAAAAATACCTTGCCGCCCAGCTTGACATGCTGTTGCACGGCTTCAGTGCAGACACACCTCAACCGACACCGTCCCCGGAGTTCGCACCGACATGAAACCCTGGATGAAATGGGCCGTCGCTGGCCTGGTGATTGCCCTGTTGGCGGCGGGCACCGCGCGCACCCTTTCGGCCCGAAAGGCCCGGCAAGTTGCACTGCAAGAGCAGCAAGCCGCGCAAAAAACACAGGTCAGCATTGATTTGACAACAGCTGACCTGGTTCAAGCCAGGACACTGACGTTGACCCAAGGTGTGGTGATCTCCGGCCCCATCAGGGCGGTCAACACCGCGTGGGTGAAAGCGCGCGTTCCCGGTGAACTGCGGGAACTGACCTTGCGTGAAGGCGACACCGTACGCGCCGGTCAGGTTCTGGCCCGCATTGACCCGACCGAATCCGACGCCCGGTTGCGCCAGGCGCGCCAACAGGCTGCGGCGGCCAAATCCCAGGTCGACATTGCCCAGCGCAATTTTGACAACAACCGCGCCCTGGTGGCACAGGGGTTTATTTCCAGCACCGCACTCGAATCATCGCAAGCCAGCCTGGCCGCGGCCCAAGCCAATTACGCGGCAGCGCAGTCAGGCGCCGACCTGGCCACCAAGGCGCTGGACGACACCGTGCTGCGCGCGCCCATCGCAGGCCAGATTTCGCAACGCCTGGTGCAAGCGGGTGAGCGCGTGGCCGTTGAAGCGCGCATTGTTGAGATTGTTGACAACCGTCAACTGGAATTGGAAGCCAGCCTGAATGCCACCGATTCGCTGCAAGTCAAAGTGGGGCAAAGTGCCCAATTGCACTTGGACGACGCGGTGCAAACCCTCAGCGCCAAGGTGGTGCGCATCAACCCCAGCGCGGCGGCGGGAAGCCGCGCAGTACTGATTTACCTGGCGCTTGCACCCAGTACCAACTTGCGCCATGGCCTGTTTGCGCAAGGCACGCTGAACGTCGGCACCGTGAACGCCTTGGCGCTGCCCTTGAGCGCGGTGCGCACCGACAGGCCCCAACCCTACGTGCAATTGGTCAGCCACAACCAGGTGCAACATGTGAATGTGACACTGGGCGCACGCGGAGAACTGGCAGGTGTGGCCATGGTGGCAATCACAGGTATTCCTGACGGCAGCGTGGTCATTGACGGCACCGTGGGTAGCCTGCGCGCGGGCACCCTGGTCACCACCGCAGTGCCTGCACCCGGGGCCAAGTGAATGTGGTTCACCCGCGTCAGCCTGAACAACCCGGTGTTTGCCACCATGGTCATGCTGGCCCTGGTGGTGTTGGGGCTGTTTTCGATGCAGCGTCTGCAGGTCGATCAGTTCCCCAACGTCGACTTTCCGGTGGTGGTGATCAGCACCGACTATCCCGGCGCCTCACCCGAGATTGTCGAGAACGAAGTCACCAAGAAGATTGAAGAAGGCGTGAACTCGATCGCCGGCATCAACGCCCTGACCTCGCGCTCGTATGAAAGCCAGTCGGTGGTGATCATCGAATTTGGCCTGCACATCGATGGCCGCAAAGCCGCTGACGACGTGCGTGAAAAAGTGGCTGCCATCCGCGCCACCTTGCGCACCGAGGTCAAAGAGCCACGCGTGCTGCGCTTTGACCCAAGCAGCCGCGCCATTTGGTCAGTGGCGGTGCTGCCTGATGCCAGTCAAGGGGCGGTGCTCAACGCGGTAGAACTCACCAACTGGGCAGAGCAGACGCTGAAAAAACGTCTGGAAAACGTGCGTGGGGTCGGCTCTGTGGCCTTGGTAGGCGGCAGCAAGCGCGAGATCAATATCTACCTGAACCCGCAGGCGCTGGCATCGTTCGGCATCACGCCCGAGCAAGTGGCCAGCGCCGTGCGCAACGAAAACCAGGACTATCCGGTGGGCAACATCCGCTCGTTGGCGCAAGACCGGGTGATCCAGATTGCTGCACGCGTGCAGCGACCCGAGGACTTTGGTCGCATCATCATCACGCGCAAAAACGGCGCACCAGTCCGGGTTGATCAGGTGGCTCAAGTCACTGATGGGGCGCAAGAGATTGAGAGCCTGGCGCTTTACAACGGACAGCGCACCCTGCTTTTGAATGTGCAGAAATCGCAAGACGAGAACACCATCGGGGTGGTTGATGGGCTCAATAAAACCCTGATCGAACTGCAAAAGCAGCTCCCGCCCGGCATCAAGCTGACACAAATCACCGATGGCTCGCGGCAAATCCGCGTGTCGGTGGCTAACGTGCGGCAAACCCTGTTTGAAGGTGCGCTGCTCACCGTACTGATCGTGTTCCTGTTCCTGAACTCGTGGCGCTCCACTGTGATCACCGGTCTGACCTTGCCGATTGCCCTGGTCGGGACTTTTTTCTTCATGAACCTGCTGGGCTTCACCATCAACATGATCACCATGATGGCGCTCAGCTTGTGCGTGGGCCTGCTGATTGACGACGCGATTGTGGTGCGCGAAAACATTGTGCGCCACGTGCAAATGGGCAAGGGGGCATTTGACGCATCGATGGACGGCACCCGTGAAATTGGCCTGGCGGTGTTTGCCACCACCTTGTCCATCGTGGCGGTGTTTTTGCCGATTGGTTTCATGGGCGGCATCATCGGCAAGTTTTTCCACGAATTTGGCCTGACGATTGTGGCGGCGGTGCTGATCTCGATGTTTGTCAGCTTCAC
>JBBQZG010000196.1:0-3510 GCA_038207945.1 Burkholderiales bacterium
GCCGCTTTTGTGAACCGCTGCTATCTGGCACGCTCTACCGCCATCAGTGGCCAGCTGGAGGGCCATGAGCTGCGCATCAGCGACGACTTTGTGGTGGTGCCGGTCGGGCAGGTGACCAACGCGGCGGCCACCCCGGTGCGCGTCACCGAATTCGACATCAAGACCTTTGCCAGCGTCGTCACGGTGGGCGGCAACAGTTACAGAATCACCAGCAAGAGCCGATTTGGTCAGATCCGGTTGTGGGGCACCTGCAACGACTTGCCGTTTACTGCGCAAGTCGAGCGCGGCACCGCTAAACATCCCCTGGCGATTCGCGTGATTCACAACGGCGCCCAGATCAATGTCATGGTGCTGTTGCCGCGTGCGGCTGAACTGCATGCGCTGATGCCCTACAAGGCGCCGCCAGACATGAGCCGTTATGTGCTCTCGCCCATGCCCGGTTTGCTGGTGGAAGTGGCTGTGAAAGAGGGCCAAAAAGTGCAGGCTGGCGAACGCGTGGCGGTGATCGAGGCCATGAAGATGGAGAATGTGTTGTTTGCCGCGGCGGACGGCGTGGTGGGCAAGGTGTTGGCCAACAAGGGTGAAAGCCTGACGGTTGACCAACCAATTGTGGAGTTTGCATGAGCAGCGTGACACATTCACGGCCCTTCAAGGTGCTCGGCATTCAGCAAATCGCCATTGGCGGCACCAGCAAAGCCCGCTTGCAGAAACTATGGGTCGACATGCTGGGCCTGGAGGTGACCGGCACGTTTCAGAGCGAGCGCGAAAACGTGGACGAAGACATTTGCGCCATGGGCGCCGGACCGTTCAAAGTTGAGGTTGACCTGATGCAGCCCATGGACATGGACAAAAAGCCTGCCGTGCACACCACGCCGCTGAACCATGTGGGGTTGTGGATTGATGACCTGCCCATGGCCGTGGCGTGGCTCTCCGCCCAGGGTGTGCGCTTTGCGCCCGGTGGCATTCGCAAGGGGGCGGCAGGTTTTGACATCTGTTTTCTGCACCCCAAGGCCAGCGACGAGTTTCCGATTGCGGGTGAGGGTGTGCTGATTGAGATGGTGCAGGCGCCGCCTGAGGTGGTGGCTGCGTTTGCCAAGTTGGCGGCGTAGCGCAAAGGTTACCGCACAAACTGCCGGGGACTTAAGGGGCGCTGAACCCCGGCTTGTCCTCGGCAATCGCGCGTTTGGCCTTGGCGCGCAGCAGCGCTGCTTCAATCACCGCGCGTTTTCGGTCCAGGACGGTTGGGTCGGTATGTTGAGAGTGGGCATTGATGTCTGACAACTTCAGCGCCGCTTTTTCTTCAAGCCTTTTGTCGTTCTCAGCCTCTTCCCGCTTGCGCTTGACGCTATTGAACGCATATCGGGTTCTGGCTTGATCAGCCTGCGCAGGCGACCACGCGGCCCAGCCCGTGGCGCTGCCCGAGACATTTTCAAGTTCAATGCAATCCACTGGGCACACAGGCAGGCACAGCTCGCAGCCTGTGCAATAGGGCGCAATCACGGTGTGCATGAGTTTGTTGGCACCCACAATGGCATCTACCGGGCAGGCCTTGATGCACAGTGTGCAGCCAATGCACCATGCCTCATCGATGAACACCACTGTGCGAGGGGTCTCAAGTCCGTTTTCAGGATTCAAAGGCAACACGGCATGGCCAGTCAGCGCAGCCAACCGTTTGACGCCTTCCATGCCACCAGGCGGGCATTGGTTGATGGCCGCCTCGCCGTCAGTGATGGCTTTGGCATAGGCGGCGCAGTCGGGAAAGCCGCAGCGCGTGCATTGCGTCTGCGGCAGCGCCGCCAACAAGTCGGCGGCGCTGGGCTTCATTTCTTGGGTGAAACGGGCTGTTTGCGCGTGACGGCAGGCATTGATTTGGCTTTGGGCAAGGCTTTGCTGACTTCAGGCTTGGCGGGTGCTGCCAATGGGGTCTGGGGCATGGCCTTGGACTTTAAATTGGCTTTGGCTTTTGCCGGTACGGCCACTGATGCAGCTTCAGGCTTGGCCATTGGCACAGGCTCAGTGGCCTTTGACAGGTTGCTGTCTTTGACAACCTTGGGTTCAATGTGAACTTCAGGTTTGTCAGCAGGTGTTGCCGTCACCGTCGCTTGCGGCTGCGGTGTTGCCACAGCTGGCGACGCGACCATGGCAACAACCGGCGCCGCAATAGTGACGGGGTGGGCTGCAGGGCTCTCACGCTTTTTCGGCTGATGACTTTGAATAAATGTCAGAACCTTCGGGTACACCACTTCGCGCCAGCGTCGACCCGCAAAAATACCGTAATGCCCAGCACCTTCAACCTCGATGTGCGCCTGCATGGATTTGGCAACGCCACTGCAAATGGTGTGCACGGCTGCGGTCTGGCCAGAACCAGAAATGTCATCCAATTCGCCCTCGACAGACAACAGTGCGGTGGTCTTGATGTCTTCCGGGTGGACGCGTTCCACTTTGCCGTCTACGCCCTTCACATCCCAGGTGCCGTTGACCAGGTTGAACTCCTGGAACACCGTTTTGATGGTCTCCAGGTAGTAATGGGCGTCCATGTCCAGCACCGCGTTGTACTCGTCATAGAACTTGCGGTGTGACTCAGCACTTGAGCTGTCGCCTTTGATCAGGTCCTGAAAGTAGTCGTAATGGCTGCGCGCGTGGTTGCTGGGGTTCATGGCGACAAAGCCAGAATGCTGCAAAAAGCCCGGATACACCTTGCGGCCGGCGCCCGGAAAACGGGATGGCACACGGTAGATCACATTGTGCTCAAACCACTCAATCTTCTTGTTCATGGCCAGGTTGTTGACGGCAGTGGGTGATTTGCGGGCATCAATCGGGCCACCCATCATGACCATGGTCAAAGGTGTGAGCTCTTTGCGACTGGCCATCAATGACACCGCAGCCAGCACTGGCACGGTAGGTTGGCAGACGCTCATCACATGGCAGTTGCCGTAGCTCTTTTGCAGGTGGCGGATGAATTCCTGCACATAATTGATGTAGTCGTCCAGATGAAAATCACCCTCGGACGTGGGCACCAGGCGCGCATTGGTCCAGTCAGTGATGTAGACCTTGTGGTCTTTCAGCATGGTCTTGACGGTGTCGCGCAGCAGCGTGGCGTAGTGGCCCGACAGGGGCGCCACGATCAGCACGGCAGGCTGACCTTTGAGCTTGGTCAGGGTGGCAACATCATCGGTAAAGCGCTTGAATCGGCGCAATTCGCAAAACGGTTTCTTGAGCTCGATGCGCTCATGCACGGCTACTTCAACGCCGTCCACGTCAACCGTGCGCAGGCCAAATTCCGGCTTTTCGTAGTCTTTTCCCAAACGATGAATCAGGTCGTAGCTCGCTGAAATCCGTTGCGACAAGGGATGTTGACCCATAAACGACAACGGGTTGCCGTAGAGCTTGGCAGCAGACTGGGCCAGATCAGTGAACGGCTCCATTAGCGAACGCTGGGTTTCGTAAAGTTTGTAGAGCACAGTAAATCACCTTTAATGTAAAAATGTTGCAGTGCAATATAACAGGTCT
>JBBQZG010000197.1:0-3365 GCA_038207945.1 Burkholderiales bacterium
CAAGCGGTTTACAAGGCGGTGGGTGACAAAAAAGGCATTCGCCGTTACGGCCACGCCTACGTGCCACTGGACGAAGCCTTGAGCCGGGTGGTGATCGACTTTTCTGGCCGCCCCGGTTTGGTGATGGACGTGCCCTTTACCAGCGGCATGCTTGGCACCTTTGACACCCAGCTGATGCACGAATTTTTTCAGGGCTTTGTCAACCACGCGCTGGTTACCCTGCACATTGACAACCTCAAGGGCGTCAACGCCCACCATCAGGCCGAAACCGTCTTCAAGGCCTTTGCCCGCGCCCTGCGCGCCGCACTTGAGCTAGACCCGCGTGCCCTGGGGCAAATTCCCTCAACCAAGGGCTCTTTGTAGTTTTATATAAAAAATAGGCCTCTAGCCCACGTATTGATTGCACAAGCAGCTATGAATGTAATAGTAAATGGTGGTCGCCCGAAGACCGTGGCAGTGGTTGATTACGGCATGGGCAACCTGCGCTCGGTGTCGCAAGCGGTGCAAGCGGCCGCGGCTGGCACCGGCTTTGAGGTGGTCATCACCCAAGATCCCGACGTGGTGCGCGCTTCTGAGCGCGTGGTGCTGCCCGGCCAGGGTGCCATGCCAGACTGCATGCGCGAGCTGCGCGAGTCGGGCCTGCAGGCCTCGGTGCTTGAAGCCGCCGCCAGCAAACCCTTGTTTGGTGTCTGCGTCGGCATGCAAATGCTGCTCGACCACAGCGCCGAGGGCAACACCCCCGGTCTGGGCTTGATTCACGGTGGAGTCATCAAGTTTGAGCTGGCCGGGCGCTTGCAAGCCGATGGCAGCCGCTTCAAGGTGCCGCAAATGGGCTGGAACCAGGTCTGGCGCGCCAACCACGGCGCGGCGCCGCACCCGGTGTGGGGCGAGGTGCCCGATGGCAGCTACTTTTATTTTGTGCACAGTTTTTACGCCAAACCGTCGGATGCGCGCCACAGCGTGGGCGAAACAGATTACGGCCAGCGCTTTTCGTCTGCCATTGCGCGTGATAATATTTTTGCCACACAATTTCACCCCGAAAAAAGTTCCGAACACGGCCTGAGCCTTTACCGCAACTTCCTCCACTGGAATCCCTGACCCTGTTGTCTTGTCCGATGTGCACCGCCGTCGCCCCATCGCCACGCTTTCAAACGCAGCCACAGCCCGTATGTTGTCGGATCAGGTGTGTCTAACGTTCTGACTGTTGTTTTTCTTCGTTTCTTATCTCATCCTCAGCCGCGAGCATCATGCTTTTAATACCTGCAATCGATCTTAAAGATGGCCATTGCGTGCGCCTGCAACAAGGCGACATGACCCTTTCCACCACCTTCAGCGAAGAGCCTTCTGTGATGGCGCGCAGTTGGGTGGACAAGGGTGCGCGGCGCGTGCACCTGGTGGATTTGAACGGTGCCTTTGCCGGCCAGCCCAAAAACGAGGCGGCCATCCGCAAGATTCTCAAAGCCATTGGCAGCGAGGTCGATGTGCAACTGGGTGGCGGCATTCGTGATCTTGACACCATCGAGCGTTACCTTGATGCCGGCCTGCGCTACGTCATCATTGGCACGGCCGCCGTCAAAAACCCCGGCTTTTTACAAGATGCCTGCACCGCGTTTGGCGGCCACATCATCGTTGGCCTGGACGCCAAAGACGGCAAGGTGGCCACCGACGGCTGGAGCAAGCTGACCCGCCACGACGTGGTGGACCTGGGCAAAAAGTTTGAAGACTACGGTGTCGAATCCATCATCTACACCGACATTGGCCGCGACGGCATGCTCAGCGGCATCAACGTCGAGGCCACCGTGCGGCTGGCTCAAGCTCTGACGATTCCGGTGATTGCCTCCGGTGGCTTGTCCAACATGGCCGACATTGAGGCCCTGTGCGCTGTGGAAGCTGAAGGTGTTCAGGGCGTGATCTGTGGCCGCGCCATTTACAGCGGCGACCTGGACTTTGAGAAAGCGCAAGAGCGGGCGGATGAGTTGAATGGCTGATCGTCTGGTCCGGTTCGCGGGTGGATTCGGCTGCCTGGGTGTTCTGCTCCGCGGCTGTCCTCCGACCTTCGGCCTCCTCCTTGATGCCGCTGCGCAGAATACCCAGACAGCCGAATCTTTCGATGTTGGTGCTTGCTCGGGGGTGACTCATGCTGGCTAAACGCATCATTCCTTGTCTGGACGTGACCGGTGGTCGGGTCGTTAAAGGCGTCAACTTTGTTGAGTTGCGCGATGCCGGCGACCCGGTAGAAATTGCGGCGCGCTACAACGAGCAGGGCGCTGACGAACTCACCTTTCTGGACATCACCGCCACCAGCGACGGGCGTGACCTGATTCTGCACATCATCGAGGCGGTCGCCAGCCAGGTGTTCATTCCGCTCACCGTGGGTGGTGGTGTGCGCACGGTCGATGACGTGCGCCGCCTGCTCAATGCGGGCGCTGACAAAACCAGTTTCAACTCGGCAGCCCTCGCCAACCCGCATGTGATTCAAGAGGTGTCGGGCAAATACGGTGCCCAGTGCATCGTGGTCGCCATTGATGCCAAACGGCGTTTGGCCGCAGACACCTTGCGTCTGGATGCCAATGGCCTGCCGGTAGGCGAAGGCTGGGACGTGTACAGCCACGGCGGGCGCAAAAATACCGGTTTGGACGCCTTGGCCTGGGCGTGTCAGATGGCCGACTTTGGTGCGGGCGAGATTTTGCTCACCAGCATGGACCGTGATGGCACCAAGGCCGGGTTCGATCTGGAACTGACCCGCGCGGTGAGCGATGCCGTGAGCGTGCCGGTGATTGCCTCGGGCGGTGTCGGCACGCTGGATCATCTGGCCGATGGCATTCAGACGGGCCATGCCGATGCCGTGCTGGCTGCCAGCATCTTTCACTACGGAGAGTTCACCGTGGCGCAAGCGAAAGCGCGCATGGCTGAGCGCGGCATTCCGGTCAGGCTTTAGTTTTACAGGCTTTTTTGGCCTCTAGTCCTTACCTTTGCTGCGTAAGTTGCTACTTTTATTGCAGCAATCCAAACCAATGAAAATTTGCCTATGAACTGGTTAGACACCCTCAAATGGGACGCGCAGGGCCTGATTCCGGCCATTGCACAAGAACAGGGCAGCAACGACGTGCTGATGCTGGCCTGGATGAACCGCGAGGCGCTGCAAAAAACCGCTGAGCTGGGCCGGGCGGTGTATTTCAGCCGTTCACGCAACAAACTGTGGTTCAAGGGCGAAGAGTCCGGTCATGTGCAAATCGTGCACGAAATCCGCATTGACTGCGACCAGGACGTGATTTTGCTCACGGTCACGCAAACTGGCCACACACCGGGTCTGGCTTGCCACACCGGCCGGCACAGCTGTTTTTACAGTGTGTATGACAATGGCG
>JBBQZG010000198.1:0-3319 GCA_038207945.1 Burkholderiales bacterium
TTCTGGCCACGGTGAGTGCCTTGAAGGCGGACGGTGATTTGCTGGTGGCTACCCAACGCGCCGAGATTGACCGACTGATGCACGACGTGCAGGCCGCCCGCGCCCTTGAAGATGCCAAAGCCATTGAGGCCATCACCTTGAAGCTGGCCAAAGGCACCGAAGCCTTTGCGGCCATGCGCATGAACCGCGGCATCCGACAAGCGTTGGCGGGCAAAAACATTGCAACTATTTAACTGAAATAAATCAAGCCATGCCTATCATCAAAATTTTGCCTCACGCTGAATATTGTCCGCAAGGTGCCGAGGTGTCTGCGCCGGCTGGCACATCCGTTTGTGAAGCCTTGCTGGAACACCACATCAACATTGAGCACGCTTGTGAAATGAGCTGCGCCTGCACCACCTGCCACGTGATCGTGCGCGAGGGTTTTGAGTCTTTGGCCCCATCAGAAGAGAATGAGGACGACTTGCTCGACCAGGCCTGGGGTCTGCAGCCCAACTCGCGCCTGAGTTGCCAAGCCATTCTTGCGCAAAAAGACCTGGTGATTGAAATACCCAAATACTCCATCAATCACGCCAAAGAGGGTCACTGATGCGGCAAGTTTTCCTCGACACCGAAACCACGGGCCTGTCGGCTGACAATGGCGACCGCATCATTGAGATTGGCTGTGTGGAAATGCTGCACCGCAAACTCACTGGCAACAACCGGCATTTTTATGTCAACCCCGGGCGTGACAGCCACGAGGAAGCCCTCAAAGTGCACGGCATCACCAGCGAGTTCCTGAAAGACAAGCCCAAGTTCTCGGAAGTGGCTGAGAACTTGATGAACTACCTGAAAGACGCGCATGTGGTGATTCACAACGCGCCGTTTGACCTGGGTTTCCTGAACATGGAATTCGCGCTGTTGGGTCAGCCAGCGGTGAAAACGGTGGTGGCCAGCGTGACCGACACCCTGGCGATGGCCAAAGAGATGTTCCCGGGCAAGCGCAACTCGCTGGATGCCTTGTGCGACCGGCTGGAAGTGGACAACTCGGGCCGCACGCTGCACGGCGCGCTGCTGGATGCCGAGCTGCTGGCCGATGTGTTCATCAACCTCACGCGCGGGCAGGAAGCGCTGCTGATGGATGACGCCTCCGCCTTGGACGCCAGTGGCAACAAACCTGTGGCCATGGATTTGAGCGGCTTCGTGTTGCCCGTGATCCAGGCCAGCGAGCAGGAAGCCACTGCGCACGAGGGCGTGCTGGCACAAATTGACAAGGACAGCAAAGGCAAAACGGTCTGGCGCACGCTGGACTCTGCGACCGTTTGAGCGCGAGCCACGCGCGCCCATGTGCGTTGGGCCGAACTTCAAGCCTGCGTCATAATTCACCCCGCTAGAGGTGCCACCCGGTCGGGTGGCTGAGAAACACTCTTCGAACCTGATCTGGGTCATGCCAGCGTAGGAAAGCGTTCACAACCCATGTTGTGGTCAAGCGGCCCCAGATCATCCACAGGAATCTGTCATGGCCAATCAACTTTCTCCCTCCGATTTATGGGCTGACGTGCTGGCGGTTCGCGCCCAGCGGCCACTGGTGCACAGCATCACCAATCTGGTGGTGATGAACTTCAATGCCAATGTGTTGCTGGCCATCGGGGCTGCACCCGTCATGGCGCATGCGCATGAAGAAGTAGCTGACATGGCGGCCATTGCCCAGGCCCTGGTGCTCAACATCGGTACGCTGGAGCCGTACTGGATCGAGGGCATGAAACTGGCGCTGCGGGTGGCCAGCCAACGAGGCATAAAAACCGTGCTTGACCCAGTGGGAGCGGGCGCCACAAGCTATAGAAATAAAAGCATTTGTGAGCTGCTGAACGTGGCCATGCCCTCTGTGGTTCGCGGCAACGCGTCGGAGATCATGAGCGTGGCGGGCAGCGCGGCGCAAACCCGTGGCGTGGACAGCGGTGCGGCTGTGTCCGATTCAGTGCACTACGCACGTGACTTGGCGCAACGCACTGGCGGTGTGGTGTGTGTCAGTGGCCCGGTGGACCATGTGCTGGATGCATCAGGCAGTCATGCCAGCCTGGCCAATGGCCACGAGTGGATGACGCGCATCACTGGCGTCGGCTGCTCGGCCACGGCCTTGATCGGTGCGTTTTGCGCAGTGCAACCTGATGCCTGGCGTGCCACGGTGTCGGCCATGGCTTATCTGGGTGTGGTGGGTGAGGTAGCCACACAACAGGTCCAGGCGCGCGGCCAGGGCGTGGGAAGTTTGCAAATGGTTTTGCTCGACCAGTTGCAGTTGCTCAATGAAACGACCTTTGAGCGCCATTTGAAGTTTGAAGCCGCGGTGAACTGACGATGAAAAATGTCGCGTTGACTGATGTAAGAGCCCAGCGCTGCCACCATGCCCCTTAATTTGCCTGACTTGTTGCGCTTGTACCTGGTGACAGACCAAAAGAGCCTGTGCGGGCGCAGCCTGACCGATGTGGTGCTGGCGGCTGTTCAAGGCGGTGTGACTTGCGTGCAATTGCGTGAAAAAGACCTTTGTTCGCGCGACTTCGTGGCGCTGGCTTTGGCGGTGAAAGACCTGCTGGCACTCACCGGTGTGCCGCTGGTCATCAATGACCGCATCGACGTGGCACTGGCCTGTGGCGCGCAGGGCGTGCATTTGGGGCAATCCGACATGCCGGTGGCCTTGGCCCGGCAATTGTTGCCGCCCGAGGTCTTCATTGGCCTGTCGGTGGAAAACCTCAACGATGTGGTGCGTGCAGCGGGTCAAGCGGTGGACTACCTGGGGGTCAGCCCGATTTTTGCCACTCCGACCAAAACCGACACGGCGCTGCCCTGGGGTCTGGCAGGTTTGCGCCAGGTGCGCGCCATGACCGCTTTGCCCCTGGTGGCGATTGGCGGTGTGCATTTACGCAACGCGGCTGAGGTGCTGGCAGCCGGGGCCGATGGGCTGGCGGTGGTCAGCGCCATTTGTTCGGCGCCAGATCCGAGCGCGGCAGCGCAGTCTTTCGGCAGGTTTTTTCAGCCGTTCAGTGAAGGTGAAAGAACAGACGGGCCCCCACGGGCTGTCATGCCAGGCCCGATCTGGCATCCGTGACACCAGCGGCATGGCTTGCGGATCAATGCCAAAATATATGCCTTTTGAGGCTCTAGCCCTTTATATATAAGCGTGAGTAGCTATGAATATTGAATTAATTCACCACTATCCCCGGGTCTTGTCCATTGCGGGTTCTGACAGCGGTGGCGGCGCCGGCATTCAGGCTGACCTGAAAACGTTCTCGGCCCTGGGCTGTTTTGGCATGACGGCCATCACCGCGCTCACCGCCCAAAACAC
>JBBQZG010000199.1:0-3319 GCA_038207945.1 Burkholderiales bacterium
TGCGAATAAGAGAGTGGATTTGCAGCGAATGCAATACGGTTCATGACCGTGATGTGAATGCCGCCAAAAACATTCTCGCGGTCGGACATGACCGTCTCGCAGGAGGAATTCCCGTCCTTACCGCGCAAGCGGCAGCGTCAAACTGAGGTCGGGGAGGATGTCAACGTAAATGGTTACCAACGTCAAGTGATTATTGTGGCGATGGACAAGCACCAGGTCATCATTGCCTGTGACCAAACCAGCTGCGTCGGCTGCCAACTCAAATCAAAAAAGGATTAACGACGATTAGTTTGTCAAAACGCTGACCGTTTTGTAAATCCTCGGTGTAGAGCGTGTCGGCACCGCAGCGCACAGCAGCCTGAACCATCATGGCGTCCCAGATTGAGAGTTGCCGCTGCAGCGTCATGTCGATGGCAGCATTCACCAGGGCCAGGTCGCTGTCCACCACTTGCCAAGCGCAATAACTCAGCACCACATCGCGTGCGGCCTGTGCCGGTATTTTTTGCTTGCGGGTTAACACGTTGAACAACTCGATAAGCACCTGGGTGCTGACCCAGCCATCGCCGTCAAGGCATGCTTGGGCCACCAGTTGCCGGGAACGCGTTTGTTTGGCTGGGTTGCTTGTATCGGTGCAATACACCAGCACGTTGGTGTCAAAGAAGACACTCATACCAAGTCGTCACGATCACGTGCGCGAAAGTCACCGTCGTACAACGCATCTCGCAGTGAAGGCTTGGTATTTTCAGAGCCCCCAGCAACTGGCGCGCTTGCCTGTGTCGTTTGACTTTGGGCGGTTGCGCGGTCAATCGCCGACAAGATTCGCTGGGCCGTGGCTTCCCGTTGGTTTTGCACATCTGCATCGGGTGCATTGACAAACTGCTGCAAAAACTCGCGGACCTTGGCGCTCAAGGATGTGCCTTGTTGGATGGCGCGCACGCGGGCTTTTTTGATGAGTTCATCGTCAACTGAAATGGTGAGGTTGGACATCGTGGTTCTCCATGTTCATACAGCAAACTGTAGCACGTGTTCACGTGTAAGTGTGTCGCTATGACTTGGAACAATGTTGCAAATTCAGCGGCATGTTTGCCTTGTCTTGGCGAGAACTCGTTGACCAGCAAAGTCAGGTCACCAACGAAATAGGGCTTACCTCCTTTGGCGGCCCTGCCCCGGGTTGGCACCAACATGCCGTGGCGTAGCTGGTAGTTTGAGACGCTGCAGTCCCAAGTGAGCATGATCATGTCCTTGCCTACCCCGGAGGCACGCGCATCCGCGTGTACTGCCGTGATCAGCCCCGCGTCGTCGAATCGGAACAGCAAGGTCAAGCTGCTCGTGCTGTCCGCCAGCGTGGCGTTGGCCAAATGATCGTCCACCGCCTCCCAGTGCGCGCCTTGGCTGGGCAGCAGCACGGTGGGGTACCACGCCACCTCGGCAAAGTAGCGCATCAGTTCGCCGCG
This sequence comes from Burkholderiales bacterium, assembly GCA_038207945.1. Lineage (GTDB taxonomy): Bacteria > Pseudomonadota > Gammaproteobacteria > Burkholderiales > Burkholderiaceae_C > Rhodoferax. The sequence goes on from JBBQZG010000199.1 coordinate 1,455, forward strand.
GGCGATCTCGCCGCCACCCTGCACGTCGGCCACCGTGAACAGGCCCAACATCGCCGCGTGTAGCGTGCCAACGCCTGCGATACAGCTGTCATGAACGCGCGCAGCCAAGCCCGCCAGCATGGCCACGCAGCCGTTCCACAGGAACCCCGGCCGGTGGACAACAGCCCGCTGCCATGATGTAAACGGTTTCCTGTTCTCGCCAGTCGTCGACATGTTGATCGTGCCTGCAAGCTCGAACGTGGCGGCGGCAATGAAGGGCTGACGACCTGGTTGTGTCTACCCTTTGGTGGCTCGACCGATTGGACTGCTACCTCAAGTCCGTGTTGCGCGTTGAATTCAAGCAGGTCAATAGGGATGGATAGGCGTTCGGCCATTGAATGTGGGCAACTTTTCAGCCATAGCTTGCTTTGTCTTCCGGTTTGATTTCAAAGTCACTTGCAGGTGGGGATGGGTTGGGGTGGCAGTCGATTTCTGGGCCTTTGACAGTATGAGGCCGCTGCCCCAACCCATCCCCAGCCAGCCACAGCACACTACCCGGCACCGGTCATATACTCTCAATTTAATAGCTACTAACGCAGATGAAAAAATGGCTAAAGGCCAATTTGACTAATAGAGAAGTCCACCCATCATCCGCCCTATGACACAGCCTCGATAATCACGGCCCAATGTCTCACCCTCTGAAAATCGAATTCCCCGAATCCCTGCCAGTCTCCGCCCGCCGTGAGGAAATCATGGCCGCGTTTGCCCAGCACCAGGTCATCATCGTCTGCGGTGAAACGGGCTCTGGCAAAACCACCCAACTGCCCAAAATCGCCCTGGCGATGGGGCGTGGCAAGCTTAATTACCCGCTGCAGAACCCGGATGGCTCACGCGCGCCGCCGGGCAAACTCATTGGCCACACCCAGCCGCGACGCATTGCCGCAAGTTCGGTGGCCAAGCGCATTGCGGAAGAACTTCACACCACACTGGGCGATGTGGTGGGTTTCAAGGTGCGGTTTCAAGACCGCCTGAGCCGGGAAAGCTCTGTCAAGCTGATGACCGACGGCATTTTGCTGGCCGAAACCCAAACCGACCCGCTGCTCAAAGCCTACGACACCATCATCATCGACGAGGCGCATGAGCGCAGTCTGAACATTGATTTTTTGCTGGGTTACCTGCGCCAGATTTTGCCGCGCCGACCGGATCTGAAGGTGGTGGTGACCTCGGCCACGATTGATGCCCAGCGGTTTGCCGACCACTTTGCCAGCAAAAAGGGGCCAGCTCCCATCATCATGGTGTCCGGGCGCATGTTTCCGGTGGAGCAGCGTTACCGGCCCTTTGAAGAATCACGCGACTATGACCTCAACAGCGCAATTGCCGATGCCGTGGACGAACTCTGGCGTGACGTCCACAACAGTGGCGATATTCTGGTGTTCCTGCCGGGTGAGCGCGAAATCCGCGAGGCCGCTGACCACCTGCGCGGCCACCTGAGCCACCAGCCGGTGTTCAGAGGCGCCGAAGTGCTGCCGCTGTTTGCGCGTCTGAGCCAGGCCGAACAAGACCGGATTTTTGACGGCCACACCGGTCGGCGCATTGTGCTGGCCACCAATGTGGCTGAAACCTCGTTGACGGTGCCCGGCATCCGGTACGTCATAGACGCTGGCACAGCGCGCATGAAGCGCTACAGTTTTAGAAGCAAGGTAGAGCAGCTGCTGGTGGAGCCGATCAGCCAAAGCTCGGCCAACCAGCGCGCCGGGCGCTGTGGTCGTGTCGCCAACGGCATCTGCATTCGCTTGTATGACGAGAAAGATTTCAACGCCAGACCGCGTTTTACCGACCCCGAAATTCTGCGCAGCTCGCTGGCCGGCGTGATTCTGCGCATGAAG
>JBBQZG010000200.1:0-3275 GCA_038207945.1 Burkholderiales bacterium
CCGACGAACTGATCGACCCGCGCCCCTACTGCGAAATCATGCGCCAGTGGAGCACGCTGCACCCCGAGTTTGCACACCTGCCACGCAAGTTCAAGATTGCGGTGTCGGGCGCCTCTGAAGACCGCGCCGCTGTCGCCTGGCATGACGTGGGCCTGCACCTGCGCCACAACGCCACAGGCCAAGTCGGCTTCAAGGTGCTGGTGGGTGGCGGCATGGGCCGCACGCCCCTCATTGCCAGCACCATCCGCGAGTTTTTGCCCTGGCACCAGATCCTGAACTACCTGGAAGCCGTGGTGCGTGTGTACAACCGCTGGGGCCGCCGCGACAACCTGTACAAGGCGCGCATCAAGATTCTGGTCAAGGCCGAGGGCCAGCGTTTTACCGAAGAAGTTGAAGCCGAGTACCAGGACATCATCACCCATGACGGCGCACCGCACACCATTCCCCAGGCCGAGCTGGACCGGGTTTCTGCATCATTTGAGCCTGTAGCCCTTACGGATATTGCGCGAGCAGCTATTGAAAACATAGTGCCTGAGTTGTCCTCAAAGGATGGCACCGAGTACCAGCGCTGGCTCCGGCAAAACGTCAAGCCCCACAAGAACCCGGCCCTGCGCGCCGTCACCCTGTCGTTCAAGCGGCTGGGTTTTGCACCCGGTGACGCCTCGGCGCAGCAGCTTGAGGGTGCGGCCGAGCTGGCGGACCAGTTCAGTTCAGGTGAACTGCGTGTCACCCATGAGCAAAACCTGCTGCTGCCCTGGGTGCCGGCCAACCAGTTGCCCGCCTTGTGGTCTGCGGCGCGCCAACTCGGTTTTGCCCGCGCCAACATTGGCCTGCTGACCGACATGATTGCCTGCCCGGGAGGCGACTTTTGCGCGCTGGCCAACGCCCGCTCCATCCCCATTGCCGAATCGATTGCCCTGCGTTACCAGGACCTGGACGAACTCTTTGACCTGGGCGAGATCGACCTGCACATCAGCGGCTGCATGAACTCGTGCGGCCACCACCACAGCGGCCACATCGGCGTGCTGGGCGTGGACAAGGATGGCCGCGAGTGGTACCAGGTGTCGCTCGGCGGCTCGGACGGCTCCACACTGTCGGGCGCAGCCGTGCCGGGCAAGGTGATTGGCCCGTCGTTTGCCGCCAGTGAGGTGGCCGACGTGGTGGAAGCCCTGCTCGACACCTACCGCGCCCAGCGCCTGTCTGGCGAGACCTTCATTGCCACGGTGCGCCGGGTCGGGCTGGAGCCGTTCAAAATAGCCGCCAACCTGGCCCGCCATGAAACCGGCAACGTCGGCAAAACGCTGCATGTGCACCTGGCAACTGCCGATGCGCTGGTGGACTAACTGCCATGACTGCAGCGCGCCACAGCCGCCGTGCCACCCGAACCACGTAGAGCATTCAAAACATGAAAAATACTATTAAATTAATAGCTACTAGCGCTCATTCAGAAAGGGCTACAGGCCTAAAAGTCATTGAACTTTTCAATGAAGCCGACCCGCGCACGCTGGCTCTTGAGGGCGTGGCACGCATTGACCTGCAGTTTCCCAAATTCACCGACGGCCGCGCCTACAGCCAGGCCTTTTTGCTGCGCCGCAGGCTGGGGTTTCAAGGTGAACTGCGCGCCACCGGCGACGTGCTGGTGGACCAGTTGCAGCTGCTGCAGCGCAGCGGCTTTGACAGCGCCGTGTTACGTGCCGACCAGGATCTGGCCATGGCCCAGCGCCAACTCGCCCACTTCGATGGCTTCTACCAAGGCGATGCGGTCGACCCGCACCCCCTTTTTGCGAGCGCTGATGCCGCCTTGGACGCTGCAAAAAGTGCAGCATGCACCGTAACCATAACGCACGCTCAAACCACAACCACAACCGGAGCCACCGCATGAGTGCCATCGACCTCAACGCCCGCGCATCAGACACCTTTGTCGCCAAGTTGCAAGAAACCACCGAGCTGCTGCAACAAGCCGCGCGTGACCACGCCGCCACCGCCGCGTTTGCCCCACCGCGCATCAGCCTGGCCTGCAGCCTGGGGGCCGAAGACATGGTGCTGGCCCACTTGGTCAACCAGTTGCAATTGCAAGCGCACATCGACATCTTTGTACTGGAAACCGGCCAACTGCACCCCGAATCCCTGGCCTTGTTGGCGCGGCTCAAAGCCAGCTCAGTCGCCGCCGTGAAAGTGTTCACCCCGGAGAGCGAGGCGGTGCTGCAGTTTGTGGCGCATGAGGGCACGGACGCCATGTACAAAAGCATTGAACTGCGCAAGGCCTGCTGCCAGATCCGCAAGATGGCGCCACTGGCGCGCGCACTCCAGGGCAAAACCGCCTGGATCACCGGCCTGCGCCGCGAACAGTCCGGCGCACGCGCCGAGGTGCCCTTGGTTGACACCAGCGATGCCGCCCGCGTCAAGTTCAATCCCTTGGCCAACTGGACCTGGGGCGATGTGTGGCACTTTATTGCTGAAAATAAGGTGGACTACAACCCGCTGCACGACCAGTTTTACCCCAGCATCGGCTGCGCCCCCTGCACCCGCGCAGTGTCTGCTGGCGAAGACTTCCGCGCCGGGCGCTGGTGGTGGGAGGACGAAGCCGCCAAAGAGTGCGGCCTGCATGCCAAAGCCAACGCCCTGTCCGACACAAAACAACACAACACAAAAGCCACCGCATGAACGCACCGATCCACGCCAACCTGCTGCAACCCATGACGCACCACCGCCCCGACCATTTAAGCAACGCGCACCTGGACGCGCTGGAAGAAGAAACCATCTTCATCCTGCGCGAAGTGGCCGCCGCTTTTGAGCGCCCCACCCTGCTGTTCTCAGGCGGCAAAGACTCGCTGGTGATGCTGAAATGCGCTGAAAAAGCCTTTGGCACGCCCAGCACCGGCGGCAAGATGCCCTACCCGCTGCTGATGATCGACACCGGCCACAACTTCCATGAAGTCACCGATTTCCGTGATGCCCGTGCCAAAGAACTTGGCGCCGAGCTGATTGTGCGCAGCGTCGAAGACTCGATGGCGCGTGGCACAGTGCGGCTGGCGCATCCGGGCGAGTCGCGCAACGTGCACCAGTCGGTGACGCTGCTCGAAGCCATTGAAGAATTCCGCTTTGACGCGCTGATTGGCGGCGCCCGCCGCGACGAGGAAAAAGCCCGCGCCAAAGAGCGCATCTTCAGCCACCGCGACAGTTTTGGCCAATGGCAGCCCAAAGACCAGCGCCCGGAGTTGTGGACGCTGTTCAACACCCGGCTGCAACCCGGTGAGCACTTTCGTGTGTTCCCG
>JBBQZG010000201.1:0-3061 GCA_038207945.1 Burkholderiales bacterium
TGCTCAGTCGCCAGGCGCTGGCCGGTGTGATTGAGCCGCGGGTCGAAGAAATTTTCAGCCTGGTGCACCAGGTGATGCGCGAGTCGGGCTTTGAAGAAATGCTCTCCAGCGGCATTGTGCTTACTGGCGGCAGCTGCATCATGCCCGGCATGGTCGAACTTGGCGAAGACATCTTTTTGAAACCGGTGCGCCGTGGCATACCCAAATATACCGGGGCCCTGTCGGACATGGTGGCCCAGCCGCGTGCCGCCACTGTCATGGGCCTGCTGGAAGAGGCGCGTATTGCCCGCCTGCGTGGCTTCAAGGTGCAGCAGAAGAACGGGTCGATGAAGACCGCGTTTGGCTCCATCAAAGACTGGTTTGTCGGGAACTTTTAACCATGTCCTCACCACTTTGGCTCAAGCCGGCAAGTCCCCCCGGGCGATGGCGATGCGTTGACCCGCCGCCGGACCCAGCGCAACCCATCACCGCCACTTTTATTAATGATTTATTACCCATCGAACCCCAAGGAGCACACCATGTCAATTGAACTCATCGACGAAGAAGCCTTCAACCAAGGCACACAAATCAAGGTCATCGGCGTCGGCGGCGGCGGCGGCAACGCCGTGGGCCACATGATTGCCAGCGCGGTTCAGGGGGTGGAATTCATTTGCGCCAACACCGATGCACAGGCCTTGAGCAACAGCGATGCCCACCGCATCATCCAGCTTGGCACCACCGGCCTGGGCGCAGGCAGCAAGCCTGACAAAGCCCGCGAAGCTGCAGAGCTGGCAATTGAGGACATTCGCGCGGCGATTGACGGTGCGCACATGCTCTTCATCACTGCCGGCATGGGCGGTGGCACCGGCACCGGCGCCGCCCCAGTGATTGCCCGCGTGGCGCGCGAAATGGGCATTTTGACCGTGGGTGTGGTCACCAAGCCGTTTGAATTTGAAGGCAAGCGCCGCATGGACAACGCCGACGGCGGCCTGGCCGAGCTCGAAGCCAATGTGGACTCACTGATCGTGGTGTTGAACGAGAAGCTGCTTGAAGTGCTGGGCGACGACGCTACGCAAGACGAAGCCTTTGCCCACGCCAACGACGTGCTGAAAAACGCCGTCGGCGGCATTGCCGAAATCATCAACGTGCCCGGCCACGTGAACGTCGACTTTGAAGACGTGCGCACCGTCATGGGTGAGCCCGGCAAAGCCATGATGGGCACCGCTGTGGCGGCTGGCCCTGACCGCGCCCGCATTGCGGCCGAGCAGGCTGTGGCCTGCCCGTTGCTTGAAGGCATTGACCTGTCGGGTGCCAAGGGCGTGCTGGTGCTGATCACCGCTGCCAAGGGCTCTTTGAAGTTGAGCGAGTCCAAACTGGCCATGAACACCATCCGCGCCTACGCGTCGCCTGATGCGCACGTGATTTACGGCACGGCGTATGACGACGCCTTGGGTGAGCAGATTCGTGTCACCGTGGTGGCCACCGGTCTAAGCCGTGCCCGCCCCAAGCTGCAGGTGATGCCAAGTGAGCAGCGGCGCACCGGCACGCACGATGTGCCCTTTAACGTGCCTACGCTGGACAACCCGGTCAATGCCAACCAGTCAACCGCCATGATGGGTGGCGCTTCCATGGGCCGTGCCCAGCCAGACTACGGTTCCATGGCCACACCGAGCGTGTGGCGCACCCGCGACCGCACGACGGCCGCCGCCAAGGTGGATGCACTCTCAAGCGGCGGCATGGATGACTTTGAGATTCCCGCGTTCTTGCGCAAGCAGGCGGATTAAAGGGTGATTGCCGCCTGCAACGTGGCGTTGCAGGCGGTAAGGCAAATATTTGGCAACCATCGCGCCGTTGTCAATGCTGGCTGGCGTGGCGGTAAATTAATCTGTCAAGTCACTGAATGCACTTCAGTTTGCAGCAACAGCTTCTCGAGCTCTTCAATCGGTACCTGCTTGCTGAAGTAGTTGTGAACGGTTTCGCTTTGCAGGCTGGGGTTGCTCAAATAGCTTGTGCCATTGCCAAACTGCGCCTCATAGGCATTGGGTGAGCGGTAGGCGCGCCCGGTCAGAAATTTGAGCGTCCAGTCTGGCGCAACTTGCCAGATGGCGCCCAGTCTGGGGCTGGTGGTGTCATCTTGGCCGGTGGCACTGTCCAGGCGCAAACCCAGGCTGAGCGTCAGGCTCTCATGCAGTTGCAAGGTGTCTTGCACAAACAAGGCACTGCGATTGACCTGGGTGTTGATGTCCACGTCTGTGGTGCCCAAGCTGGCTGCAGGAACAGAATTGAAGTTTTTCTGGCTGGCTTGCAGGTCGCGTGAAAAAGACACACCAGCCACCACACGGTGCATCCCGCCGCGCCACTGGTAGCTCAGCTCGCCGTCGAGTGTTTGCCCGCGGGTGTCATCAAAATTGAGGTAGTGGCCAAGGCTGGCATCCAGGTAAGGGTAGCTGCCGCGATAGGAAAAATCGCTGTAGCCCAGGCGCGCAGTCAGGCTGCTGTGGTCGGCTGAATATTGCAAAAACACGCGCGTGTCTTGCTCGGCCCCCTTGAAGGTCTGGCTGCTGGTCAGGTTGATTCCGTTGCCGGTGCGCTGTGACAGGCGCAGCTCGGCCTGGTTGCCGCCGCTGGCCTCACCCCGGCGGGGTGATCACGTTGATGACGCCGAACATGGCGTTGGCGCCATACAGGGCAGAGCCGGGGCCGGGAATGTACTCAATGCGCTCCACCGCCGACATGTCCAGCCAGCCCTAGATGCCGGTCATGGCGGACTGGTAAATGTTGTCGTTGTAGCGCTGGCCGTCCACCAGCAGCAAAAAGCGCGTGTTGTAGTCGCCCGGAATCTGGAAACCGCGCGCACCTTGGAAGTCGTAGGCTTTGTCGTTGCTGGCGTAAAGCCCAGGCAAGGTGTTCAAGGCTTCGGTCAGGGTGCGCCAGCCGTGGCGCTGGATTTCTTCCCGGCTGATGACCTGCACGGCAGAAGGCGCATCACGGCCACGTTGTTCAAACTTGGACACCGACACCACCTTGACGCCAAGCAACTGCTCCAGTGACAAGTCATCCAGATCGGCTTCAGCAGCCTGAC
>JBBQZG010000202.1:0-3019 GCA_038207945.1 Burkholderiales bacterium
GCGGCAATCTCTTTCAAATTCATGTCTTCTTCGTAATACATGCTCATGATGTGCTGTTCGCGTTCAGGCAGGTTCTTGATGGCGGCCACCAGTGCCTGGCGCATGCGGTGGTCGCTCAGCATGTTGAGCGGGTCAGCCTCGCTGTCGCCCATGTGCCGGTCCAGAAAACTGTCTTCGTCGTCCGGGTTGTGGTTCATGTCCTCAAGGTAGACCAGTTGGGTGCCCTTGACCTTGCCCAGCAGACTCTGGTAGTCCGGCAAACTCATACCCAGGTCCGCAGCAATTTCGCTCTCCAGCGGGCTGCGACCCAGACGGTGCTCGAGGCGACGCATGGCCACTTCAATGTCTTTTTGGCTCTTGCGCACACCGCGCGACACCCAATCGTTTTCGCGCAATTCGTCCAGCATGGCACCGCGGATGCGTTGGGTGGCAAAGGTCTCAAATTGCACGCCCTGCGTGGCTTCAAAACGTGTCAACGCCTCAGACAAGCCCATCAGCCCGACCTGAATCAAGTCGTCCACCTGCACATTGGCGGGCAGTTTTGCCATCATGTGGTGCGCCAGTTTGCGCACCAGGGGCTGATATTGGCGTATCAGGGCATTGCGATCGAGCTGACCCTTGGCGGTGTACATCAATGCGTCCTCTGTTGGGGGTGACGTTCCAAAAATACGGCGCTTTCCAGCAGCTGCAAGGCCAACCGGTTGATCTCTTCGCGAGACTCATCGGCGTTGGCCGTGGCTGATACGGTGATGGGCTTGATGGCAAAGCCAAGAAACGTCATGGCGCAAGCTTGCAGATTTTGAGCGGGGCTGGGCATGGCGGAGCGTGCGTTTGGAACCAGTGCAATGTTAGCAACAGTTGGGCGCAAGTGTGCACCCAGCAGAAGTTGTTTGAGGGCCTGATAGGCGGTAAGCGACGACGCCTTAAGTGGCGCCACCACCAAAAGGGGTGCCAGCCCACTGCCTTTGACCAGGTCAGTCAGGGTGGCTGCGTTGGCGTAAAGCAGCACCACGCCGTAGTTTTGAAACAGGGTGCCGACGGTGTGTGAGTTGAATCCGGGAGCTGAGAGCTGCGCAAACCCCAGAGCGGCGGGTATGACTGACCATGACACAGCTTCTTGCGTGTCAGAAAAATGCCCCATCGGGTCGGTCAGCATCTGCAGCAGTCCAGGGTTTTGATCAGATTCCCGCGTGTGGCCGTCCAACACCATCACCGGCAAACCCATGTCAACCCAGGTGGTGCACAAGCTCCACAGCAACGGCAGTTCGCCTTGTTGCTGGCCGTGGCTGCTGACTGCAACCAGTTTGGGTGCCAATTGGGGTGCCAGGCTTTGCAAGCCGGCCGCCTGATTGACGCAGGGTTCAAGCATGGAACTGCCCCGCGTGCATGGGGGCGCTGTCGGCGAAGAAGAAGCCCAGGTCGGTGGCCTTGGGGTCAAACGCCGACTTGGTGGCTGAGCGCATTGACATGGCGATCAGCTTGGCTGCATCGGCACGCTCCCAGTCTTCGGGTACTTTCTGGCCCATGGTGGCACCACGCATCAGCAGCTGGTGGCGTATCACGGCGTCCAGCGCCGGGCCTACTTTGGCTGCCTCGTCAATTTTGGACAGGATGGCCTGCTGAACTCCCCCTGTTTTAAACGACGCCACCACATCGTCGAGTGTGTCACCGTGGCCACCGGCATTGAGCACCAGCAGCCGGTTCACACCTGGCATGTCCAGTACATCCAGCATGTCGCGCTTGCGCGGGTCATTCGGGGCAATGCCAGTGGTGTCAATCAGCACCATTTTTTTGTTGGCCAGTAAGCCCAACAGGTCTTGCAGCGCAGCCCGGTCATGCGCCAGATGCGCCACGACACCCAGCATGCGCCCATAGGCGCGCAGTTGCTCATGCGCACCCACGCGGTAGGTGTCAAGCGTGATCAGGCCCACGCTGTTGGCACCATGGGTGCGGGCGCACAGGCCGGCCAGTTTGGCTGCCGTGGTGGTTTTGCCGACACCGGTCGCGCCGACCAATGCGTAAGTGCCGCCTTCTTCATGAATGGCACTTGCATTGGCGTCGGTGCGCAGGTTGCGCGTCAATACATCCATGATCCAGCGAATGGCATCGGGTGCGGTGATGTCTTCAGGCATGCGCTCCAGAATGGTTCTGGACAACGCAGGTGAGTAGCCCGAACGGATCAGTTTGAGCATCAGGTTGGAGTGGATCGGGTTCTGGCGGGCCTGACCGAGCCAGGTCAGGGTGTTGAAGCGGTCTTCAATCAACGTTTTCATGGCCTGGAGCTCATCCACGATCCCCTTTGACATGGCGGGCGCTGGCGCAGCAGCCTGGCTGACCGCAGGCCGTGGTGCAGGGCGCGTTGTGGCTTGCGGGGCAGGCCGTAGTGTGGCTGCTGCCGGTGTCTGAAACGATGTCACTTGTATGGGGGCCGGGCGTGCGCTGGCAGCGGGTGCGCGGGGTTGCACCGCAGGCTCTTCAAGGCCTGGCTGGCCGCTGAGCGCCTCATGGCGGCGGCGCAGCATGCGTTCGCGCACATAGTCCTGAAACGACAGGGTGCTCATGGCCAGCTGGGTGGTGTCGTCGACCACCTGGCTGTCGGGGTCAACCTGCGGCTGGGCGAATGACGGGGTTGGTGCTTGAGCAGATGGCTGGCGCTTGCCTTGGCGGGCAAGTTCATTGCGGTCCAGCGCGGCCAGCGTGTCTTCACCGGTGGCTACCACTTCAATGCCGGAGGCAGTAGGGCGGTTGGACAAAATCAGGGTGCCGTCGCCAAACGTCATGCGGGCTTTGGCAAGGGCTTCGCGAGCGGTGGGGGCAATAAAGCGTTGGATGTTCATGATGCTGCACCTTTGAGAATGGGGCCAATGCGAATGGTGTGCGACTCAGGAATCTCGCTGTGTGCGAGTACCTGCAAGCGCGGGGCAACGCGCCGTACCAGCCGGGCGATGGCGCTGCGAATTTGATCTGGCACCAGCAGGCAAGCCGGGATGCCAATTTCTTCTTGTTTGAGGGCCATCTC
>JBBQZG010000203.1:0-2964 GCA_038207945.1 Burkholderiales bacterium
ATGCACAAGGATGGTTTTTATGGCAGCTTGCGCCTCGGGTTGACATTCATCGGTCAAACGGAAAACACCTTCACGGCTTCCACCAGGCGCTGCGCCTGGTCACCCATGCTGATGGCAGCGGCACTGCTTTGCTCCACCATGGCGGCGTTTTGCTGGGTCATCTGGTCGAGCTGCGCCACCGCCATGCCCACCTGTGAAATGCCCAGCGATTGCTCTTGCGAGGCCACGGTGATCTCGTTCATCAAGTCATTGACCCGCTTGACCTGGGTCACCACCTCGCTCATGGTCTGGCCGGCATCGGCCACCAGGCGCGAGCCGCTTTCAACCTTGCTCACCGAGTCATCAATCAACACCTTGATTTCTTTGGCAGCCGCTGCCGAGCGACCGGCCAAGGACCGCACCTCGGTCGCCACCACGGCAAAGCCGCGCCCTTGTTCGCCGGCGCGCGCTGCTTCCACGGCCGCGTTGAGCGCCAGAATGTTGGTCTGGAAGGCAATGCCGTCAATGACCTGAATGATGTCGGCAATCTTGCGGCTCGAGGCGCTGATCAAGCCCATGGTGGACTCCACATTGGCCATCGCCTGGCCGCCCTTTTCGGCCACCTGTGTGGCACCCCGGGTGAGCTGGCTGGCCTGCTGCGCGGTGTCTGAATTTTGTTTCACCGAGGCGGTTTGCTGCTCCATGGCAGCGGCGGTTTGCTCCAGGTTGGAGGCCGCCTGCTCGGTGCGGCTGGACAAGTCATTGGTGGCCGCCGCAATCTGCTGGCTGGCCACTTGCACGCCCGCCGCCTGTTCGTACACGTCGGCCACCAGGGAGTGCAGGTTCAGCCCGGCCTGGGTGATGGAGCGGGCAATCATGCCAATGTCGTCACAGCGGTTCATGTTCAGGTCTGGTGCGGCCTCACCCGTGGCCACTTGTTGGGCCGCACCCAGAATTTGACGAATGGGTTGGGTGATGTGGGCCTCAATGGCCCAGTCGGCCAGCAGCAGGCTGCCTGCCACTGCGGCCCCCACGCCCGCCAACGCGCCACCGCTCAAGCCCGACAACGCCAAAGCCACCCCCGCTGCCACGCCCACACCCAGCAAAGGCAGGCGCACCCGCCAAGCGGTGGGCAGCAGTTGCGCGGCACTGGTCCAGCGCAGCAGGCCGGTGCGCACCACCAGCCCCCGGTCAAAGGCCAGGCCGTTGGCACTGCCCTGCTTGAAACGCGCATAGAGTTTTTCAGTGGCTTCCACTTCGGCCCGCGCTGGCTTGGTGCGCACTGACAAATAACCGGTCACCTGGCCATTGCGGCGCATTGGTGCGGCGTTGGCGCACACCCAGTAATGGTCGCCATCCTGGCGCCGGTTCTTGACCAGCGCGCGCCACGACTGGCCGCTTTTAAGGCTGCGCCACATGTCGGCAAAGGCTTCTACCGGCATGTCAGGGTGGCGCACCATGTTGTGCGCCTGCCCCATCAATTGCTCAGTGTCATAGCCGCTGGTGCGGATGAAGGCGGCATTGGCATAGGTGATGTGGCTGTCCAGATCGGTGGTGGACAGCAGCGTCTCGCTACCGGGAAAGTGGTACTCATTCTGGGTGACTGGTAGATTGGTTCGCACGGGTGAGCTCCGGTGAATAAGTGGGTTTCAGCTTCTGACAGGTACAAAAAATGCTATATATTAAGTAGCGTATAACGATTTATTTAAAAGGGCTAGAGCTTAAAAAGACTCCCAATCTCCTTCCTTGCCCGCAGCCACTGCGGTTGGGGTAGTCAATCTGAGGGGCGCCGGGCGTGCAGCCGGTTTTGACTGCGCGGGCAAAGACCGTCGCTCGGTGTTCTTGAAGGTTTTTGGCTTGGGCTGGCCAGCGCGCACCGCCACCGGACGGTGGGCAACTTCGGGGCGTGCCTTTGGCTGAGGGTGGTCTTGGCCGCTGAGCTTGAACACCGCCACCGTGCCCACCAGCTCTTGCGCCTGGGCTTTCAGGCTGCTGGCCGCGGCGGCCATTTCTTCCACCAGGGCGGCGTTTTGCTGCGTCACCTGGTCCATTTGTGTGACCGCCTCGCCCACCTGGCTGACACCCTGGCTTTGCTCACGGCTGGCAGAACTGATTTCGCCCATCAGGTCGGTCACGCGGCGGATGCTGCTCACCACCTCGCCCATGGTGACACCGGCCTGGTCCACCAAAGCCGTGCCTTGCGCCACCCGGTCGACACTGGCACCAATCAGGGTTTTGATTTCCTTGGCGGCAGCAGCCGAGCGCCCGGCCAGGCTGCGCACTTCGCTGGCCACCACGGCAAAACCGCGCCCTTGTTCACCTGCGCGGGCCGCTTCCACGGCGGCGTTCAAGGCCAAAATGTTGGTTTGGAAGGCAATGCCGTCAATCACGCCAATGATGTCAGAAATGCGTTTGGACGAGTCGTTGATGTGTTTCATGGTTTCTACCACCTCAGCCACGACTTCGCCGCCTTGCAGCGCCGTGCTGCTGGCCGCGTGCGCCATCTGGTTGGCTTGCTGAGCGTTTTCGGCGTTTTGCTTGACGGTGGCGCTGAGTTGCTCCATGGAGGCGGCGGTTTCTTCCAGGGCGCTGGCCTGTTGCTCGGTGCGGGAACTCAGGTCGTGGTTGCCCGAGGCAATCTGCGCGCTGGCCGTGGCCACACCCTCGGAGCCACTGCGCACGTCGGACACCACTTTGGCCAGATTGCCCTGCATTTGGGCCAGCGCAATCAGCACCTGGGCAACCTCGTCACGGCCGTCTGGCGTGATGTTTTGGTTAAGCTCGCCTTGGGCAATGCCATTGGCGATGTCCACCGCATGCTTCAACGCGCGTGAGGTGCCGCGAATCAGCGCGGCGCCAAACAGCACGGCCAGCAGCACGCCAGTCAGGATGGAACTGATGGACAGCAGGCGGATGTGGCTGTAACGCACGGTGGCCGCGTCAAACTCTTGTTTGGCCACGTCAAGCTGCAGCTTCATCAAAGCC
>JBBQZG010000204.1:0-2917 GCA_038207945.1 Burkholderiales bacterium
TCAGAGTGAAATACCGCCTGATACTTCAAGCACCTCGCCATTGATGTAGCTTGCCTCGTCGCTGGCCAAAAAGGCGTAGACGTTGGCGATTTCTTCCGGTTTGCCAATGCGGCGCAAATGCACCTTGGCGCTGAGGTCAGCCAAGACCTTTTCCGGCATGGCTGCCACCATCGGCGTGCTGATGAAGCCAGGTGCAACCGCGTTGATCCGAACCCCTTTTGGACCCAACTCGCGACTCCATGTTTTGGTGAACCCGATGACACCAAACTTGGTGGCCGCGTAATTGGTCTGGCCAAAGTTGCCATACAGACCCACCACCGAACTGGCGTTCAAAATCACACCACTGCCTTGGGCCACCATGCCATCCACCACGGCTTGCGTGCAATGAAAAACACCACGCAGGTTGACGTCAATCACCTTGTCAAACTGTTCGATGGTCATTTTTTGCAGGCGCGCGTCTTGCGTGATGCCCGCGTTGTTGACCAGCACATCGATACGGCCGAATTTTTCCTTGACCTGCACCACCACGGCATCGACCATGGCGCGCTGCGTCACGTCCATCACAAAACCTAGGGCGGTGGCGCCGAGGGCCTGGCACTGCGCCACCGCCTCATCCACGCCCGCTTGTTTAACATCACACACAATGACAATGGCGCCCTCTTTGGCGAATTTAAGCGCGGTGGCCAAACCAATGCCTTGGGCTGCGCCGGTGATGATGGAAACTTTGCTGGAAAGCCGATCTGTCATGATGATTCCCGAGAGTGATAAAAATGAAACCATCAAATGGTACCCACGCCACATTGCATGAACTTGACACAGAGCAAAACCACGCCGAACAGCGTCAAAATCACGACAAAATCAATGCCTGACTGCTCATCAGCCGCCATCACACCCATCCTCCATGCCTGATTTCTCAAACAAACAACGCCAATTGACCGGCAGCCTGCTGGTGACTCTGCAATTTGGCCTGCTGCTCCTGCTGGCGGTGATGGCCGCACCCCGAGTCTGGCAAGGCCACTTGCCCATCATGAGCTTGACGCTGGCCAGCCTGTCCGTGCTTTTGGGCGTATGGACACTGGCGTACAACCGATTAGGCAATTTCAACATTCATCCGGCCCCAAAGGCCACTGGTGAATTGGTCACGGGTGGGCCCTACCGCCTGATTCGCCACCCGATGTACAGCGCAGTCCTGCTGGGCGCTGCAGCCATGGCCTGGCTTATTCCGCCGTGGTGGGGCGTGCTGGCGTGGGTTGCCTTGGTGCTGGTGCTGTTCACCAAGGCACACCTGGAAGAGCAATGGTTACGCGAACACCATGCGGGTTACGCGGCCTATTGCCAGCAATGCAAACGCTTTGTGCCCTGGGTGTTCTAGCAAGCCCTCAGACGCGCTGCACCTCGACCAGGCAGTCATAAAACGTCGGGCCATGCCCCAGATCCGTCAACTTCTGGCTGGTGAGCTGGTTCACATTGGTACCGTCAAGCCCCAGTTTCCGCCACCAGACGCCCAAGCCGTTGACCACGCCAGGGCGCGCGCGCTCACTCACACGGGCGCGGCAACTGTGGGTGCCGCGTGTATTGAACACCTTCACGATGTCGCCGTTGGCAATGCCGCGCATTACCGCGTCAACCGGATGGATTTCAAGCAGCGGTTCGCCTTCAATGTCGCGCAAGCTTTTGACATTGACAAAGGTCGAATTCAAGAAATTTCGCGCAGGCGGAGAGATCATGGCCAACGGATAGGCTTTTGAAGTGTGGACTGCTTCATGGTTGGGCACATGGTCAGGCAAACCATCCAGTCCGCGCTGGGCCAGGCGTTCGCTGAAAAATTCACATTTGCCCGAGGGTGTCGGAAAGTGGCCTTGGGCAAACGGGGCTTCAGGTGTTTTCAGTGTCACAAACCCGTTGGCTAGAAGCTCCTCAAAATCCACCTCATCGCCATAGGCCTGGCGGCACAGCGCCTCGTCACTGTCTTGGAAACACGGCTCGGTCAAGCCCATCCTGGCGGCCAGTTCGCGAAAAATCTGGGCGTTGGGCTTGGCCTCACCCTGCGGCGCAATCGCCGGGCGATTCAGCAACGCGTCAGTATGGCCATATGCGCTGTGCACATCCCAGTGTTCCAATTGCGTGGTGGCGGGCAAGATGTAGTCGGCGTAATCGGCGGTGTCGGTCTGAAAATGCTCGAGCACCACGGTGAACAAATCCTCGCGCGCAAAACCTCGCACCACTTTGGCGGATTCGGGGGCCACCGCCACCGGGTTGCTGTTGTAAACAATGACCGCCTCGACCGCCGGACCAAACTCGGGGCTGCTCAGGCGCATCAGGTCATTGCCAATCGTGACCATGTTGATGGAGCGGGGCATGCGCCCGGCCAGCAAGTCCGGCCGCTGCAGGGCGGCTTTCTGGACCGGGAATGTGCCCGAACTCGACAGCAACACGCCACCCGCCCGATGCCGCCAGGCCCCAATCAGTGCCGGCAGGCAGGCGATCAGGCGCACCGCGTTGCCGCCGCCGTGCACGCGCTGCAAACCGTAATTCATGCGGATGGCCGCAGACCCTTGATTTGCATCAGACTCCGGGCGCCAGGCGCAGGCGCCATAGTCGCGCGCCAAATCACGAATTTCCTGGGAAGTGATGCCGCACACCGCCGCTGCCCGCTCCGGGGGCCACTGCAGGGCACGTTCGCGCAACTTGTCCCAACCCAGCGTATGGCGATCCAGGTAGTCATGATCAAGCCAGTCGTTTTGAACCAGCTCATGCATCAGCGCCAGCGCCAGCGCACCATCGGTGCCGGGCAACAAGGCAATGTGCGCATGACATTTGTCAGCCGTCTCGCTCTTGCGTGGGTCAATGCAGATCAGCTTGGCGCCAGCCCGTTTGGCCGCATTGGCGTACCGCCAGAAATGCAGGTTGCTGGCAA
>JBBQZG010000205.1:0-2847 GCA_038207945.1 Burkholderiales bacterium
GCCGCCCACTGCCAGGGCCCCCAGCGTGTTGCCGTGGTAGCTTTGGCGGCGGGCCACAAAATGCCGGCGTTGCGGCTGGCCGATCTCGACAAAATACTGGCGCGCCATCTTCAGCGCCGCCTCCATCGCCTCTGAGCCGCCACTGACAAAGTACACATGGCTCATGCCGACCGGGGCCGATTCAATCAGCACGTCGGCCAGCTCTTCGGCCACATCCGTGGTGAAAAAGCTGGTGTGGGCATAGGCCAACTTGTCAATCTGGGCGTGCATGGCCGCCACCACATCAGGGTGCCCATGGCCCAGGCAAGACACTGCTGCCCCGCCGCAGGCATCCAGATAGGTCTTGCCACTGGCATCCGTCAGGGTGATGCCGTGGCCAGACACGGCTAGCGGTAAATTGTGCTGCAACTGGCGATGAAACACATGGGTGGTTTCAGCGCTGATGGTGCTTGAACGTGGGGCTGGATGGGTCATGTGAATGGTGTGGTTCAGGTTAAAGAGGGGATACACAGACAGTGCCTTCACGCTTTTGCGGCAATTTTTTGTCCCAATACGCCTTGGATGTCTGCAGCGCTTGCTGCCGCTGCGCCAGTCGCTGCGCAACAACAGCACCGCCTTGCTCGGCCACCGCCTCCATCAGTGTCTCGGCCAGCGCCTGGGCGCCGGTCAGTGAATGAAAGAACGATGGCGACGCGGTGTCGAACAGCAAGGTGTGCCGCGCCGGCCGTGCCAGCGGCGACAGACTGCTGTCGGTCAGCGCCAGCACCGGCACGCCGCGTGCATGGACTTGCTGGACGACCTCAATGGTGCGGCGTGTGTACGGTGCCTGACTCACCACCACCAGCAAATCAGCAGCGGTCAGGGTCGCCACTTGGTCACTCCAAGCCCCGCCTGGATCGGTTGCCAGCCGGGTGTTGGCGCGCAGCCAGTCACAGGTGTAGTGCAGGTGGTAGGCAATGCTAAAGCTGGCACGCAAACCCAAAAACAGCACCTCGCGGGCATCCAGAATGGCCTGGGCCGCTGCCTGCAGTTGTGCGGCGGCGTTGCGGGTCGACACCGAGGCCAGATTTTCCGCCTGCGCCCTGGCCAGACGGTCAAAACTCGGCCCACCGTGTTCGGGCGGCAGGGCACTTGGCAAGGCAGCAGTGCGCCCCACGGATGCTGCAAACGCCTGCATCGATGGCCGTCGCATGGCATCAAAACTGCCTAACCCAAGTGCCCGTGCCAGCCGCATCATGGTGGCCGGGGCCACGTCCGCCGCCTGCGCCGATTGCCGCATAGACTGAAGCCCAAGCTCTGCGGGATGCGCCTGCACCCAGCGCGCAGCGCGTTGCAGCTCAGGGCTCAGGCGCTCAAAACTGCTGTCCAACAATTGGGTCAGGTGGTGGTAATGCAAAATCAGATGTCTGAAACAATTAATTTAATTTCATGATAATGAAACGTTTGTTTCATGTCCAGCATGAATTTTTTCCCCGCAACTTCGCCCACGGATAATCCAGCCATGAACACCTTACCAGCCCTGCCCTGCTACCTCAACGGCGAATTCACAACCCTGCCCAACGCCAAGATCAGCGTCATGGACCGGGGCTTTATTTTTGGCGACGGTGTGTACGAAGTGGTACCGGCTTACACCGGGGTGTTGTTTCGCTTTGAGCAGCACATGGCGCGACTCGATCGCAGCTTGGGCGAATTGCGTATCAAGAACCCCCTGACAAAGGCCCAGTGGGTCAACGTGGCCGGGCAGTTGATGGCGAGTTTTGCTGAATCACAAGGCGCTGACGTCCACGCGCTTGACCAGTTGATCTACATCCAGATCACCCGCGGTGTTGCCATGCGCGACCATGTCATGCCCACCGACATCACGCCCACCGTGTTTGTCATGACCAACCGCATGACGCTGCCCACCCCGGCGCAACGCAGCCAGGGCGTGGCTTGCGTCACGGCAGATGACTTTCGCTGGGAAAAAGCGCACATCAAAAGCACCAGCCTGCTGGGTGCGGTGTTTGCCCGCCAGATCAGCTTTGACGCGGGCGCCACCGAGACCATCATGTTTCGTGACGGGTCTTTGAGCGAAGCCGCTGCCAGCAACGTCTGGATTGTGAAAAACGGCAAGGTCCTGGGCACCCCCAAGGACCATCTGGTGCTTGAAGGCATTCGCTACGGCCTGATGGAAGACATCTGCCGTGCCCGGGGGATTCCCTTCGAATTGCGCCGCATCAGCCGCGAAGAAGTCAAAAGCGCGGACGAAATACTGCTGTCATCCGCCACCAAAGAAGTGTTGCCCGTGACCACGCTCGACGCTCAACCCGTGGGCAACGGCCAGCCTGGGCCGGTTTACTCGCAGCTGATGGCGGGCTACAACGAGGCCAAAGCGCAGTCACAACAACCCTCCTCCAATTAAGACCCGCATGGCCTCCCACGCTGTGTCCAAGGCCAACACGCAGCCATGACCCCTCACGCCACGCCCAACCCCAGCAACCCCAGCCACGCCCGACCCGCGGCAAGCCAACCGGCCCTGCCCCGTTATCTGACCATCGCAGGCCCCACTGCATCCGGCAAGACGGCAGCGGCTTTGGCCGTTGCAGGACACTGGCCGGTGGAGGTCATCAGCGTCGATTCGGCCCTGGTTTACCGTGGCATGGACATTGGCACGGCCAAGCCTACAGCCGCAGAGCTGGCGGCGGTGCCGCACCACCTGATCAACATCCGCGACCCCCTGCAGGCCTACAGTGCGGCCGAATTTGCCATCGATGCGAGTCGTTTGATGGCGGAGATCACGGCACGTGGCAAGCTGCCGCTGCTGGTGGGCGGCACCATGCTGTACTTGAAAGCGCTGCGTGACGGGCT
>JBBQZG010000206.1:0-2800 GCA_038207945.1 Burkholderiales bacterium
CGGCACCTTTGGCCACCACACCGGTGCCGCTGCCAGTGGCACCGCAAACACCCGCTGCGGCACCCGTGAACCCACCGGCGATCCAGCACCCCATCGAGGCTATCCCAACGCCGCCGGCGTCCACACCTGCGACGTTGCCAGCCCTGGATGCAGCCGACAGCCATGTGCGCCGTGGGCTGGCTGAATTCATCTCTGACAAGGATGTTCTGCGCTTTTTGCAACTTGGCCAATTTGTGCGCAACGTGGTGGCCACCGTGGACAATCTGCCGCGCGAACACGCCTCGGCGGTGGTCTGGCCGGTGAACCCGATGTCAGGGCAATTCAGCACCGGCGATGGTGACGGCAGCAACCCCTTGGGGCCAACCACGGTGAACCCCAACAACCACGCGCGCTACACCCCGTTTGTCAATTTCGTGACGGCGATCGACACCGCCCGGGCCGTGGCACTGTATGTGCAGTTGTACCCCTTGTTTAAGCAAGCGTATGTCGAGTTGGGCTACCCCAAAGGCTATTTCAATGACCGGGTGGTCACTGTGATCGACCACCTGTTGGCGGCCCCCGTGCAGATCGCTGCGCTGGAAGTCAGTCGCATCGACGTCAAGGGGCCGTATCGGACCCTCAGGCCGTGGGTAACCTACGAATTCACTGACCCGGAGTTTCGCGCCATGTCGGCAGGGCAAAAGATGCTGCTACGCGCAGGTGCCGTCAATCACCAGCGTTTGCGCATCAAGTTGATGGCCACCAGGAAGCACCTGACTCAAGCAAGGCTGGCCATCACAGGCCATCCCGCACCGCCATAGCGCGAATTGAGAGGATGAATTCATGCGCGCGGTTCAAGCGGCCTGAGTTCACTGAAGTTTTAAGCGTACAAATTTTGAAAAGGAATGTGATGTTCAAAGTGAAAAGTGTGACCAGATTTTTTATTGCAGTGGCATTGACCACGTTGGCTGGCGTCGGCCAGGCCAGGGAAATGGTGAGTGTTGACAGACCCCAGGTCAACATGCGTTCCGGGGCCGGAACCCAACACGGTACCCTTTGGGCACTCAGCCAGGGTTATCCACTGGAAGTGACGGGGCGCCAAGGCAACTGGTTGAAAGTGCGCGATTTCGAACACGATGCCGGCTGGGTGTATCGCCCATTGGTGAACAAAACACCCCATGTGATCGTGAAGTCGCCCGTGGCGAATGTTCGCCGCACACCCAGCACCCGTAGCCCGGTTCTTGGCAAGGCTGAATATGGTGACGTGCTGCGCCATCTTGAGCATCGCCAGGACTGGATCAAGGTCGAGCGCAACGATGGGCTTAAAGGCTGGATTGCACGCAAGCTGCTGTGGGGCTGGTGAGATCGGCATGCGCTGCTCGCGCAACGCTGTGGCATTGACCCCAACGTTCACCCCTCGCTGCTAAAGATCACGCCAACAGTTTGAGAAAGTTAAGGCATGTTTCGAGACCTGATCACCCACAACACCTTGCAAGACTGGGCCTACACACTGCTGGCCGCCGCCGCCTTCATTCTGGTGCTGCACCTGCTGCGCCGACTGGTGCTGCAGCACCTGAAGCGGGTCGCCAAAAACACCGAAACCGTCATTGACGACTTTCTGGTGGACGTGCTGTCAGCCACCCGTGTGTTACTGACCACGGCCATCGGCCTGTACCTGGGCGCCCACTTTCTGACCTTGCCGCAAGGCATCAAGAAATGGGTCGACAGCATTTTCATCACGGCATTGATTTTGCAGGTGGGGTTTTGGTCAGCACGCGGGCTGATTTTTTGGCTGAGCCACCACTTCTCGCATGGCAGCAAGGAAGACGAGGGCGCACGCCGCATGAGCTTGTCGCTGCTGTCTTTTCTGGGCCGGGTCATGATTTGGATGCTGGTGCTGCTGCTGATGCTCGACAACCTGGGCGTCAACGTCACCGCCTTGGTGGCCAGTCTAGGCATTGGCGGCATTGCGGTGGCCTTGGCCATGCAGAACATCCTGGGCGACCTGTTTGCGTCGCTCTCCATTGCCATCGACAAGCCCTTTGTGATTGGCGACTTCATCATTTTGGGCGAAGAAATGGGCACGGTTGAACACGTTGGCCTGAAAACCACGCGCATCCGCAGCCTCGGTGGCGAGCAGATCATTTTGTCCAACAACGATTTGCTGCAAAGCCGGATTCGCAACTACAAGCGCATGCAGGAACGCCGCATCGTGTTTGCCGTGGGCGTGACCTATGACACGCCGGCTGACAAGCTTGAAATGATCCCCAAGTTGATTGAGCAAGCCGTCAGCGCGCAGGATCAGACGCGTTTTGACCGCTCCCACTTTAAGGGTCTGGGTGCGTTTTCACTTGATTTTGAAACCGTCTTCTACGTCCTCAAACCCGACTACGGGGTCTACATGGACGTGCAGCAGGCCATCAACTTGCAACTGGTGCGCAGCTTTGCCGAGCAAGACATCGAATTTGCTTTTCCAACCCAGACCCTGCACCTGAACCACAGCGCGATCCTGGGCCTACCCGCCACCGCAACAGCTGCCTCGCCCGGCATGGCGAAACTGATGTAAAAAGCAGGCATGAATTCATCTGAGCTCCACCTCATCCAGCGTCGCCACTGGCTCACGTCTTGTGCCAGTGCGGCGCTTCTTCCTGCGCCGGTCTGGGGCAACCCGCACCCCGATATCACCCTGCGCTTCTCGCATGTGGTGGCCGAGGAAACACCCAAAGGCCTGGCGGCCAACCGTTTCAAGGTGCTGGTCGAGCAGCGCAGTGGCGGACGCATTGGCGTGCAGGTTTTCCCCAACGCCCAGCTGTACGGGGAC
>JBBQZG010000207.1:0-2521 GCA_038207945.1 Burkholderiales bacterium
GGGCAACGGGCGCGAGAACTGGCGCCTTGAATTCCGTGAAATCAGTGCTGACGCGCAGACTGGCCGCGCCATCTGGGAGGCACACTACCAGTTCAGCGCCACCCGGCGGCAGGTGCACAACATCATCGGCTCAGACTTCAGCTTCACGCCAGAGGGCTTGATTGACATCCAGCGCGACCACTTTGATTTTTGGCGCTGGTCACGCCAAGCGCTGGGTCTGGGTGGTGTGATGCTCGGCTGGGCGCCTTTTTTCCAAAAGCAGATGCGCAAACAAACCCGTGCTGCGCTCACCAACTACATGGCTCGCCAGGCAGCCACCGCTGAGGCCCGCGATGAACTGGTTTGAAGATTTTGAGACGCGCCATTTTGAAGTGAACGGCACGCGCATTCATGCACGGGTGTCACGCGGCGCCCACGGCGCACGCCCAGCCCTTCTGCTGTTGCACGGGTTTCCGCAAAGCCATGTGATGTGGCACCGTGTCGCCCGGCTGCTGCAGCAAGACTATGACCTGGTGATGCCCGACCTGCGCGGCTACGGCGACTCCAGCAAACCAGCCGGATTGAGCGACCACAGCAACTACAGCAAACGCGCCCTGGCGCAAGACATGGTCAGTGTGATGGACGCGCTGGAGGTGGATGTGTTCTTTTTGTGCGGCCACGACCGCGGCGGCCGGGTGGCCCACCGCTTGGCCGTGGATCACCCCACACGGGTTCAGCGCCTGTGCGTGATTGACATCGCGCCCACGCTGGACATGTACGCGGCCACCGATTTCGAGTTTGCCAAGGCCTATGACCACTGGTTTCACCTGATCCAGCCCCAGCCGCTGCCAGAACACATGATTGGCGGCAACCCGTTGGCTTACTTGCACGCCAAACTGGGCGGCTGGGGCTCGACCAGCATGGCCTACATCGAGCCCGCGGCGCTGGCTGAATATGAGCGCTGCTTCCTCCAACCCGACACGATTCACGCCATGTGCGAAGACTACCGCGCCAGCGCTGCCATTGACCTTGAACACGACCGTGACAGCCGCGCACACGGCAAGAAGATCGCTTGCGACACCCTGGTGTTGTGGGGCGCACGCGGTGTGGTGCAGCGCCTGTTCAAGCCCTTGGATTTATGGCAAGCCCAATGTGCCGGCACAGTCACTGGTCAGACGCTGCCAGCCGGGCATTTCATTCCTGAAGAATTGCCCGGGGAAACCGCCACTTTGCTGTCTAATTTCTTTCGCGACCAGAATTAACCCGGGGGGTCTCAGGCCCCGCAGCACTTCTTGTATTTTTTGCCACTGCCGCAAGAACATGGGTCATTGCGGCCAATTTTCGGGCCCACATGCACGGTTTCCACACGCGGGCCGATGTTGCGCCAGAGTTCACGCAGGTCGTACACCGCCCACATGGCATCGGCAAAGTCATTGAGCCGCTGCTCGCTGATGGTGGGCACGCCGTCTTCCTCAAACGCGGCCACGGTAGGTGGGTCGGTGTCGTCCTCGGTCACGGCCACAATACATTCCAGCGCAGCATCCAGCACTTTGGCGGCTTCTTTGTCACGCGGATGCGCCCATTCTTCAGGCCAGCTTTCCACCGCGTACATAAAGCCAATGGCCCAGATCTGGCCAAATGAAGGAATGGGCGCGTCACCCATTTCAGCGCGTTGCTCGTCGGGCAAGGCGGCAATGGCACCACGCAGGTCCATCACCTCAGGTTGGTAGGCGCGCTCGTCGTCAAGCGACGCCACATCGGCATTGAGCGCGGCTGCCACCTCGTTCCAGCGGCGCGTCCACAAGGCAAAAAAACGCTGGAATTGCGCATCATCGGCAAACAGCGGGGTGTCGCTGTCATCTTCCAGGTCCAGCAGCACCGAAAAGTACTCGGTGGGGCTGACCACACGGCGGCAGCACACCAGGGCGGCCATGAAACCCTCACAAAACTCCCACTGCGGGGTTTCGTCAAAACGCGCGCGAAGGTCATCCAGAATGGTGTCAAGTTCGTCAAAGTCGGCCGCTTGAAGGAGCTCAGTGGCGACCCCAGTGGTGGTGTCAGCGGGAGATGGCGTGAGGTCAGATGTCATGGGACGCGTGTAAAGAGTGAGAATAGTCATATTCTGCACTGCATGAAGCGGGTATCTTCATGCAATGCGCATCAGGGGTAAAACACCATGACCAAACTCAACACGCTTTCTTTGTCGCTGATCCTCTCACTGGGCCTGCTGGCTTGTGGTGGCGGCGGTGACAGCACAACGGCGGCACCAACTTCTGTGCTTCCCACCGTCACCGTGCCCATTCCCGCGTCCAGCTACTTGGCGGGCTCGGCAGAGTTGGGGGGCTACACGGTGTTGCAGCAAGCCCGGGTACTGTGCGGTTTTGGCGCGCTCAGGCAAGACACGCGGCTGGATGCAGCCTCAATGGCGCACGCCATCTACCTGGTCAACAAGTCGCTCGCAAGTGCCACTCCTGTGCTTAGCCACTACGAAAGAGATGTCTATGACCAGCCAGATTTCAACAACCCTGACTACACTGGTGAA
>JBBQZG010000208.1:0-2485 GCA_038207945.1 Burkholderiales bacterium
CACGCCAGAGCAACGCAAAATCACCGAGGTTTACAGCGGCATCATGGCGCTGCCCGCTGCCCAGCTCAAAAAATGGCTGGCCCGCCTGGACAACAAGAATGCCCAGGGCGAGTTTTACCTGACCGACATTGTCAAATTTGCGGTGGCCGATGGCGTACCGGTGGTGGCACACAAGATTGCCGATGCGGTGCAGGTGGCGGGCATCAACAGCCCGGTGCAACTGGCCGAGCTGGAGCGCGCCTACCAGCGCCGCCTGGCAGTCGAGCTGATGACGCAAGGCGTGCGCCTGGCCGACCCGGCGCGGCTTGATGTGCGCGGCACCTTGAGCTGCGCACAAGACGTGTCGATTGACGTGAACTGTGTGTTTGAAGGCCAGGTCAGCCTGGGTGAGGGCGTCAGCATCGGTGCCAATTGCGTCATTCACAACGCCGTGATTGCCGCCGGTGCCGTGATCCACCCGTTCTCGCACATCGAAGGCGGCAAGCCCGGCAGCAAGGATGCGGTTGAAGTGGGTGAGGGCGCGCTGATTGGTCCGTTTGCGCGCCTGCGCCCCGGTGCCAAGTTGGGGGCTGGGGTGCACATCGGCAATTTTGTCGAGGTGAAAAACTCCACGCTGGCCAAGGGTGCCAAGGCCAACCACCTGGCGTACCTGGGCGATGCCACGGTGGGCGAACGTGTGAACTATGGTGCGGGCAGCATCACGGCCAACTACGACGGTGCTTTCAAACACCGCACGGTCATTGAGGCCGATGTGCATGTGGGTAGCAACTGTGTGCTGATTGCGCCGCTGACCATCGGCGCGGGTGGCACCGTGGGTGGCGGCTCCACGGTCACCAAAGACGCGCCCCCGCTGGCGTTGACCGTGGCGCGTGGTCGCCAGGTGAGCATTGCCAACTGGAAACGCCCCAGCAAATGAGCGCCAGCGCGCAGGCTGCTGAAGTTGAGCGCCTGGCGCGCGAGCTGGCGCAGGTGCGTGTCGAGTTTCAGGATTTTGTGCACAGCGTGTCGCATGACCTGCGCGCGCCGCTGCGCCACATCAGCGCGTTCACCAAGATTATTGAAGAAGACCTGGCCCATCCCCCGCCTGACATTCTGGGTCACCTCGCCACCATCCGCCAGTCGGCGCAGTTGCTCACGCAGCAACTGGACGGCCTGACCATGCTGTCAAGGCTGGGTCAGCAGCGCCTGGAACTGCAGGCAGTGGACGTGTCGACATTGGTTCAAACGGTGGCGCAGGAATTGGCGCAGACCTGTGCGGATCGGCCGGTGCAGTGGCAACTGGCCCCGGATGTGCCCCCGGTCAAGGCAGATGCAGATTTGCTGCGCCAGCTGTGCGTGCATCTGCTGGGCAACGCGCTCAAGTTCAGCCGCGGTCGCGCGCCAGCACAGATCACGCTGACCTGGCTGCCCGCGCCTGATGCGCCGGGCCAGTGTCTCATCTGCATTGCTGACAACGGCGTTGGGTTTGCCACAGAGCGGGCTGGCAAGCTGTTCAAGGTGTTTGCCAAACTGCACCCTGCGCGTGACTATGACGGTCTGGGCCTGGGTCTGGTGGCCAGCCGAAAAATCGTCGAGCGGCTGGGTGGCCGCATGGGCATCAGCGCACAGGTCGATGCGGGTTGCCAGGTCACCCTCACACTGCCGTTGGCATAAAGCTATATAAATAATAGCTACATGCCCTTTATTTAAAAGGGCTAGAGGCTTAAAAGGCTTGTAAGTTTCAGATGGCGCCGGGCAACGGCAGGCGCGCGCCAAACTTACTCCGCTTGACGCTGAAAAACGTCTTGACGTTGCGCACATTGGCGTCCACGGTGAACAGGCGGTGCGTCAAGGCCAGGTAGTCGGGCATGTCGCGCGCATGCACCACCAGCACAAAATCCGGCCCCGGTGAGACGCGGTAACACTGCTGCACGGCGTCTTCGGTAGCAACCTTGTTCTCAAAAGCCGCCAGCGCCGTCTGGTCTTGGCGGTCCAGCGTGATTTCCACCACCGCGCACAGGCCATGGCCGATCACACTGGCCAGCGTGTCAACGCTCAGGATGGCGATTTCGCGCTCAATCAGGCCTGCGTCCACCAGCCGTTTGACACGCCGCAGGCAGGTCGGCGGCGACACATGCACCAGTTCGGCCAGCGCCTGGTTGCTCAGCGACGAATCGTTTTGCAGGCGCGCCAGCAACTGCAGGTCAGTGCTGTCAAGGGTGGGTGAATTCATCAAACATGCTTGTTAAATTTAGATAGCAATAAACCGTTTATGCAGATGGGCTAGAGGGTGATTTTGTTCATAATTTCACTGGTTTTTCCGGCGCACCCACCACGGCCACAGCAGGTTCAGCGCCAGCCCGGCCAGCACCAGGGCGGTGGCACCCAGCTTCCAGGGCGGCAAACTCTCGTTCAGCCACCAAGCCGAGCTGGCCATGCCAAACAACGGCACCAACAGCGCCATCGGTGTGATGGTGGCCGCGCTGTAGCGCGACAGCAGCCAACC
>JBBQZG010000209.1:0-2178 GCA_038207945.1 Burkholderiales bacterium
GGTGCCACACAGCGCCACCTCACCTTTGCGAATGATCTTGCCCAGCATCAGTTGCGCGTTGTAGTAGCCCTCAGGCACCTTTTGCCCCGCCTTGGCGCAGGTCACGGCATCAGCCATCAGAAACATCCGCACCTGCTGGCCTTCCAGACCCGCCAGCGCGGCGGCCAGCCGCAAGGCGTTGTAAGCGCGTTCGTTGCCGTAGGGCGCGTCGTTCAGGATAAAGAGTGTGGTGTTGCTCATGATGACCCTTTCGAGTTGACTGAACCTGTGGCGGTGGCGGTGGATTCAACAGCAAACCCGGCGCCCTGCCATTCGCTGACACCGTCGGTGGTCTTCTTGGCGCTGTAGCCTCGTGCCAGCAACAACTTGACCGCTTCGTCAGACATCAGGCAAAACGGCCCGCGGCAATAGGCCACGATCTCGGCGTCGCGTGGCAGCTCGTTGAGGCGCTGCTCTAGCTCATTCAGTGGCAAAGAGCGGGCGTAAGGCAAATGCGCCGCTTCAAATTCAATCTGCGGCCGCACGTCAATCACCACCACTTGCCCGCTGCGCGCCTGTTGCAGCAAATTAGCCCGGCTGGTTTGAATCAGGTGGCTGGGCTCAGACACCAGCTGTTGCAAGGCCAGGCGCATTTCAACCAGATGCGCCTCGGCCACGGTGCGCAGCGACAGCCCCAGTTGCGCCACATCGGCGCCACTGAGGCTGTAAAACACATACTTGCCCTCGCGGCGCGACTGCACCAGATTGGCAGCACGCAGGGCCTTGAGGTGGGCACTGGCCAGCTTGACGTCAATGGCCAGCTCAGCCGTGAGCATCTCGACACTTTTCTCGCCCTGCGCCAGCATCTCCAGCAGCTCCAGGCGTTTCGGGCTGGCAAAGGCCTTGCCGATGCGTGAAACTTGTTCGTACAGAAGGTCTTTGAGCGTGCGTTCGTTCATGTTCGTTATTCTAATGATGTTTAGATTGAATGCAATTGGCTGCATGCGATTCAAACTGATGTGGCATCCTTGAAGAAGTCAAGGTCTGACATCAAACCCGGCTTTGCGTATTAAACCCGGCCCGGCGATTGGGCCATGCGCATGCGGTTTTGGGGTGAAAACACACGCGAAATTGAAGCTGCGGTATGCAAGCGCTTGCCGACGCGCGCCTTTCACCCCAAAGCCCGGTCACATAGCCCAATCACCGTGCCTAGCGCTGTCTGGGTCAAAAATTCTGAGTCAACGGCGCACACCAATTCGCACCACCTCCAACGCAGGCAACTTCTGAATATTCCCCTGCCAGCGTACCTAAACGCTCGCAAAATCAGTCGGGTGATACGCTTTGCGACAGGATCAAGGAGGAGACCGCAAAGCGGGCGGGGGACACCTAGCAAAACGCATCGCCCGGCTGATTCGCCCACCACCTTGAAGGTTGCCTCGACCCAGTAGACGCCCTTAAGTGCATTGGGGAAAAGCCATACATCTGAAGCACATCTCACGTTGAATCGCACCCCAATTCGCGACCCTGATTCAAACCAAAAAGCGGTCACCCGCCACAGATTCCGGGCACGTGCCAAACCCCATGCCCATTCATGGGTTGCACTGCGTACCGTTCATTCGCAGGGTGCTGCACTGCCGCCACCCATCCGCCTGATGGCTTCAAGATTGATGCTAAAGTTATAGCTACACACGCTTACTAGAAAAGGACTACAAGCCAATTTAGTATAAATTTTTTGAGAGTATGCGTCTTTTGCACGGGTCAGCCGTCTTCATAGCCATGAACACACTCACCGCACCCCGCAAACCCTGGCCCACGCGCCAGCCCATTCTGTTCCTGATTCTGGCCGCACTGATCTGGTTCGGGCTCTACAACACGCTCATTCCCGCCTCTGAAGCGCTGGTGGCGGCGCTGCCGGTGGACCGCATCAGCCACCTGGGCGGCGCGCTGCAATTTTTCTTTTACGACACGCCAAAAGTTTTGATGCTGCTGACCGCCGTGGTGTTTGTCATGGGCATGGTCAACAGTTATTTCACGCCCGAGCGCACCCGTGCCCTGCTGGCCGGGCGCTCTGAGGGCGTGGCGAACGTGATGGCCGCAAGCCTTGGCATCGTGACGCCGTTTTGCTCCTGCTCGGCCGTGCCGCTGTTCATTGGTTTTGTGCAGGCCGGTGTGCCGCTTGGGGTGACGTTCTCATTTTTG
>JBBQZG010000210.1:0-1769 GCA_038207945.1 Burkholderiales bacterium
GTACCCTTAAAACATGGACGCCCGAGTAACCCCCCCCGCGCCGCTGGATTTGAATGACTGGATCGCAGCCCAGCTTGACCGTGTCGAGCGCGCGCTCAACCAGTGGGTCAGCGTGGACGCCTCCGCAGACATGGAGCACCACGCCCCGGCCGACCTGATGGCCGCCATGCGCTACGCCGTGCTCGACGGTGGCAAGCGGCTGCGTCCGCTGCTGGTGCTGGCCGCGTTTGAGGCGGTCAGCAGCGGGCTGACCGATGACTATTTGCCGGTCGAGGAATGGGACGAAGAAATTGCCCGCCGCGGCGCCGCCGACCCCGATGCCGCAGGCTTCATGTCGGGCGAGGCCGCGTTGCGTACGGCCTGCGCGGTTGAGCTGATTCATGCCTATTCCCTTGTCCACGACGACATGCCATGCATGGACAACGATGTGTTGCGCCGTGGCAAACCAACCGTGCATGTGCAGTTTGGTGAAGCCAGTGCCTTACTGGCGGGTGATGCTCTGCAAGCCCTGGCCTTTGAGTTGCTCACCCCTGAGGGCACGCAGATTGAGCCCATCAAGCAAGCGCATTTGTGTCGCTTGTTGGCGCGAGCCGCGGGCTGCGCCGGCATGGCGGGTGGCCAGGCCATTGACCTGGCCAGTGTTGGTTTGCAGCTCTCGGAAGACCAGTTGCGTGAAATGCACCGTCTGAAAACCGGTGCGCTGTTGCAAGCCAGCGTGATGATGGGTGCCGCCTGTGGCGAGCCAACGCCCGCGACCCAAGCGGCACTGCAGGCCTTCGGCGCGGCGATCGGGCTGGCGTTTCAGGTGGTGGATGACATCCTGGACGTCACCGCCGACTCCAGCACGCTTGGCAAAACCGCAGGCAAAGATGCCCAACAAGACAAACCCACTTACGTGTCGCTGATGGGGCTGGCCCGTGCCCGCACCTATGCGCAAACCTTGCATGGTCAGGCGCTGTCCGCCTTGGCCCGTACCGGTCTGGCTGACACCCGCATTCTGCGAGGCCTGGCGGCCATGGTGGTGGAACGATCGAATTGAGGCAAGTGCACCAAATTTAAGCCTAAAGCGCCTGTAGCCCATGTTTTTATTGGGTGAGTAGCTATAAAAAGTAAAGTATATGTTGATGATAAACCCGTATTCTCTGTTGCAGACGATCCAAACGCCTGCCGATGTGCGACACCTGCCACGCGAACAATTGGGCAATCTGGCGACTGAATTGCGCGCCTACTTGCTGGAAAGTGTGTCCAAAACCGGTGGCCACTTAAGCTCCAACCTGGGCACGGTCGAGCTCACCGTGGCCCTGCACTACGTGTTCAATACCCCGTATGACCGCGTGGTGTGGGACGTGGGCCATCAGACCTACCCGCACAAAATTCTGACCGGGCGGCGTGAGCGCATGGCCAGTTTGCGCCAGTTGGGTGGTCTGAGTGGTTTTCCGCAGCGTGCCGAGAGCGAATTTGATGCCTTTGGCACGGCGCACTCCAGCACCTCGATTTCAGCTGCGCTGGGCATGGCGCTGGCTTCCAAAATCAAAGGTGAAGACCGTCACGCCATCGCCGTCATTGGTGACGGCGCCATGACGGCCGGCATGGCCTTCGAAGCCATGAACAACGCCGGTGTATCAGACTGCAATTTGCTGGTGATCTTGAACGACAACGACATGTCGATCAGCCCCCCGGTGGGCGCCCTGAACCGCTACCTGGCCAAGCTGATGAGTGGCCAGTTTTACGCCGCTGCCAAAAACGCCAGCAAAACCGTGCTCAAAGGC
>JBBQZG010000211.1:0-1714 GCA_038207945.1 Burkholderiales bacterium
TGCCAATGGCCGCACGCTGCCCTATGTGATGCCCATCATGCAGGCCGCCAAAGCACTGGCCGCCACGCTGGCCGGACAGGCATCGTCGCTGCAGTTTCCACTGATGCCAGTGGCCATCAAGACCCCGGCGCTGCCTCTGACAGTGGCCGCACCGACACCGGGCACTGCAGGGCAATGGGCAATGACCGAGCCCGGTGCGTGGGTTTTCACTGACACGGCTCAGGTGGTACGCGGCTTTGCGCTCAGCGGTACCCAAACCAGCCGCCGTGCGGAGTTTGCTAAGTTGGTGGTGGGCTGAGCGTTCTCGCGCCAAAACGCCCTTTAAAGTCAGGGCATCCAGCCCATGGCGCACGCGTCAGCAGTCAGGGATGTGTCAAGGTCTACAATTTCCATCCGATTCAAACGATGAACTGGCTTCCAGGTCAGCTTCAGAAATGCAGGAGATTCCATGACCCAAGCTGCCCCGGCCACTGCCGAAGACAAGCGTGCCGAATTGCGCCGCGCCGCCCTTGATTACCACCAGTTACCAACCCCTGGCAAAATTTCAATTGCGGCCACCAAGCAGCTGGTGAACCAGCATGACCTGGCATTGGCCTACTCGCCCGGCGTGGCAGCGCCCTGCGAAGAGATCGTCAAGGACCCCAACAACGCATACAAATACACCAGCCGCGGCAACCTAGTGGCCGTCATCACCAACGGCACCGCGGTGCTCGGCCTGGGCGACATTGGCCCGCTTGCGGCCAAACCGGTGATGGAAGGCAAGGGCGTGCTGTTCAAAAAGTTTGCCGGTATTGACGTGTTTGACATTGAGATCAATGAAAAACACGACCTCGACAAACTGGTAGACATCATTGCCTCTCTGGAGCCGACCTTCGGCGGCATCAACCTGGAGGACATCAAGGCCCCTGACTGCTTTTATGTGGAGCGCAAGTTGCGCGAACGCATGAAGATCCCGGTGTTCCACGACGACCAGCACGGCACCGCCATCACCGTGGGTGCGGCGATTCTGAACGCCTTGAAAGTCGCCGGCAAAGAACCCAAAGACGTGAAGCTGGTCACCTCAGGCGCCGGTGCCGCAGCACTGGCCTGCATCGGCTTGCTGGTCAAGCTGGGGATTCCGCGCGAAAACGTCTGGGTGACTGACCTGGCCGGGGTGGTGTATGAGGGCCGCGTCGAGCTGATGGACCCTGACAAATCGATATATGCGCAAAAAACAGATGCCCGCAAATTGGGCGAAGTGATTGACAACGCTGATGTGTTCCTGGGCTTGTCGGCCGGTGGCGTGCTCAAGGCCGACATGGTCAAGCGCATGGCGCTCAACCCGATCATTTTTGCGCTGGCCAATCCGACGCCCGAAATCACACCCGAAGAAGTCAAAACCGTGCGCGATGACGCGATCATTGGCACAGGGCGCTCCGATTACCCGAACCAGATCAACAACATTCTGTGTTTTCCGTACATTTTCCGGGGCGCACTGGATGCCGGTGCCTCGACCATCACGGTTGAGATGGAAATGGCAGCGGTGCATGCCATTGCCGAGCTGGCCCAAGCCGAACAAAGCGAAGTGGTGGCTGCGGCGTATTCGGGCGAGCCTCTGGCTTTTGGCCGGGAGTACCTAATTCCGAAACCTTTTGACCCGCGCCTGATGATGAAGGTGGCGCCGGCGGTTGCCCAAGCCGCCTTTGACAGCGGCGTGGCGCTGCGCCCGATCAAG